>JAJDBO010000127.1 GCA_029261305.1 Nitrospirales bacterium
AAGGCCTGTTCACCGAGTTCAATTTCTTTTTCTTGTTCTTCAGGGGCAGGAAGAGCCTCGCCCTTGGCTTGTGGGGTAATGATTTTCAATAGATCATCTTCAAGGTCCTCGATGGTTGGATCAATATCCGAGAGGATCGCAGACAAGCGCTGAAGCGCAAAAATGGCTCGAGCATGATTACTCCATGGCCCGCAATGTTCGGTATCATGAATGCGGGAGATAAGTTGCCAAAAACTCGATTCCAATTCCTCGGGTATTGTCCCATCGGCTAGTGTCGTCAGTTTATCCAGTAACATTTCTTCGGTTCGTTCGATCCCGGCGATGAAGCTTACGACGGATCTTTCAATGGGTTGTTTCGTCAAGGCTTGAAGGGTTTCGCGCCAGAGGTCTGGCCGAGCTTCTTTCACGTCGGGCAGTGAATTATCTGCTTCCACTTTATTTTGAAGCGCAATGAGAAAATTGTTCAGGGCTTTGACTTTTCGGCCAGACAAACTTCCTAAGGGAATACCCCAAATATGTGCGATCTCATGATCTTGAAGAGGGCTCATCCCTGAATGTGTGAATTCATTCTGGGCTGTGGTGAGTCGACGTCGGTTCCGTTCTTGTCGACGAACCAGAGTTTGAAGTTCAATCAATAGGCGAGTCGTCTGATAATCTTTCTCTGAAATCTCGTCTTGATCCCAGGCTTTATTGAGTCGTCGAATTTCAGGTTTGGGTAAGGACGAAATTCCTGCCTTTTTGCGGTCTTTGAGGGTCACTGGATCAACTTGGAAACGGTCGTTGAGTAACCCTTCAGCTGCGGTAATCGCTAAATCCGTAATAGCCATGTGTTTTTTTATACATTCAATTTGCAGTGCGGGTCGTTCACGTTTTTGACGAAATAGCAGTCGGTATTGCTCTATACGGGCCGTGATTTCTCTCACGGCTTCACCAATCGAGGGTTTAGAGGTTGGTTGTCCACCTGCCATAAAGCGGGAGTCTGGTTGGTCTGCAGCCATATATTCAATGTCTTCTAGGACAGGATCTTGGTATTGAAGGAGCAATAACCGAATCATGGTCCGATTTTGCACAGCGAGGGAATCAATTGCTGAATCAATAAGTTCTCTGGGGATGGTGTATGTGGTGGTGCTCATAAGAAAACAGTTCTCTTTTTATTGAGGTGATTGTCCTTGCCTGTCTTCTAGGTACGAGGCGACGTATTCCCGGACTTCTTGGATTGTTCCCTTTGAATATAATTCTCGTGGAATCTCGACCATGTGAAGTTGAGACGGATCTGCCCCACGTTCAACGGCCCATTCTTCATCAGCATACAGAGTCACAGCACCATCTCTGTCTCGGGTGGCAAATAATATATCGTTTTCTTGTTCGGGAGTGTGTTCCATGATGTGTAACCTACTATTTTCAGACCACTTTGGGGATAGCATACTGTTGGCGAGCCTGTCAAAAAATCCAAGCCCTTAATTAAATTTTTAGCAAGAATCCTTAGTGTTTATCAATAAAACAGCGTCTACGCCAAATGACGTATGCCGTAAAGACTATAAGTGAAACGAAGAATACGGTACGAATCCTGCCAAATCCAAAACAGGCGAAATTGACAGTGGCATTCATCAAACCAAAGCTGGCATATGCCAAATAGACAAAAAATGACCATGGAGAGAGTTTGAGAAACCCGTACCCGATAACGATATGGAGGACAGGGGATTGGGATTTCGCCAGCAGGCCCAAAGCTCCAGTAGGTTTAGAGCAAAAAACGGAAAGATGGTATTCGGGGTTTACCAAAATAATATAGAGGTCGGTCAGGGCTGTGAGTAGAAATAGACCGCCAAGATATCGAATATCGTGGGCACGACTCCAAGCGGTTTTTAATGTGTGCAGTTGACCGAGAGGAAGAGGGAGAGAGGCTTCATAGGCTTGAAGACACCACCAAGGTAAAATAAACAACATGCCAAAGAAGAGTCCTGCCCCTGGCCCGGCGATTGATCCAAGTCCCCAAGTCAAGGCCAAAAGAATGGATCCGGTCATCAACACCCAACCCATATGCTTGGGATGACCACGAATGAGTAGGCCGAGACCTGGAAGGAGGGTTGACAGTATGGCGCCAAGCCAAGATATGCGGGGCTTTTCGAATAATGAGGAAGAGGGCCTTTGGAAAGCCATGGAAAATAAGAAATGGAAGAGAGGATGTGTTGGAAGTACTTAAGCCATTTTGAATGGCGTTAGCATAAAGCTTCCTCAAGAAGGATTTCTTCTAAGAGAACCACCCCAAGGGTATCCAGGTACGAAGGAGGGGGGATTATCCCCCCAGGGTATCGACCATTTCCTTTAAGCTCTTCATGATACAGGTAAAGATCGGAATGTCGCGTTTTGTATAGCGGCTTCCCTCCGCTTCACGAAGATGCATCACGAGGTCGAGGAAATCTTCTGGATGGTCGGTCTCAAACGCCACGACAAATTCTTGATCATCAAGACCAAAGGAATAGGTGGTATTGAGTTTCACCGAAGGATATTTATGACCAATCTCAATATGTTCATCCATCATACCCTGACGAGCGGCCTTGGTCAGCAAATACCATTCCCGTGTTTTTTCAAACGGGTAGACAAAAATATACTTGCTTCGTCCTGGGGTGATTTTTAACCGGCGGCCTTCTTGGTCCTCATGCACATGGCTGTCGACATAAACTGAACGTTTGGTCATTGAAAGATAAGAATAGGGAGTGGTGAGGTATTGACCGAGACCAGTGGAGAGTGCCTTCGACATTTGTTCCTGAAAGAGTTCGAGCTCATAAGAGATTCTCCACAGAAGAAAATCGCAATCACCTCGAATTCCCACGGTCGTATAAGGGACAATAATGATTTTCCCTGTATATTCTTCGATAGCCTTAACAAATTCTTGCTTGCCAGCTTCTCGCTCCGCTTGCGGGAGGCGCCTCCAGGCTGGATCAACCTTATGGTAGCTAAAGTTGACGAATTGCCGTTTGGCTGGCTCTTTCCCTTCAGCCATGTGAAACCCTCCCTGAAAAGCTAGAAATAATGAAATAAAGCGATCTGGGTATCTATCAATATTCAGTGAACCTTGTCAACGAAACTTGAGCATCTTTTCTCAAGGCGATCATGAGATAGTTAGACCGAGAAATTCATGTCAGCTGTAAGAATGCCGTCTTTGTATGTAATAACGAAAAATCCAGAAATTGTGGTGGAGGGATTATGCTGATTTGGTGTTTTGTAAGGGGGAGGCCATTGGAACTCCATTTTGGTAAATTACCTGCTGAGAGGGATGAGCGGGAATTCGGTTTCCCGGAAGGATGATACCAATAAGGTTGAGCGGATCCGATCCAGATAGTCGTATTTCTTGAGCGCCGGCCTGGGGATCTTTTCGTACGGCACGTAACGTCTCTACCGCTTCAGGTAATCCAAATTGTTCGCCTGTGAATCCAGAAACAAACCGTCCCCCACGAATTTCCCCCCGTAGTTCTAGCCGGCGATAGATCATTAGTAAATCTCGCCATGGGATAGAGAGGGATTCTCGTTTTAACAAATCACGAAATACGATACCGTAGCGTTTGAGTAATTGCCGTGCCCAGACTTCCGTCGGGTCGATAGCTGAAGTACTAGAATTGTCGTCTTCATTGGGATGAGGTGTGAGTAAAGACCATCGTCCGATGGCATGGCGGGGTCGTTGCTTTTGGTGCCGGCCAATTCCTCGTCGGCGTTTGGGGTCGAGCAGAGAGCGAAGATTGTCGAATCCATCCGCAGTGACCAATCCTACGCTGACCAATTCCCACAAACCCTGTTCCACTTCGGCTTGGAGTTGTCCTGTTCCTCGCGTGATATCGGTAAAAAAACTTGCCCCTCGTTGCGTGAGATATGAATAGACATTCTGTGCAACCGCATTCAGCCTCTCTGGCAGTAGAGCTTGGGCAATTTTGGTGCCTTGGCGGGTGAGCGCGAGCAACCATTCAGCATCGTCTCGCGGAAATACATTAATTGGGGCGAGACTCGTGGGGATGACTCGTTTAAGATGTTTGGCACTGATCAGATCGTTATCCAAGGCGGGTGGGGTAAGGCGTCCCCAGGTGACCGTACCGCCTAGACACAGATAATCCAGAGCGTCGGGGCTATAACTCGCAATGCGGTTGGCCAGTATAGAAGGTTCCCAGGCCGAGGCCGCAGCTTCAAATCCGGATAGTTGTTCGAGGATTTGTCTCAATCCGTTTTCACCGTGGAGTTTGGCCGTTGGCGCAACATGCTGCCATCGGAAGAGAAATCGCATAAAGTCGGAAGCGGATACCGCTTCAATTTCTCGACGAAGGGTCGCAACCGTTCGTCGGTGAATTCGCGCAAGCAATCGACGATCACACCATTCAACCTCAGGCATGGTTTCCTCACTTTTGCCTCTGAATATCCCTTGAAGCACCTGACCTTGGGCTTCCAATTGTTGAAGTGCGGTTTGTATGTGTGACACGGGCCATCGAAGTGTGGCTGCCAATTGTGTGGCTGTGGTTGGACCGATAACTTCCATCCAGCTTCGAGCAATTGCCGTTTGGGCTTCCTGCGTATCACCAGAGAATTCAGACCCTTGAGAAGTATTGGCAAGTTGGCTGTTGGGAGAAATCGTCAGGTTTGGGAACGCTACCGCTAGAGTTTGAAGATGATCGGGGACAGTCCAAATAGGGGTTGAGTCCCGTGTGTTACCGCCACATGGAATCACAAGGGCGCGGCTTGAATCGAGTAAGTCGGAGAGAAAGGGTTCCCATTTGCAAGCAATCTCTTCTGGAACCCACATTAAGAGGTAAAGTGCTTCTTGTAATTCATCGGCGTCTCGAACAAGGGGCCAGGCTTCTTCGCAGACGGATGCAATGGCTTCGGGATCTAGTGCACCAACGGTGGCTGCCTCTTCTGGTGACAACATCTGCCGCATATTCATGGCACGAGAGCGTCGTTCTTCCAATGGGGCATCGTCTAAAAACGCATATGGATTCGCGTTGAGAATTTCATGAGAAAAAGGTGATGGGGCTGGAGACTCGACTGAGAGGCATTTCATCTCACCAGCCTCAATTCCTTTCAATATGGTGGTAAGGCCCTCAATATCCATGGCTTCTTCCAAACAATCTCGAATGGTTTCCTGTACCAGAGGATGATTGGGGACTTCGATATTCCCTGGGGGGCGATTGTCTTGGCAGGCTGTGGCCATGGGGAAAATTGCCGTGAGCAAGTCTTCTGACCGCATACGTTGCAAATGCAGTGGAACTCGTTTGCCATTTCGAAACCGCAACAATGCCAAGGCGCGAGACGCATTCCACCGCCAGCGGGCAAGAAACATGGGGGCTTGCAGCACGGCTTGAGTGAGCACATCTCGGACCGTGTTGGAATGTAACAAGGCCCACACGGTTTCCAAAGGGAAGCTATGTTTCTCCCCGAGGGACAACACAAGCCCTTCGTCGGTGGCCGCTGCTTGGAGTTCAAAGTCGAAACTCACACAGAATCGTTTTCGCAAGGCCAATCCCCATGCACGATTGATTCGTCCGCCAAAGGGGGAGTGAATGACTAACTGCATGCCCCCGGCTTCATCAAAGAAACGTTCGGCGATAAGGGTCTGTTGTGTGGGAACTGCACTGAGCATCTGCAGGCCAGATTGTTGATACGCGATGATCTGCTCGGCGGCACGTTGATCGGCTCCGCATTCAGACTTGAGAATCATGTATAGGGAGGACCGACTGGCGGACTCGGTGAGTTCGCTTGAATTGATGGCGACCTGTGGGAGCTGATTGACGACGTGTTGTCGCAAATTCCCCACTTCTTGAGAAAGCTCAAAGGTGCGTGAAGGAGCTTCTCCACGCCAAAAGGGAATCGTGGGTGGAGCACCCTGGGCATCTTCCACACGCATTACACCCGTTTCGATCCCACGAATCCGCCAGGAGGTATTGCCCAAGAGAATAATATCACCCGCCATACTTTCTACCGCAAAGTCTTCATCAACAGAACCTACAGTGATGCCTTGTGGCTCGGCCACAACGGCGTAGGTTGCAGTATCCGGAATGGCTCCGCCAGAGGTAAGTGCGGCTAGTCGTGCACCCCTACGAGGGCGCAGTTGTTGATGAATGCGATCGTGAAAAATGTAGGCATGTTGTTGTCCCCGGTGGGGAATGAATCCATGCGCTAACATGGTGACGATGTCATCAAACTCATTTTTCGGGAGTGCTCGATAGGCATAGGCTTGCGTACAGAGTTGATAGAGTGTTGGTTCCGACCATTCTTGAGCGGCAATTTCTGCCACCAATTGTTGAGAGAGGATGTCTTTAGGATGTTGGGGAATAATAATGCGATCAAGATGACTTTGATGAATCGCGCGGATGAGGGCGGCACATTCAACGAGTTCATCTCGAGTGGTACAAAACAATCGCCCCTTCGGTATCGCACCAACCCAATGGCCTGCCCGGCCAATTCGTTGCAAACAGGTTGCAATGGAACGAGGTGAGCCGACTTGGCAGACC
>JAJDBO010000128.1 GCA_029261305.1 Nitrospirales bacterium
ATCGAATCCCATCACCGCGCCATAGCACTGTATCCCGAGTACACGGAAGCCCACTTCCAACTCGGCGTCACGCTTCGCGCTGCCGGACAGCCTCAGGCCAGTCACACTCATATCCACGTGGCAGCAGAACAAGGGATGAGAGAGGCCCAAGAATTGTTGGGCACCATGTATGCGAACGGGAGTGGAACTGAACGAGATCTCAGCCAAGCCATGAGATGGTGGTTCCAAGCTGCCTACGCTCCGCCTTATGTCGATGGGTCCGAACCCGCTCGAAACCAACTCTCAAGATTACGGGCTTGGGCCTTTTCACATCCAGAACATTCAGATGACATCCACCATGTGTTATTGGGATTCAAAGCCATTCAAACCGATATTCGAAAACGTGTTCACAACGATCATCTTCCATTCAATGCCAACAGTGTTGGAGTACTCATGGCACAATCTGGCCATAGAGATGAAGCCATTCCTATCCTTCTCCAAGAAGCCTTCGCGTTAAACTCTGAGTCTCATGACTATTTAGAGTACCTGGTGAAACAGGAGGACATGACTGTTCATCGCCCTCGTATTCTTGATTATTTTTTGCAAACCGCAAGCGAAGGATCAGCCCCGTCCTGCCAATTTCTCCAATCCCTGTCCCGACAACATTTACCGCTCACGGTTGAATTCACCCAGCCGACACCTGAAGGGTGTTCTCGGTGAACCGGCTTTTTAAACAACATGGACTTGTGGCAGGGCTCACCGCGGTAACCATAACGGGCAGTATGTTGGTTGCAGGAGCATTCTTTCCAGAGTTCGTCCAACGCGTGACAGCATGGCAAGTGAACTTGATCAACACTCCCACGATGCACCCCGCCATCGTGATCATCGAAGCGACACCATTAGAAGGAGAGACATGCCAGCAGGCAACCATCGATAGATCGCGCCTAGCGAATACCATCACCGCACTGAGTCAAGCCGAGGCCAAAGTCATTGCACCAATGCTTCCACTCGACGGCCCAAGTTCATCAGCCTGTGGTGGGGCATCTGCGGATGCCACACTTATTGAAGCCACCACACTCTCTAGAAGAGTCTTGTATCCCACTTCTGCATTTGAGCCGTTAAAAAATCAGGCCCTAGGCATTGGATACCTCGACCAGAGTTTTTCGCTCAACAAGCAGGCACTCCCTTTTGGCCTGGCGATCGCCAAAGAATATAACCATGACATCACGGTCAACGCTTCCTCTAAGCCAGTTGTCCCTTCCTGGATGCAGGAACCTGTTTTTCATTACTCCTTGAACACAATTTTGGAAATGCCGTGGATCGAACTCAAGAAGCACGTCAAAGACAAAATCGTCATTCTTGCTCTTGAGATACATGAAGCAGGTCTCATCCAGATCCAACTACTCGACGCAGCACTGACCGATTCATGGCTCTACCCCGTTGGAACCGCAGCAGAGGTATTCATCATATTTTTCATGTCCTTAAGCGCAGCCTGGATATTCTTGGCCTTTCCAAATTTGAAAGGGACCTTAACCACTCTAGCCTTGATCGGTCTATGCGTCGCCACAGCGGTTTTTCTCCAGACTCAATGGGGATGGATACTTCCTTTGAGCGGCATCGTCTTGGCATGTACTGGCTCAATAATTTCCATTGGACTCATCCAAAGTCAACTTCGCAAGGTTTCCACGGCCGCACATCTGCGCGCGTTAGAAGGCACGCTCTCTAAGCTTCGATCTGACTTAACTCTCAAAGAAACAAATGTTCTTTCACTGACGAAATCTCTGAACGAAGCGCGACTTGCCGAGCAACAATCCACAGACCGACTGAAGCAACTAGAATTGGCACAAGCAGAAGTCGAGACGACCAAACAACACATGAAAGAAGTGGAGACTGAACTTGCAACACTTCGCCAGCACTCGACTAAAATCATTGAACCACCAACCCCTCTACCCCAAAACCTCGAATCTCTTTCCTGGGAATGCCAAACCTTTGGCATCATCACTAAGGACCCTCAGCTTCTCAAAGTCTTTTCCGACATAAAAAAAGCTGCGAAAAGTCACAACCCAATCCTCTTCCTTGGTGAGACAGGAACGGGCAAAGAAGTATTTGCAAAAGCAGCTCATCAACTCAGCGATCAAGCAAAGCGTCCGTTCATCCCAGTCAACATGGCAGCCATTCGACCGGAACTTTTCGAAAGCGAATTGTTCGGTCATGTGAAAGGTGCGTTCACAGGAGCAATCGGGGGCAAAGGCTACGTGGAAACCGCAGAGGGAGGGACTTTATTTCTGGATGAAATGGGTGAGCTGAGCCTAGACCTTCAGGCAAAGCTACTACGCCTGTTAGAAAACCACACGTTCAACAGAGTGGGAGAGGCCCATACTCGCCAAGCAAATATACGGATTCTTGTCGCCACGAATCGAGATTTGAAACAAGAAGTTGAACTGGGTCGATTCAGGGAAGATCTATACTATCGCCTTCGAAGCATTGTCTTATACTTACCGGCGTTGCGTGAGCGTGTCCCCGAGGATCGTCGATTACTGGCGGAGCACCTTCTCAGACAACTCGCCAAACAATCCCAACACAAGGCGATCCAACTCCATCGGGAAGCCCTAGAGAAGATACTGTCTTATCCCTGGCCTGGAAACATTCGGGAGCTAAAACAAACGCTATCGCAAGCTGTAGCATTAGCAGAAACCAACCTGCTCACCAAGGCCGACCTCCGGTTGGATGGAAACCAATCTCCCCAAAATTCATCGATAACCCGAACCCCAAAGCCTTCGCCAACAAAAAGAATACCGTCCAGAGATGACGAGGCCATCCTCGCCGCCCTAAGGCGACACCGCTTTGATATGGGTGCTACAGCTAAAGGTCTCAACTGTGACCGAAGCACAATTACTCAACGATTGAAAGGATTGGGGTATGAAGCTTTAGTGAAAAGTCACGGAGACTTTTCTCTCGCAGCTAAGAACTTAGCCGAAGATGAGTCACTAGAAGATACCGTAGAACAAAAACTTCGTGAATACGAAGCCAACCTGCTTCCCCGCCGAAAACACTTTCAATCGGTAGAAGAAGCCATCGCCGACTGTCGCCGACGTTTCAAGAACCTACCTGATCGCTATTTACCATCCGTAGAGATCCTTATTCGAAGTCGATTCTCCTCTTAAATACGTTCCATCATCATTAGCCCTCTCCTTGTCATCCTTAGCCAGCGGCGAAAGATTTCTACTACAAAGTCAGATCCTTCGTTTCACTCAGGATGACAAAAAAGATTGGCCTTCCGCTAACACCATGCGGGGATACTCGATCCCTCATCTATCCCCGCAAAGGTCCAGCACTCCTCCGTTCCCCGCATCAGCCATAAACAATTGTTTTTACAAAGATTTCGACCTCCAAAATTTTGGTACGGCCATTGCTCTATTCATTTTACGAGCTGGCGACGCTTCGCCACCTGAAACACAGAAAGGAGGATCACTCGTTATCCGTCGCCAGCTCACCCATTTACAAAACTAAAATTCAAAGGAGGTCGCAATGTTAAACCGTACCGATGCCATTCTCGCAGGCTTTACAACTGTTGCCGTACTCACTATTTGTTTTCTCACGTATCAGATTCTCAAAGATCCTGATCCAAAAGTGGCGAAGGTCCAACCGACCCGGTCTGTATCGACACCACTGGTCTTATCAGACGCACAAAAACGTGCTCGCTCACAACAGGTCAGAGAACAGGCAAAAAAGCTTGATCCGACCATTGCCAGCTTTGCGAACTTGCCAGAGGACTCGCAACCAGCCAAGCCAATGCTCATTGGCACCACAACCAACACACCCCCGTTAAAGCAAGAGCTATCGGCCAATGAGGTCGAGATATCAGAGTCCATTCCTACGCTGAATACTATTCACTTTGATTTTAATAAGGGGGAATTACCAGAAGAGGCACAAGACCAACTCACCAGTCATGCCGAAATTCTGAAATCAGGGCAATGGGATGTGCTCATCCAAGGCCATACGGATGGTCGAGGCTCAACAGGATTTAATTTGAAAGTTGGGAAACAACGCGCGGATGTCGTGAAGGATTATCTCGCCACTCTGAATGTACCAAAGGCTCGTATGCATGCGGTGAGCTTGGGAGAATTTGCACTGGCCTGCGCGCAAAACACGGACGCCTGTGCCAAGACCAACCGGCGGGTGGCCTTCTCTTTAGTCAAAAGAAACCTGGAGAACCAGGGTGAGGGAAAAGCCGGAGGAGAAGAGAAATCTTCTGTTCAAACCCAAAGCACAACAGACACGAATGAAAAGGAGGAAGAAAGTCCGTCGTAAGATAACAAGATATGGGGGTCAGGCTATGGGATTGTCAGATTCTACGTCTGGCCCGCATTTATGAAGAGGTTCAGAAAAAACGATTTCGATGAATCAGGCGATCGAACAAGTTGGCTTTGCGAAAACCCTGGTGGCTCCTATCTATGTGATGCCGTTTTCCTCCACGAGTTTCAATTTCAACAGTCCCATCATCTAACACCTGGACGACTTTCCAAAACTTGTCGATTCGATAGGAATAGGTATCACCGTGTGTAGCAGGACTGATATCTTTGGCTCGAGGACTCGGTCGGGTCGAGTCTTTGAACTTTTTAACAATGATAAAATCACCAACGTGTAACTTCACGAGTATCTCACCTCTCCTCACTTCACCTATATGAATTAGATTACCCTTAGGTCCTGACCTTAATCCAACTGCCTTCACAGTATATTGCCATATTTCCCCACAGTTTCAACTTCCACTGCCGCTAGCAGGGATATGGGAAGGAGGTCATCACCCAAGCCCATTCCAAAATTGCGCATCAGTTCAACGGAAAGGAAATCACAATCCCTCCCATGACATCACCCAATTGATAATCATCCTTTGAGCTGAGTATGTGTCCATTATGACAGTTCACACAGGCTACGGAAACCGCCTTATCCGCATAAATCGCTTTGAAAAATTTCTTATCGCCCCGTTGAATAACCCCCGTATACGGCTGGTTAGGATTTTTGGCCACTGCTTCCAAGCCCGTTTTTTCAAAGTCTGTGGTCGGCCCATTCTTTTCATAAATGGGTCGGAGAGCTGCCAATCGAAATTGCAGGCCCGTGCCCTGCTGCTTGACTTGCAAGCCAGACAATAAAAGCATTTGTGCAGGAAGAGGGAGTGTTTTGGTCTGTTTCCAATACTCTTGGGCCGTGACCACCTTATGTTTTTCCAAACGCTCGACAAAATGAGTGGCATACAACGTTCGATCGGCCTGAATCACGGAATGAATGAAGTCGGCGACGACTTTCGGAGGAAGGGTAAAAGATTCTTGGGAGTCCTCACCGTAAGCCGGCAAGAAAGGAATAAACCCAAAGGCACACACACCGCAAAACAGAGCGCCCATGAATAGATTCGATTTGAACATCGCCAAACCTCCTTCCATTACAGGATCTTCACTCCTCGCGTTCGATCCATCATCCTCCTTTTCACTAGGGAAACTCAATACACAATGAACAATGGTCCATAGAAGCTCAAAACTCTATTGTTTCTTGGGAAGCGCTTTTTCAATCAACGCCTTGGTCGCGCGTTTGGCAATTTGCGCGGCGTTGGGATTTTGAGAGACCTGGGCCGTCACGATCGCCCCTTCAAAGAGCATGGCCATTTCCTCGGCAAGGCGCTCAGGATCTTTGGCCCCGGCCTTTCCGCAAAGCTCCTGGATATAACCCTTTACCAATGTTTTAAACTCACGGCACATCTGGCGAATGGGCGTATCGGCATTTGAATACTCCCCCGCGGCATTAATAAACATGCACCCGTAAAAACTGTTCTGCTGAAACCACCCTTCGGCAACGTCAAACACCGCCAGCAATTGCCCCCGTGGAGTTTTGGCGGAGGCTTCCACCTGCCGCACGAATTCTGCACGGAACACACCATCATGCTGGCGAAGCGCTGCCAACACTAATTCTTCCTTCGAACCAAAGTGAGCATAGAGCGTGCGCTTGGTAACCCCGGACTCAGCGGCAATCGTATCAACCCCCGTGGCATGAAACCCGTTTTTGGCAAAGAGTTTCACGGCGGTCTGAATCAGCTGATCTCGTTTAGACAGTGTTGGCCGCTTCATTCTCATTGTCGAATCACCCTACCTCACGATATTCCAGTACAACTAAATATTTTTCACAGTCTGTAACGTTAGGCCACCCCGCATGACTCTGCATGAAGTTATATACAGATCTGTATACAATTTAGCAACAACTTTTACCAACGATGGAAGGAAAAAGACATGAAATACCAAACAATCATGACCACGCTATTGATGATCAGTATGACCAGTTGGGCAGGAGGGGCCATGGCGAATGAGGACCAGGCCTTTGCACCCAATGTTGATCCAGTATCCGGTGCCATCAGCGTTCCCGAAGACTATACATTGTGGCCCACTCTCGGCACTTGGAGCCATACCAAAGCCGAGGGAGGCGCCGCCAACATTTACGAATATCATGTGGTCTACACGCAGCCTGAAACCATCAAGTACTACCAAAAGAAACGCCGGTTTCCCGACGGGGCAGTACTGGTGAAAGAGCTCCTTCATGCGGAAACCATGTCCATGACCACAGGACCGGCCGTCGGACATGCCACCACGATCAAAGGCTTCTTTGTTCTGGTGCGAGATACGAAGGGGCGATTCAAAAGTTCGCCATTGTGGGGCGATGGTTGGGGGTGGTCGTTTTTTAACGCGGATGATCGCGTCGAAACGATTTCCACAGATTATAAGGTCGATTGCATACCCTGCCATGTGCCAGCCAAGGACTTAGCACCACGGAATGCCAAAAAAGATGACAAGTGGATTTACACATTAGGTTACCCAGTGCTTCAGAAAAAATAGGGATAACCTGAAATCATATCAATCAACACATGTTCATGAGAAAGGGATTTGTCATGTCAAAAAGTTTAAAAGATCTTCACTCAGAGGTTATCGAGTATTTGAAACAAGGAAAGTTTGCGGAAGGCATTGAAGAATTTTATGCAGAAGATGCCACGGCACAAGAAAACACCAGTGCTCCAACCGTCGGTCGAGCCACGATGGTCAAAAATGAGCGCGAATTTCTGACAAAGGTCACGGCCTATCACGGCATAGAAATCTTATCGACGGGAATCGACGATCAAGGAGGAGGGAACGGAGTGGTGTTATACGAGGCGATCATGCAATTGGATCAGGCCGACAAAGGTCATGTCGCGGTGAATCAAGTCGTCGTGGAACGTTGGAAAGACGGAAAAATTGCACACATCCGTTTTTATGGAAATTTCGATCCTGGTTCCGTCGCTAAGGAGTAGCTAGACCATGCCATCGATCTAATTTTAGGGTAAAAAGCAAAGATCGATAAATAACGTTCGGTGGCCTCCACAGAATAATTACGGCAGTTGGCCCCGCTCAAAATGCGGGGCCTTTAACTAACTGAAATCGAGCATTGTCACGATACCTGCGTGGTGGGTCGAAAAGGGATCGAACCTGTGGCCTGGTGATTAAGAATCGAAATTTCACAGATATGCTAAGGGCTTGATTGACGTCTGGCTTCCCCTCTATCGCACCTCAAGAAGAAAAGTGGCCCCCCCACTTCATCTCCTTTGGTTGTCAAAAATTTCCGGTCCCAAGGTCCTCCGTCGAAGTTAGGTTGCTAGCATCACCCCCATCAAAGATCGAAATGTGCCAGGTCAGACTGGCTTTTTGAGCCCCATTTTTTTGATTCGTGAGTGAAGAGTAGTGGACTTGATTCCTAGTAGTTCTGCGGCACCTCCAGGGCCCCCGACCTTCCAGTTGGTCCGTCGAAGAGCAGCTAATATGTTCTCACGTTCTCGATGAGGCTTCTCCGCCTCAGGTATCACGTCCATCTCGTTGGTCGCTTTAGGGACTGCGACCGATGACGTAAAGGCCTCTGACGCTTGCACAAGATCCGGCAGATCGAAGTGAAGGGCATTGCCACGCGAAGTAATGACAGCCCGCTCGATGACATTCTGCAACTCTCGCACGTTTCCTGGCCAATCATATCCTTGCAATGTGACCGCATGGGCCTGCGTTAATCCGAGCTGACCACAATTGAATTTTCTGGCTGCGAGATCAAGAAGATGGGAAGCGAGCAACGGAATATCCTCCTTGCGACTGCATAACGGTGGGATCTCAATCGGATACACATTGAGACGGTAATAGAGGTCTTTTCGGAATCGCCCGGCTTCAACTTCTTGTCGCAAATCGCGATTCGTGGCAGCGATAATTCGCACATCCACCTTTCTCGTTCGGTCATCCCCGACGCGCTCGTATTCCTGTTCTTGAAGAACCCGCAATAATTTATTCTGGAGGTCCAATGGAATCTCCCCCACCTCATCCAGAAAAAGAGTGCCTTCGTCCGCAAGCTCAAACCGTCCGGCCCGGTCTTTCAAGGCACCCGTAAACGCACCTTTCACATGTCCAAAGAACTCACTCTCATAGAGTTCCTTAGGGATCGAGGCGCAATTCACACGAATCAACGGTCTCGTCTGACGTTCGCTTCGTTTATGAATCTCGCGTGCGACGAGCTCTTTTCCAGTGCCGGATTCACCGAGGATAAGCACGCTGGCATTGGTGGGTGCCACATGTTCGATCTGACGAACGACGGACCGCAAGACGTCGCTCCGTCCCACGAGATCCCCGAATCCCTGTTCGGCGTTGATCTCCTCGTGTAGGTACACGTTTTCTTGCTCAAGCCGATGCTTGAGCCGCTGGAGCTCCTCCAATGCATCTCGTAGTTCTTTTTCCGATTGCTTGCGTTCTTCATACAACCCAGCATTTTCGAGAGAGATCGTGGCCTGGGCTGTCAGGCTTTGTAGAATCTCAACACGGTCAGCCGTAAACACTTCGGTGGCGAGATCATGAACCAGATACAACGCCCCAACCGCGTCACTGCGGCTTGTGATAGGTACGCATAATACCGACCGAGGTCGGAGGCGACGGACCACAGAATCTCCTGAAAAACGAGGGTCTTCCGCCGCATCGGCAATCGTCAAAATCTCTTTCGTGCGAGTGACATAGTTCACGATACTCGCTGGCACCTCTTCAGACGACCCAATTTCAATGGCCGGACGATACCGAATCTCCCCTTTATCAAAAGTACTCGAGGCTTCGATGAGTAACGTGCCTTTCTTCACGAGTAAAAGATATCCTCGCTGGGCGCCAGCAGTCTCCACTGCGATCCGAACCAGTTTCTTGACCAGCCCATCGAGGTCGACCTCTCTCGAGATTGTGCGTGAAGCCTTCATCACGGCAGCAAAGTCAAGCGCGGACCCTGTCGTGCTCACTAAAGTCAAAAATGGCATGGAGGTTCTACCTGAGGATTGCGAAGGCATCGGAGTTCCGGCAATAAGGCCACCTTGCTCCTGTACGAGCAGTCGAGCCTTCCTCGGAGATCCCCAAAGTTGATAGCCGTGATGAGCTTCACTGAAATACACCGAAGCGATCTTTCGTCGGTTTTGGCCCAGCCAAAATAGGCCGGCTCGCTCACGGGCCAAGGCTTCTTCTTGAAGATACCCACTACGGCCAGATTCCTCGATCGCGCGATCGTAAAGCTCGGCAGCTCGCCAGCCTTCGCCTTCGAGTCGGGAAATTTCGGCTGAGATGAGCAAGGACTTATGCAGGAAATTATCAGGACAGCCATCAGCCCATTGTTGTAACTGTTGCTGTCGCCTCTTAATCTGTTCCATGAGTTTGAGACTATTTCCCTGAGAAGTAGCCTCTAGAACCGCGACAGCAATGAGCGCGGCGTAGAACTCATGGTTCGCGGTCGCGACGTGGCCCGAAATAAACGAGAGAGCCGCCGCCGCTTTTTCCGAGCAGATTTGTGCCTCTTCTATCCGACCATAGAGGTACAGCACTTGGCTTTTAATAATGTGGTAGTGGGCGATCGTCGGCATAGCAGCTCTTGCGACCAGATCTTCCAAAAATTCCGAATCGTGTATGTGTTCGAATAAGAAAGACCCGGGTTCTGGTGTGTCACCAGCTAAATCCAAAGTGGCACGCATCACGGCCAGGACGGGATCAGTGGCATGTTGATTGTGGGTTTTGCGTCCGAATCGGATCAAGTCCTCCAGCTCAGGCACAAGTTCCTTCAAGTTGGTTCCGAGGTGGAAGAGACACAACGCGCGGTTGTAACGATGGTAGCCGGCGAATTGAAGTTCTCCTGATTGCAGACCAGCTTGGAATCCACGACGGTTGATGGCATCGAAATCTCGCAAATGCCGGCTCCAATGATTGATGGACGTGCAGAACATGTGTGTGGTTCGGCACATTTGGGACGCATCGGAGTATTTGTCGCTCAGTGCCATAGCCAATTGACCAAACCGGTAGGCCTCGGGATAGTTGTGGAGCGCAGAACTCTGCAATAAGCCAAAGAAGGCATACCCGGTTGCCGAATCAGGAGTATGCCCATGAGTGAGCGAAAGATTGACGATCTTCGCGGTGGCGACGAGACGCAGAGGAGGATCAGCGATGTAGCACAAGGGAAGAATGTTGGCCAGAAGCCGAAGAGCAATGGCCACCTCCTGTGAGGTGACCTCCGGTGCATTGAGCAGCAATGATGGATCACGCCCGTCCAATGCCTCTGAGTAGCGCACCAGTTCTTCGCGGAGCGCGACCTCTAGGTCTCCTTTGGGCATACTGACGCCCAACTTCGCAAGCGCCTCGCAGCACGTCGTGATGGCTTGCCGGTAGTCCCCACCCATCGTCTGCTGGATGACAAGCACACCCTGCACCTCGGCTTGCTCGAGGGGGGTGTGCAATTTTTGAAGCATCGTGTTGATCAACTCTTGAGATAACTCAAAATCACCACGAAGGTATTCAGCGTCCACCTGCACTTTGTGGAGATCTCGCGTGAGTTCGTAATCCGTCTGCCAGCAGTCACTGGGAAGCAAGGTCAACCCTGCGACAACATAATCGCAACCTGCCCCATAGGCTGTGGCGGAGACCGCTCGACCAGCCGCCTCAAGGTTGAGCGTCGCCAGTTCCCTCCGCTTGGATTGGTCGATAAGTAGGTCACTGCCCACATTGAGATGGTCAACGACTTCGAATACACGTTCGGATTGGGCCACGTCAGGAATGCTCGCCTGGAGCTGTAAGCCAATTTGGAGGTGAATCTCTTTTTTCAATTCTTCGCTGAGCATCTCGTAGGCCGCCTGCTGAACGCGATCATGCAAAAAGCGTAACCTTTGGCGCTCGGTGCTCGTTCTGGGAAAGTCCTGCCGACTAGAACGATGGCGATCCTGTATGACCAGGCCAGCCTCGATCGCGGGATTCAACTGATCGAAGACGCTGTTCTTTCTCTCAGTTGAAATTAATTCGAGCGTGCTCAGATCGAAACGACTTCCAATACAGGCTGCGAGCCTGAGAGCTTGTAGGGTCTCTTGGGGTAACTCATTCAAACGGCTAATCATCAGATCGACGACATTATTCGTAATCTTCATCGCCTCGAGCTCTTCAGTGTCCCAGACCCAATGATTGAGGGAATAATCAAACGAAATGCTTGCCTGACGGTAGAGTGTCGTCAACACCTGTTTGAGGAAGAAGGGGTTACCCGCGGTTTTGTCGAATAGCAACCGCTGAAGCCGATCGATTTCCTCAGGGTCACCATGAAGAGTATCCGAGAGCAACTGGGTGAGGGAGTCCGGAGTCAGAGGATCTATCGCGAGCCGGCTCACACAAAGCCGTTCTTCCGACCCCAGGGCATTAACGGCGGCAGTGAGCGGATGCGAGGCATCAACCTCGTTGTCCCGATACGCACCTATGAGTAAGAGGTGGTGACTGTCGTCGTCAGTCAAAATGGTGTCAATCAGTGCCAAGGAGGCTGGGTCAACCCACTGTAAGTCATCAAGGAAAATGACCAAGGGATGGTCCGGTTGACAGAAAACCCGTATGAAGTTTCGAAACACAAATTTGAAACGGTTTCGACTTTCAGAGGGGTTCAATTCAGGAATAGCTGGTTGTGGCCCGAGGATGTGTTTCACCTCCGGGATCACATCGATCACTAACTGCCCGTTGCCATCAAGTGCGTGGAGGAGGTTGTCTTTCCACGCCAGAAGCGCCTCATCAGATTCAGTTAATAACTGCGCGACGAGATCCTTAAGGGCCGAGACAAAGGCACTATAGGGTACCGTCAAGCGCAGCTGATCGAACTTTCCTGAAATAAAGTAGCCGTGTCGCTCTGTGACCGGTGCTTGCACGGCTTGGACCAATGCGGATTTCCCAATTCCAGAGTGGCCAGCGACCAGGACAAGTTCGACGCCACCTTGCCCTGCACGTTCAAAGGCCGTCATGAGCCTTAGCACCTCTTCTTCGCGCCCGTAAAGTTTTCTTGGAATCTCGAATCGATCGCTTACATCCTTTCCTCCTAGACGAAATTCTTTCGAATCATCCTGGAGGGTTCCTGAACATAAAAGAAGGTCGTGTTTGATGCCCAGGAAACTCTGGTACCGATCCTCGGGTGCCTTCTCGAGTAGCTTGCAAATGACCGCACTCAATAAACGCGGCACATCTTGACGTACTTCAGCAAGCGGCGGTGGCGGAACTGCGATGTGGTGGTACACCAATTCCATTGGATCGATAGCCTGGAACGGAAGGCGGCCACTGAACAGTTCGAATAACGTGATGCCAAGTGAGTAAAAGTCGCTGCGGTAATCCACAGGCCTGTTCATCCGGCCCGTCTGTTCGGGTGAGAGATAGGGCAACGTACCTTCTAACCGACTCGGGTCGGATACCGGCAAATGGTCTTCTGCCTGTCTCGTCGCGATACTGAAGTCAATTAACGTGACCACACCATTGGAGTCGACGAGGAGATTAGCCGGATTGATGTCTCTATGCACCACCTGCTGACGATGCACTCCTTCCAGCACGTTGGCGATTCCAATTGCAATCTGTAACCGGGATTCGAAGTCAAAATCTGACGAACGAATAAACTCCGCAAGCGTCGAGCCACCTCGGTCTTCGAATATGAGATCAAACGCATGGGCATTAGGAATAAGCTCATAGGAACGGGGAACCCCGTCGACGGAGAGGGTAGATAAAATATCGAATTCGTGTTTGACGGCAGCCACATCCTCTTCAGTGGCCATTCCCACGAGGAATGATTTGATGATCACCGGTGCCTGATCGCTATCCCGCACGCCCCGGTGCACAATTCTTCTCTGGCTTCTAAAGAGTTCTTCGTGGACGGTATAGCCCTTACGCATCGCCATCTCCAAGATTCGGGGTTTCAGGTTCCCCGTATACCTGCCTCCATTACCGCCTTTTTTTCTTATTTCCTTAGGCCACCATTTTGAAGGTGTCCTTTAATGCCGATCACTCACTCCCGTGATGAGCCCCATGCCCCCCGGGATAGATTCTGTCTCGGTCGCCATGAGAGCGGTCGGTTACAAGGGAAAATCATTGTCAATATTTGAGTGAAATTGATTCACACCCCTCAACCAAAGTGAAACTGAAATACGATTTTTCGTAGGCATGAAACGAATCATTGCATTCTACGAAATTTCACACTCGGGAAGGAAGAGAAATAATTTGATAACCCACTGTAAATTCAATGGTTTAGCCATTCTGAATTTTGGGCATGCTAATTGAAAAGCATAGTTGATCATGTACGAAACAGTTAATCCCAAACCAGGTCCTGCAAGAAAGATAGAGAAACTCTCCATAGGTTCATGAGGCATTAAAGTTTCAACTTACACAAGGAGGCTAGTGCCATGAAAACAGCGATTGTCATTTTGTCGGACCCCAAAAACGGTTCGGAAGAAGCACTCGGACGAGTCTTCAACGGGTTAGCCTCGGCCTATGAATTCAAACAAGCAGGCGATGAGGTTTCAATTCTCTTTCAAGGCGCTGGGACGAGGTGGATTGGGGAACTCAACCAAAAGGAACACCCAGCCCATGATTTGTACGAAGCGGTCAAAGATCAAATTGCCGGTATTTCTTGTGGCTATGCTGATGTATTTGGAGGCACCAAGGAAACTAAAGCGTCTGGCCATGACCTGATTAAAGAAAACCCAGTGCCCGAAACACGAGGGATGGCGAGCTTACAGAAGTATGTGGCTGAAGGAGCAACCATTCTCACTTTTTAATCTTGCGACCTCTCATTCCTCTGTTGGAGTAGCCCGGCACGCATCCAGGGATGAGCCGGAAAGCTTCCTCAAAGGATACCTGAGATTGCTGAATAGCCAACTAACTGACCATGCAAATACACGAGGAGGCCGGGCCATGATGTCATCCGCTCAATCACATCCAATGTCCAGAAGCATGTGCGAACTCAAAATTCCATGGGGAGGGTTCATCGATCGCTCCAAGTCACTACTCCCCTCAGTCAACACAGGGAAAGAGATGATGGAGCACGTCTTGGTTCAAGCCCTCCGCAATGGTGAAGAGGCCGCCTTCTGTTCGCTGATAGAGCAGTATCATACCCGGTTGATTCGGGTCGCCCGAGCTTTTGTCTCATCTCAGGCGATAGCGGAAGAAGTCGTTCAAGAAACGTGGTTGGCGGTGCTGGAAGGAATCAACCGGTTTGAAGGTCGTTCATCCCTCAAAACCTGGCTGTTTCGAATCTTAACCAATCGAGCCAAAACGCGAGGGGTTCAAGAACATCGGTATGTCCCACTACCTGGGGAAACCCACGGCAAAGAGGACTCCCAAAAACCTGAAGGTACCAGGGAGTCCTTGAGCCATGATCGATCAAAACACAATGCTTCGACGGAGTTACCAACTACCTGTGACCACAATGACCCGGAAACACATTTTCTAGTCAAAGAGGCCGTGACCCATATCGAGTCGGCCATTCAGGCCTTACCACCTCGGTATCAACAGATCATCCTGTTGCGAGACGTAGAAGGATGGACCTCTGCAGAAGTCTGTGACCTTCTCCATCTCTCAGAAGGGAACCAACGGGTCTTACTTCACCGTGCCCGAATCGGGGTGCGGGATTACCTCGCGCCATTCTATCAATCATCAGACGACGCACCAGCAAAAAAAGACCATGTAACGAAAACCAGGCAGCTCATACAGTTGGGCAACCATAAGGAAACGTTCACGAACAAGGCCGCTAGTGAATACAAACAGAATTCCCTTCAGGTCGGAGCACCCTCACGAATCTGATGGCAGCACCCAGAAAACAAAAGAGGGTAAAGAAGGAGAGACATCATGCGAACACAATTGTGGCGCAGAGCAGGACTCACGAGCCTCTCATTGATAGGAGGGCTGGTCCTCTTCCTGGGACTGGCAACCACGCCAGCCATGGCGGAGAAAAAACGGGTCTACAAGTTTAACGATGCCGGGGAGTTGATTCAGCCAACGGGGTATCGAGAGTGGATTTTCGTCGGGACCCCGGTCACGCCCAACGACATGAATAACGGCAAGGCCGCGTTTCCGGAATTTCATGCCGTCTACATCCACAAGACCGCGTATAAAAAATGGAAAAAAACCGGCGCCTTTCCGGATGGCACGATCTTAATGAAAGAGCTGATTAGTGTAGGCTCGAAGCAAGCGGCCAGTGGGAAAGGATATTTCATGGGCGAGTACATCGGGTTGGAGGCGACGATTAAAGACTCCAAGCGATTTAAAAACGAGCCTGGCAATTGGGCCTATTTTAGTTTTACCGAAGAAGGCAAGCCACTGAAGAAAACCGCCAAGGCCTTCCCCGCAGGCAAATGCAACATCTGCCACCAGGCATTTGCCAAAGATGATTGGGTGTTTACGCAGTACTACCCTGTGCTCCGAGCATCAAAGCCAGGTCGGAAATAACCACCATGCCAAGCATACATTCGCGCATAAACGGAGGTAGAGCAATGAAAATCACCCTATCAACAATAGCCTGCACTATGGCGCTCATGGCCGGGTTGGCCTGGGCCGAACATCCAGGTGTCGCCACCAGCCATCGCGATGCCATTCAACAAGCCATGATGGTCCACATCAAGAATATTACGGAACACAATGCCAACGGAATGTACCCCGTGTTCGATCCAGAGAGCAAAACCGTGGTGCAGTTAAAACTCAAAGCATTTCACGACAGCGTGGAACTCAAAGGGAGAGCCACTCCCTACTTTGTGAGTTGTGCCGACTTCACCGCCGAAGATGGCACGCTCTATGACCTGGATTTTTTAGTCTCGCGAAAATATGCGGTTGTGGGAACGCTCGTACATTCGAAAGGAGGTGAATATTTTAGTTACGACGTCCCATAAATACGCGCAACACATTGATGATAACCCAAAATTTATGGAGGAATTTACCATGGAACAAAAAGCAATAAATTCAAAACCCTTTACTGGATTGCTGATGGTGTTATATGCGGCCACGTTGAGTATGGGAATGCTCGTCATTCCAAGTCTCACACTGGCTGAAGAAAAAACCTCGCTGTATGACCGGTTAGGAGGAAAAGGCGCGATTACCGCCGTGGTGGATGTGTTCGCAGATCGACTGGTCGCCGATCGGCAAGTAGGCGGACGGTTTGCCTCCGCGGACCTGAAGAGATTCAAAATGCTGAATACAGAGCTGGTCTGTATGGCCACTGGCGGTCCCTGTAAATACCCGGGGCGGGATATGAAAAACACGCATAACGGCATGCGTATTTCCCAGAAAGAATTCAATATCGTTGCGGGGCACCTGAAAGCCACCTTAAAAAATTTCAAGGTCCCCAAACAAGAACAAAAAGAACTCTTGGGAATCATCGGCTCGTTGCAGAAGGATATCGTAGAGAAGTCATAAGGAAAGACCTCTTATGCACGTTCATTGAAATGAGCAGAATGGGCGGCGACCAGGTCGCCGCCCAACGAGCAAATAAAAAGACCAACCGCGAGCCTGACATGATTCAACACCACACCGGAACCATCTCCTTCGTAGACCCTCACCCACGTTCAATCATTCTAACGATAATCTTCTTCCTCATTCTTTTCGCTGGAGGCATCAATAAGACCGCCTTCGCAGCCTCGGATGATTTCCAAATCTGGTCGCCCGTGTATCTCACCTACTCCTACACAGATAAGATTCAGGGATGGTATGAAGTCCAACCGCGATTCGGTGACAATGCCTCCCAGGTTAATCAATTACTGCTGCGGACAGCCCTTGGATATCGCGTCACCACACACTTGTCACTGTGGCAAGGCTACGCCTGGACGCCGAGCTTTGAACCAACGTTCGTCAGCGAAAACCGCATCTACCAACAAGTGGTGTATGCTCAGAGCTACCGGTTGGTTGACGTCATGAGTCGGACTCGCCTGGAACAACGATGGATTCGGCACGTGCCCGGGACCGCGGTTCGATTCCGAACACTATTACGAGGCCGCTTCCCCTTGGATGAGGCTCGGGTCTGGGGACTGGTGACGCAAAATGAAATCTTCTTTAACCTGAATTCACCCACCAACGGACCAAACGGAGGATTTGATCAAAACAGATTCTTTGTGGGGCTCAACAAGAAAATCAATGAACATCTCAGTGTTGATGGGGGCTACCAACTTCAGGCGATCAGCACGAATGAAACATCGTTAGTCAACACCCTCAACCACATCCTCCTCTTGCAGTTCTTCTTTAATCGGTGAATCCGAGCGCCAGGGTCCAGCCAAAAAGGCTGCTTCTGCCTTGAATGAGTCAATACTTATTCCCGACCCTCATTCCGTCGCTTGATCATATTCCAAGCGTTCTTCCTACACGAATGGCGAAATTAGGAATTGCAGATCCGCCACGAAAACCTGAGCGAGCATCCGAAATGACCATCAATTATTGTGGGGCTGGAAAAGGGTTTTTGAAGAACCACCTGTAATCATGAAGGGACGCCACTGGGCAGGAGATGTTCGTCGCCGGATATTCCTCATGCGCTTGAATGTCTTGGTCTTACCCATACGGACAAGTGGGAAGAGTCAAACAAGGAACTTGGGATTCAGAATGAGGTGGCTCTTTTCACCCAGCGGAGCCCTTAGGCAACCCACTGCGTGGACTTTCCAACAAATAGTACAAGAGGTTATCGATAAAGGCAGGATCTTCGGTGATACCCAAATGATCGGAAAAGAGAAACAGCACGTAACTCCATTCAATCGGTGAGATCAATCGAGTCCCTAAGCTTCTCATCCCCCTCTCATCCATTAAGGCACTGCTCCGCAATACAGTGCCATCGCCTGGCCCCATCTGTGTCACTTCCAGCGACCCGTCACCAGAAATATGTAGGGATTGCATAGTATCCACGGCATCACCAGCTACTAGCACAAGGCGAACAGGTGCCGGAGGCGTAGCTGCCACATCCAAAGCTTCAGTGAATTGCTTGGCGCGAGAAAGTAATTTTTGCTGGTGATCCAACCCGATGCGTTGTCGCTCCTGCGGATCATTGACCTCAGGCAACAGCTGCGCGAGCACCTCTGCCTGTGCGGGGTCCGCCAATCCCCATTGATTTCTCTTCCACACCTCTGGATCAAAGATATCGCTGACTGGTTGCCCTTCCGCATTCAGGAGTGCCTGGTGACGACTGCGCGGTAATAATTGATACACCGAGGGCATGGTCCCCAAGACCGTGCTCGAGTATTTGGGAAACAGAAAGCCTGGCTGCAGGCCATCGACGAGGGTCTGTATGGTTTCCACCGAACCCGCATTGGGAGGACCGATCATGACGAGATGATCGATGTAGCGAGCCCCTTCCCACGTGAGCTCGGGCAAACTTCCATCCTCCGGCAAATCGGCGGGCCCATAACGTAGATAATAACGAGCCACGAGACTTCCCATGGAATGTGCGACCAAGTCGAACTTCACATTCGTTCTCTTCACACCATACCGGTGTTCAAGTATCCCTTGGACCTCCGCTTGCTTGGTCTGGATAAACTGATGCAGTGCTTGGGACGACTCGACAATATCTCGCCGCCAATCATACGAAAATTGGAAACAGGTGTAATGCTTGTCGCCGTAGTCAACAACGCTGGCCTCCGCCAATTGTTGGTCGCGGAATCCTCCAACCCCAAGAGCACGTAAAATATTGTAATACGCATTCAGCTGAACGGGAAAACCCATAAAATTGACGACGACCCGATCTAACGCACCATCGGCACTCACGCCATCGGTGAGCTGACTCACAGATGTGCCTGGCACCATGGGCAACGCCAGCAATCGCGCGCCTTCGGGAGAGTTAGGATCCACTTGACCCAACCCAAAGGCTCCCCACGCCACGGCCTGTGTCTCTTCATCCACCAATCTCGATCCAAGAATACCAGGGATCACAATCACCGGGTTCCGGTAGGGATCTTCTTCTTGCGCAAGTTCGTTATACAAATTTCCCAGATCAGGCGCGGGCTCAAATGTGCTGCAACTTGCTAACAAGATCCATAAAAGACCAAAGAAAATTGGACGTTTTTTCATAAAGCGACCTTCTCACGTCAATTTGAAAATCGTCAACTTCAACCAGGTTTTTCCAGACAACAAACATATGACGAAGGGTGAGTCTCTCCAAACCCGTAACTGCTACTGTTGCCACCGGAGACGTTATTGAAAAAGGTGAAAAAGAACACATTACCCAGAACCCTTTCCCTAGCAAATGTGTCATGGCAAAACCAGCCCTCACCCGATTCGTGAAAGACCTCATGGGGTGTGTGAAAGTATCAGCACTTCCCGTAAGAAGGCCCCCAAGGTTCATTGACTTCACTCTCTTTAAGGGTGTAGCGTGGAACCATGACGTATTGAGCCACGCTGACATTCTCCTCTCTCGCGCCTCGTTTCATCTTCTCGTGCGCGTCTGACTTCCTCGTCTCCGTCACTTCTACGCCACCTCTTTTCAACAATCACTGTCGTGTTTTGACAGCGACTGTAACGCTGGTCATCAGATCAGGTTTCCGAAGAGGTCTTTCCTGACCGTCGCGGTCACAGAACGGAGTTATTAAAGACACCCATCCCTTCTCAATCCTTACAGGACAGCTGTTTGTATTGTTGGTTGCAGCACACAAGCATCCTGTAAGGCACATCCACTCAAGTCTGTCGTGAGTAATTTCCCAGGGAGAAATGCTTACAAAGGTACGGTGTTGGGGGGGAATGCCTCCTCAATGTTGTCCTCTTTGGAGGGGTGGTTAAAGTGTGCAAAAACGGGAACTCTCATATGACATCGACACGACCAATGTGTGCTCACGAATCGATCCGGCCCTCAGGGTGGCAGGACCGAACCTCATCTCACAATACAAGGAGGACGATATGAATCAACAACAGTTCACAGGACATTGGAAACAGCTGCAAGATCCGCTGCAAGCAAAATGGGACAAAATCACCGACGAGGATCTCCTTCAAATTGATGGGGATATGTTGAAATTTCAAGAAGTCTTAGCCGTTCGTTACGGTGATGCAAAAGAAGCGGTGAGTACGTGGGCGAATCGCCGTTACTCTCATACCAGTGGAAATTATGCGGGGTATGTGTTTGGGTTAAAGGGCCCCGAACCAAACGCCGGGTGAGTGAGAAACCAATTGGCCTTGTCCGAAAACGGAAGGCTACCTGGAAATGAAAAAATAAAGGGGTCGATAAAGGGGTCGGGAGTCTTTTATTGGCCGCTTCTAGGCGAGGAAATCTGGCCAATGACTCCCGATCCCTTTTCTCTGCTTTAATCCTTGGTGAAAATTATTTAAGTGGGGTGTCGTCCCCATACGACGAAGCACTTTTGTTTCGGCAAAAGTGCCCAAAACCATTTCCGCCCGTGCGCAGCCCTGCGGGTACCTGGTCCACCACCCCGAATCAAGATGGCTCAGAAACTTGCTGCGCTCAGACAGTCTTCGCCAAAGAGGTAGGAATCGGGGTAGCAGCCCAGCCGTGCCCAACGCGGGTTGAAGTAAGCTTTGGATTTTCAAAATTCTGAAGGACTCTCAATAAAAGATTTGGGACAGCCCTAAATGGAAAGGTTTGTTCGCTGAAAGTATTAGGCAGCCAAAGACTTGACCCGTACCCTGAGAGGGTAATCTTGTTAAATTTTTTTCTCCCACCCAGATCTCATTCGTTGGCTGAATTTACCGAATTGATTGTATCTTCGCCTACGAAAAACCTCTTTCCATTACTTTTCGAATTCTAGCTTTTATCGATGCAGCTTCATTTTTCATGGCCATGACAAAGAGGTGCTTGGTTTCCTCTTGGTACTCTGGATATTGAACAGCGAGCTTATAGAATCCATTGTATGCCCATGCCCTCACAAATTTCGTGTTATCGACCAAGCATTCCCTCAAAAACGTTTCAACTTTTGTTTTGTGAGTCCTTGGGATAGGCATGTACTGGATACACTGAAGGACGTGCAGTTTAGTTTCCCAATGCTCCAGTGTTGGGAGCAATTGATACACATTTTTTATGGCACGAAGTTCCAGGCATTCAGTGTTTTCCAGATGCCGTTTCAACAACCAGGTTGCCCCTCGTTGTAGTGGTTGCTCCTTAGCAAGCCTGATAATTTCAGAAACAAACGTTGAGCCTTGGCTGTAGCGATTATATATGTCTTGAATATCGTCCGCAGACTTTCCATCCCAAGCTTCTATTTCCTGTTTAAGGCGCATGATTACTTTTGGTTTCTGAGTGGCAATCGGCTTAATACAAATTTTTGTTCCCCTGGTCTCCAACCCCCTTACCTGGACCAGACGGTGCAGCCCATTCTAGCCTATTGAATCACATTGCAGACATGGTTTTTCTGTGGGTCCGGAAAATTAGGGTCAGACTCGATTACACAATCCGGCAGGTGAATGAAAAATATTCGAAAGTTTAATTCAAGTCCGACCTCAAATATCCTCTTTGTTTTTTATTGTTGACATCGGCATCCCTATGGGGTCCCATAGCTCTGCGTTTGTCGGCTGATGTGGTGTTGACCATGTTGGCGTTCTTAATCGATTTAGGACACAGAACGAAGTGAATCGAATAAAAAAGGGGTCAAGAACCTTTTCTTTTAACTCTAATTACTAATTCTCAGATCAATCTCGTTATTGTTATAGTCTAAAAATTTCACAGAAGATTATTCATTTCGGAGTAACTCAGTGCCGATTTTATACACAATAGCACCTGACCAAAAGATCGCCTATATAAAAGCCTGGGGAAAGGTTGCAGTTGATGAAATTATGATAGAAGGGGCAAGAATGTTTGCGGAAACAGAATGGGAAAATGGGTTGAACATTCTTTGTGATTATAGGGAGATAACCGATTTTAATCTTAGCAAAGAAGATGTCGCTCTAGTTGTAGATCAGGACAAGAAACATGAGTGTCTATTTGATAAAAGCAAAATAGCAATTGTGGCAGAGGACGATCTTGTTTTTGGAATGTCAAGAATGTGGGAGACGCTTTCTTCAGAAAGCAATCTCACGAAGATGATTTTTAGGAACATGAATGATGCCGAGAGTTGGCTGGGTGTAGATTTGAGTTTCTTAGATTCGATGAACAGGCTGTCATAACAATGGGCTGGACGCTGACTGGGTTTTCGCTGGCGCCAAAAACCAGCCGGTCAGCACCGCATGTCATGTGGGTCAAGTCTTGACTTAATACCTTTTCCAAAATTTATGGAAGTGTAGAGAGAGGGCAGGTCTTGCAACGCCACCTATCGTCGAGAACCGCCCTCTACATCCCAACATTTCAGCATATCGTTTTCATAGTTATGAAGTCGATTCCTGATTTGAGGTCATGGAGATGTGCCGTTGCAAGACTTGCCCCCCAATATAGACCCCTCTCACTTAACGTTCGCGTTGATGGAGATCCTAACTTAGGCGACCAGTTGCTCGAAGACCATCACGAATGTTGAGCCCCATTAAGGTAATGTTGATTGCGCCTGCAATCAGCTCGAGGGCTTGCACCGCGTAGAAAGATGTCCCGAACATTCCCTGTGAGGCCAAGGCCTCCAGATAGAACGCTGCGGGAAGAAGAACACATACTCCATTTGGGCCAATAATCATCATGCGATGCTTCTTGGCTAAAAGGAGGGGATCTTTCCCCTCTCCCATGAGCCGGAACCCACTCCCACCAACAGCTGCCATCGCTGGGACCAGGATAACCATACCCCACAGGATGCTTCCCTTGACGGCAGCGATCATTTCCGGGGTACCAAATAATTCTGACCAGGCGGTAGAGACCCAGAATGTCAGGATTGTGAGAAAGCCCACGACTCCGGCTAGGGCGTGAACGCGTCGAACGATCATATGGGCACCTCTAAAAACCGTCCTTTCCCATGATGGCGGCGTCAGTCTCGTGCTCAAATCCTCGTGTATTCGCCCATACACTCCGGTTTTCCGCGCGCGACTTCCTTGCCCTCACAAAAAATGCCTGGTTTTTAGAGATGCCCTTGACCTTCTTCATGATCTACCTCTCTGTTAACCGGCGGTTGAGTTCCTGCAGCACGGCCTCAGTTTGCTTCAAGTCTCGTTCACGGATCCCTGATGAAATCTGATTCGCCCATGTCACCTGAACACGTTTGACCTTCTTCAATATCGCGTGACCGCGTTCAGTCAACTCCACAAGTTTAGCCCGTTTGTGATGAGGGTTCTCGACAAATCGAACGAGCGTTTCGACAGAAAGGATATTGGCAAGCCTCTGAACACTTTGACGCTGCAAGCCCATGTTACGAGCGATCTGTGCCACCGTGAGCGGCACCTGTGCCACATCAATGGCTCCCATTACTTGCCACCGCGCACTTGTCATACCTAGATGACGGACGAGACGATCCCCGGTGGCGAGTAACAACCCATTCAATTTGAACGCTTTGAGAAGGAGTTCGGTGAATGCCGATGCGGCGGGAGTAGGTTTCTGCTCGATTGGAGCTGCTTTGGTCTTTGCCATAACGACAGCATGATGTCGCTTTGACAGCAAGCTGTCAACTTACTTTATTCTGAAGTAGAGATCAGGTCTTGCAACCCCACAAAAAGGGGTCAAATCTTTGGTTGACTAAATAGCAGCTTCCTTCCCTTCCCCTATCTTTCGAAGACCTTCAGTGTGGAAGGGATAACGACTAAACCTGCACTAAGATGGGTATCCTTAAACTCTCAACCAAAGATTTAAACTCTTTTTTTCCTTTTTTAAATATTCAGGCATGAATAAGAAAACCACCCACAACGGGGGGCATATTTCCGAGAAAGAATTCAATATCGTCGCGGGGCACCTGAAGGCCACCTTGAAAAAATTCAAAGTACCCCAACAGGAGCAAAAAGAACTCCTGGGAATCATCGGCTCGTTGCAGAAGGATATCGTAGAGAGGTCCTAGGTGGGATCTTCTTATGTACTCTCATTGAAACACTCAGAGTGGGCGGCGGCTTTGTCGCCGCCCCCCAAATATTGCCGCTTTTTCATACCACGCCATTTCTTCGTATCCAGTTTTTTGATCGACTATCGACAGCTCCCTGGAAGCGTACCGCCTGGCCTCATTGCTCGAAACAGTAAAGGTTGTGCTTCTGAGCACAAGCGGTGGTAGGGCTAAATAATTCGAAATTGTCCAGGCTCTGAAGACTCCAACTACTGTTCGTGTGCGAAGTAAAACCGCCAATGCCCCACGGGACTCCATTCTCATTGACAACGGTCTGGGCATCAGTGGCAAACCAGTTGTCACAATCTAGAGCCACAGTCTCGTTGGGCGGCGGCAAAAAGTAATGTTGGCCCCGATGATCCGTTCCTGTCCAGACGTTAAAATCAAATGGGGCATTAGAGACCACCGTCTGCCCGTTTTCATCCTGATCGATAGGAACATTGAGTTGCCCATCGGTTAAGTCCGTCCAGTCGGCAGCGACCACCGAACCGTCGGGCAAGGCATAGGGTATTGACGAACGTGTGAAGGTCGACTCTGGATCTGTCTCTGGCGAGTCCGATATCCATGCTTTGAAGTAGCCACTGTGTCCGCCAGCCTGTGCACGAATGTTGCAAAATAGATCAGCTGCAGAAGTGCCGGGGATATTTCCGCGGTGCTGGGTACTCGTCACGAATACCCGTTTCACCTCGGCAGATGGGCACAAGGTCAACCGTACACCCTGATCGCAGAGCTGCTTGATTATTTGTGCCGATTGCTCGACCTGCGAGAGTGTGGCTTCAAACAGCGAAAGATCATGTTGGTTCAGATTTTCGACACGTTCGGCGAGTGCAGCAACTCGCGCTGGCAGGCCACGCCTTTTTATCTTCGATCGGTCATTGGGATGCGCGATCGCGGCCAGTGACGAAAGCATTAGCATCGTGATTACGAGTAGAATCGTGGCAATTCTGGTCATGACAATCTCCTTTACTCAGTTCGAGTATTCGTGGTGCGTCTGCCAAATGGAGCAGCCTAGAATTCAGTAATAGATCCGGGTCAAGTTTCGGTCGAAAAGTTATCTCTTGGACAATGTGGCAGCGGAAGCCTGCATCTCGATCCGCGGAAACTCCATCGACGAATCACCTTTGGATAGTCATACAGGTAATCGCCTACCCATTGCCGACACGACATCGTCGTGGCCTATCAGTGATTGATCGGTGATTCAGAGACAGTATGGGAAAATCGATCGCACGAAACTGTGATCAAGGTCACAGTTTGGAATGGAAGGGTCTAGTATTAGGACGGTTTCCGAAAATCGACAAGCCGGAATATTTATCTGCGGATCCAACGGAAGAGTTCGGTCAAGGGGGAAGGCAGGCAAGGCTTGACTTCATATTTTTATAATTCTTCTAGTCCTCCCAATGATGAGGAATCACTGGGTGTGGGGGAATATTAAATCACTCTCTGCCAAACTAGCCCAGGCTGGGCTTACAGGTAAAAGGTATGAAGTCATGACCTGACCTCCATGACTGACCCCCATGACAAACAGGAGAAGGAGTCAGAAACATTGTTCTTGGTCGAGAACTCGGACATGCTTGCTATCGCGGTTCGTCGTCATCTCCCACTTCACCGAATTCGCGTCCTCCAAATATCGCCGACTCATGGGTGTAGTGCTTGAACTCCAGTAGGTTGTGAGCCGGGTCTTCCAAAAAGAATGTATGATGTTCTAGCGGGGATCCTAAAAACCGGGTACGGGGTTCTTGGAAAAACGACAGCTTCTTTTCCTTTGCCCGATCTACGATTGCTTGCCACTCTTCCTTCGATGTCAACACGAGCCCAAAATGGCGGGGGTAAATACTTTTGGGTTGCTCTACAGACTCCGTCGTCATCTGTGCCACGATTTGATGCCCACCAAGATTAAGCGTCAAGGCGACTTTGGATTCTCTCCCGGCAGCACAGCCGAGTCCTTCCACATAAAACCGTCTCGTTTCTTCAACATTTTTCATTGGAAATGCCACATGAAATAAGATCACCCCCACGTTCGACTCCTTTTAAATAAGAGGATTACTCGTGACCTATCAGTCCAACAGCTTTACGCCATCCGCGATCAAAATGAAAGGCCCTTCCAAATTTTTTACCGGAGTTTGAGAAGAAGCGCTTAGTCTTCAGACTGATACCACAAGTTCACGGTCTCCACATCTGGGAATTCCCACAGCACGGTTCGTCCTCGTAACCAATTCCCCCACCAGGAGTAGTGGTCAGGCTGAGCTAGACCCTTCTATCCTGCCATAAGCAACCGCCACCGTTCCTACATTGGAAAATGTGTATCACTAGTCGGTGTCGATTGATCCACCCCCCTATTGCTCACACCCCTTCCGTTTCAGAAACATGTCCATCATGCACATGTTGAAGATGGGCCTTGTCCATTCGACTATGAATTGCTCAAAACTCCATTAGGGAATGCGCACTACTCGTTTTCTCGGGGTGGCGGATGAGATTCACCAAGCGCTATAATCTCTCACGGACATCGAGAAACGAGGACGAACGGCATCATTGCCGCGGCGCCTGTCTCTCGATTAGTTTATACATGGCATTCACGCCAAGGCGCGATACAGGAGGTTTCGTGTGAAACCCTGTAGTGCGCCTTTTTTTATTCCAGAAGGGCCATTCTTTAGGGTAGGGGGCATAAGGGTCAGGTATATGGAGGGAGAACTCGCTCCATAAAGCACAAATGCCCTCATGGAAGGCTACCATGAAACGTTCCCTAACATTCTTATTCACTAATATGAAGGAGGAGTTGACCATGAAACGAATTGCAGTAATCCTCACACTGATCGCGCTTGCCCCACTCAGTGCAACAGCTTTTGCCCACGGCAATTCATCGGCACTTGAGTTTGACCAAGACGCTACGCCCGATGTGATCTTCGGGACTGGCAATGAAAATGGAGGGTTCACCACCGATCGTCGAAATGGAGTGGAAGTAGCCCTGCGTGTGAAAAGACGTTTCCCGGCCCCCATGGAAGAGTACTTCAGTAATGGAAACGGAACATACTCTCCGCCAATTGGCGACGCCTGTCCGGGCTACGGTTTCGCGCCATTCCCACTCTGCCTTGCGACCCCGTTTTGGAGTTTCGATTGGTCAGTAAACGTGAACTTCGATGAATCGACGAGCAAACACATTTCGGACTACACCTACGAACTGGGCATGGACGCAGACCCCAGCCGCAGGACCAAATTCACCAGGTTTGATCCAATCACTCCGACGTTGCCAGATCCTGCGTCCGACCATGAGTTCGGCGACAACAGCTCAATGGACTCTGGAATGCAGGCAACTGATGTGGCAAGCTACCTGATGCTGCTCGATACCAAAAACGTCGCCCAAAATTCTTGGAATTACGAATTCTTCAACGAACAAGGCACAAGCCTGACCGCATTCGATCCCAGTGTGGATGGCAACTACATCATCTACCTGCGAGTCCTCAAGAAGAAGGGTTGGGGCAAACGCAGGATCGTGGCGCAATCCGTCATCCAGGTTTTGGTTGGTAATGGGCAACCCGTCAGGTATGTTAGACTCCCCTGGCCGAGGAGATAGCGTCTCTGCGTGCAGACGGGATGTCATCCCGTCTGCACGGGGTTCGAGAGCATACGCGCGATTCCCCCAGCTATGTTAGCAACAACAATGACTAATTCACCCGCCACGCCCCTCTAGTATCCTCAAGAGTTTGAACCTGGGAAGCCCCACAATCACCTGCTCTTTTTTTGCCTGTATCTCCTTGGCACACCTTCCGAACCACCCATACAACCTAAGTCGATCTCCGATACAATACTTTCCCGTCTTCGACTCATTGTTTCATCCACAACACCTTTCTGGTTAATCGGCGCACGTCAATTTTCGGCTATGATTTTATGTAGCTTTTATTCCAGCCCTAAGGCATATTTCCTGTATTGGATTTTCGATTTCCAAATAAGGCGCCATTCCTATGTTGAAGAGATCCTGATGGAAGTTCATACCTTTTTTCTGCATCTCCTGGTCATTCTCCTCACCGCCAGGATTTTCGCGGAAATCGCTGAACGGTTTCATGCCCCACGGGTGATGGGGGAATTGTGCGCAGGGGTGGTGCTGGGGCCAAGCCTGCTGGGCTGGATTGAACCGACAGGGGTCATCAAATTGCTCGCCGAAATCGGCATCATCCTTTTACTCTTTGAAGTGGGGCTGGGTACCGATGTTAAACGTCTCGTGCGAACAGGATTCGCATCCATAACCGTGGCGATAGGAGGGTTCGTGGTGCCCTTTCTTCTGGGGTTTGCTCTGGGGTACTGGGGATTTGGGTTAACGCTTCTTGTATCGTTGTTTATCGGTGGGACTCTGACGGCCACGAGTATTGGCATCACCGTCCGGGTCCTGATGGATTTGAAACGGCACCAAGCTCGAGAAGGCCAAATCATTTTAGGCGCGGCCGTAATAGACGATGTGTTAGGCGTGGTCTTGCTCGCCCTGTTGTATGAATTTTCAATAGGCGGAGGGATCAATTTCTTAAACGCCAGCAAGGTCCTGACCTTTTTAACCATCTTTTTTGTGTTGGCTCCAATTGCGGCCAAACTGATTTCTCAGCTCATCAAACATTTCGAACAAGTGACCACTATTTCAGGATTGATTCCCACCTCCGTGGTGTCCCTCGTACTGTTTTTTGCCTGGTTAGCCCACGAGGTAGGAGCGCCGGAATTGCTTGGTGGCTTTGCCGCAGGTCTGGCGCTTTCTCGACGGTTTTTTCTCCCCCTCGGAGTGGCCATCCACAATGATCCTGCCTTTGCCGAGCGCATTGAAGCGCAAATGAACCCTATTATCTTTTTATTTACGCCAATATTTTTCGTCATGGTCGGATTGTCGTTGAACCTGCAAGATGTCAATTGGGGTTCCCCCTTTATTTGGGTCTTTTCGTTGTCACTATTTGTAGTGGCCATCGTGGGGAAACTCGTTGGGTCGCTCTTCCTCAAAGAACCGTGGATTGCTCGAGTCATCATCGGGATGTCCATGATTCCTCGTGGGGAAGTTGGATTAATCTTTGCGGAATTAGGGAGGGTGAGTGGGATTTATACGAACGAAATTTATGCGGGGATGGTGATCGTGATAGCACTCACCACGATATTTCCACCATTTGCCATTAAGTGGCTCTATGGTGCCTACGGGCATCGGTTGCAAGATCACGACGCGACATGATCGGGGGTACAGTGTCTGCGCGAAACCTTGCCAAGCTCAATCTGACCCAAATTTTTCTCCTGGCAAGGTCGTTCACGAATTGTTGGGTGGGCGCGATGTGATGACGAATAAGGCAACCAAATGCTTAGAAAAGAAAAGGTGTCAGGAACCTTTCTTTCTTTAAATACGGCACTTGAGCAGAGAAAAAATACCCCAAATCGGCTATGACATAATCTCCTAGTTCTTGGGGTCCGTGAAGTGTCTTGTATCTGGGAACCTACCTGATTGGGATGGTGGGACAATCGTTCCCTTCAAAATTTCCCCTTTTAAATTCTGCTCTCTATGCCCCAAGGCTTGTTGAACACAAAACCGCAAGCGCTCTAATTCTTGGATGGCCAGGCTGTCGGGGGCCTCGCTAAACTTCTTGGCCAAGTTGAGACACCGGGTATCCGGGGGTTCTTGAGCGGAGACCGTGCCACAACTGAAGAGGATTCCAACGAGCAATCCGGTGAAAACATATCTCATACATACCTCCTATGGCTAGAATTTCTGACTTTTTCATATTGTTATAATTGTACAACCTGAAAATTTTTTAAACCACTAAACCACAACCTTTATATTTCGATTCCCAGGTTTTCCCACTATTTCCACCATAATAGATTGCTGCCCCCCAGAACATCTTACCCGCCTTTTCCAATTTCTCCTATGGGAGGTCCTGTCGGTGGGCTGCAAAAACAGGGGATAAATATGGTACAGTGTACTCCTCGAACCATTCAATTTTGAACATTCTACCCTTGCACACTGACTGCCTCAATGTCCTCCTGAGGTAATATAGAGTTACTCCTTGACCACACCAACCGTAGGGGAGTGTCACCATGAATTTCCAGCAACGTAGTGCCGTACTGATCAACCAGTTGAAGGAACTCGTCATAGAAGTCCTTCAAACTCATCCCGACGCAGGCCCGGGAAGCCAAGGAATATCCCAACGAGAACTTGCTCGTCGAGCTGGGCTCCATAGCATCGGGACGGTAGAGTTGGATCATACCGCTCATGAAATCCTGAGTTTACTGCACAAGGAAGGGAAGGTTGAGCCTTCAGAAGAATCCGGTCAACCTGCGGAGGAAGTTCGATGGCGGCTTAAGGAATAATTTCTTTGGGTAGTCCATGATGGACCTGTATAAAGGGTAGCGTTGCCTTTTTTACCTCCAGTACCCCTCGGACTCTCAACAAAAGATTTGCCCCCCCTTTATCGTCTGTATCAAACACTAGGCTATCGCAGCACAGAGGAGTATGAACGGCAGAATAGTGACTCTTAACTTTGTGTCTGTTTTTTGAGGGCCACCTCAACCTGACGCTCCCTTATCCTTTTCAGATGCCGCTAATAATTACCCCCGCCAGAATGGTGGGTGCTTATATCCCAAGGTAAAATTAGAGTTGACATTCTTTTTATTTGCATATACAATTAATTTCAAGATTAGAGGAAACCATGAAGTCACAAACACCCAAACCGCCAGAAGACATTATTTTCGAACAGTGTTTAGCCGGACGGCTACGGATACTCAATCGTGTGGTCACTGGCGTCTACGATCAGGCGTTGCGACCTCTGGGGCTGAAAACCAGTCAGCTCAATATTTTGGTCGCCGCCGCAACACAGGGAATCGCTCGACCGGCAGTGATTTGTGAACGCTTGCACCTGGATACGTCCACACTCAGCCGGAATGTGGATCGCATGAAAACAAAAGGCTGGGTGGAAGTGGTGGGGGATGCAGATGGTCGGGCTCAACCATTTCGCGTGACCGCAAAGGGGCATACATTGTTAGAACGGGCCAAACCCGGTTGGGACACGGCACAGAAAACCGTGAAAAAACTTTTAGGCAAGGATACGGTTCAGTCGATTATCGACTCGGTTTCCGGTTTACAAGCCACACGCACTTAGGGATAAATTTTTTTGCCCATATACTTGCATATACAAATACTATCAATCTCAACATCCATCAAGGAGCATGACCATGAACAAGCCAAAAATTCTCGTCACATCCGCCGGCGGTCACACTGGCACACCCGCGGTGTATCAACTTCTTGAGCAGGGATATCCTGTTCGCGCGTTCCTGCATCGCCATGATCGCCGTGCTGTTCGGTTTCGTGAGGCCGGGGCCGAAGTCTTCATTGGAAACCACCTGGACATGCGCGACGTGCGCAACGCGCTCCAGGGTGTTCAGCGAGCGTTCCATATTCCCCCTTTCGGACCCAATATGCTCCACAGCACCATGGTGTTCGCGCTTGCCGCCGAGGAAGCCAAACTGGAAGTCGTGGCTCATCTCGGAGCGTGGAACCCACATGCCAGTCATCCAGCCGTCCATCAGCGTGAGCACTGGATCGCAGGCAGCTTGTTGCGCTGGATGCCATCGGTCGATGTGGTGCATGTCAATCCTGGCCTCTTCGCCTTTACCTACTTCTTGGGGCTCCCATTTGTTGCGCAGCTCGGGATGTTAACGCTTCCCTATGGAGACGGACTCACCGCTCCCCCCTCCAATGAAGATATTGCACGCTTGGCGGTC
>JAJDBO010000129.1 GCA_029261305.1 Nitrospirales bacterium
AGAGATTCCTCCGGTTCAGACCCCAAAACCTGAACCCTCTTGGCAATTGAGTACCTTTGAGGGAAACCAGGCTGAGCTAATTTTGTCTCCAGATAATCAAGGTCTGAAGCGAATTGAAGTGACACGGGCTGAAACGAATGATGGTTGGCACATTCAATTGACCCAGAAACCACTGACTCTTGTGGGACAGGAGTGGTATTCCCTTCGATTCCGTGCACGTGCAGAGGACGTGCGAACAATGGGGGCGGCCGTCGGTCAAGCACATGAACCTTGGGAGAATCTTGGTCTGTACCGCTCAGTCCCCCTCATGAAACAGTGGCAAGACTATGAATGGGAATTTCGTGCGTCCTCAGATGATGCGCTTGCTCAGATTGCCTTTGATTTAGGGGGTTGGAATGTCCCATTGGAGATTGCGGAGGTTCGCCTCTTAAAACTCTCTCATAAAATGCTGAAGTGGAGGTTGAATGTTCGAGAGGGGAGCGAAGCAGGGTTGGAGGATGTGTCAGAGTCTCCTCTGGGCATTCGCGTGGCTATTACCAAGGCACCAAACCACCATCCCCAAAATGTTCAAATGATTCAAGATGGGTTGAAACTTCAGGTGAACCAAGGATATCGAATGCGATTTCAGGCAAGGGCGGACGAACCACGAGATATGTCTCTCGCGATCACCCAGGCCCAGTATCCTTGGGAGGATTTGGGGTTACATCAAACGGTTTCCTTAACTTCAGAGTGGCAGGACTTTGAAATGGAATTTGTAGCAAAAAGCACAGATGATAATGCGAGGTTGTCTTTCGATCTAGGGCAACAAAGTATTCCTGTGGAGATCAATGCGACGTTGTTGCAACGTCACCTTGAATCTTTACGACCATCTAAAGTGTTGAGGGATGCTCCAGCCACTGCGGATACTAGGGGGGCAACCTAAGACTCATCTACTCATCATGGGAAATGTAGAGGGGGGGTAACGGAAAAAATCCGTTTGCCCCTTTGTGCTGTCTCATCAACATACATATGGACATTCTTTTCCAAATATTCATTCAACCATTCGAATTGTTCCTAGGATGGATTTTGTTCACGTCATTTTGGATGACGGGGAATTATGGTGTTTCGCTTCTCCTTCTTAGCCTCGTCCTGAATATCGTCTTATTGCCTCTTTATGTTTTCACCGAGAGGTGGCAAGAGGCCGAACGAAAGGTCCAGGGTCGCCTTCAGCCGAAATTGCGGGAGATTCGTCAAGCATTTTCCGGAAAAGAACGGTTTGCCATGGTCCATACGCTGTACCGGCAAGTTGGGTATCACCCGATATATGCATTGCGATCAAGCCTGCGCATGTTGATCCAGGTGCCTTTTTTAATTGCTGCATATCATTTGCTCTCTGAGTTGGAGCCGTTAGAGGGAATTTCATTTTTGGCCTTTGACGATCTCATGAAACCAGATGGACTTCTTTGGGGGATTCACCTCATGCCATTGGTGATGACGGCGGTGAGTGTACTTTCGGTTCTGTTCTACCGGCCTCGTTTTAGTAGCAAAGAGATGTGGCAGTTTTGGTGTGTCTCAGCGCTATTTCTGGTGTGGTTATATCCTTCTCCAGTGGCCCTGGTCCTCTTTTGGACATTCAACATCATCTGTTCATTGCTGGTGAACGTGGTCTATTTCTGGTGGCATCCAACCCCCACAGTAGACACCTATCAAGGCGTGACAACGCTGGGTCCGATAGTCGAGGATTCTCATGTTCCAAAGAGATGGGAAAATTTTTGGAAGAAAATCTTAGGAAGTCCGTATGTTTTAGGACTGCTAGTGGGAGTCTATCCGATCACCTTCTATATCAGCAATAACTGGTTTATGTTCAATGCCTGGAGTGGCTTCTTAATCTTAGCCACTTTTTCCCTCATCGTATTCTTCGTCATGAGCGTGGTGTATGTCATTTTCTCTTGGGTCGTCCCGAGGCTAGTCGTAGACCGAGCATCAACCATCATCCAGCAGTTATTTGTCTTGGTGGCTATATTGATGTTGGGCTACTTGTTAAGGGAAACGTTTATGGCCATGGCAGGGCAAGAGCCGATAGTGGTCATGAGTGCCATCGGTGGGGTTGCCTTGCTGGTAGCGTGGTTCACTCCGAGGATGCGGATCTATCAGATCAATGTGGTGCTCGCCTTGATGTGCATGCTTCACCTTGTGAATGGCATGTATTTCATCAATTCGGCAGAGGGCAATCATTTAGTCAACAGTGTTGGTTATCATCAACAAAAAACCCTCTATGAGCAATTGAAATTTTCACACACTCCTAATGTTTACTTTATCGTGCCAGATGGATATCCCAACCAAGAAGCGCTAGAAAAAATTTTCGACATCGACAATCGAGAATTTTATCACCAGTTGGAATCATTGGGATTTGGGATCAAGCATTCATCCTTTAGTAATTATAGAAATACTACGGCTTCACTCTCGGCGACATTTGGCATGGGCCATCATTTTTACGGAGGAAGTGTAGGAAGTTTTGATCTGTTAGATAGTCGGCGATTCATTGCGAGTCCTGAGAACCCTGTCGTTCGAATCTTTAAAAACAATGGCTATCAAGTCAATTTTATTCATGCTGATGACTATATGTTTACCAGTGGATGCCATGTTGATGTGTGTTCGCCCAATGTGTTTTTAGGTGAATTCATCAATGTATTGATTCCGAAAAGCCTGCAATCGGGAAGTTGGTTGGAAGATGAAATAGACCATTCCTACGTAGGATCCATACAAAGAATAGTCAAACATGTTCAACGGGTTTCGACTGATCAACCTCAATTTACCTATGTGCATATGATGCCGCCAGGACATAGCCCACATACCACTATTGAGCCCAAGGAATTAGCTGTTTATCGTGAGAAATTCCGAGGGAACGTGGAAATTGCGAATCAGAATATCGTGACGCTCGTTCAATCCATTGTCTCCCGTGACCCCAACGCAATCTTAATCCTAAATGCGGATCATGGAGCTTGGGGGCTTGGCGCCTATAAATATGTTCCGTCTGAAGTGTATGACGGTGTGTCCGACCGTCTTATTGGTCTCGATCACTTAGGAGTCCTCCTTGCGATTCGATGGCCAGAGGGTGGAGCACCCGTCCGTCAAGACGTTCGAACGAATGTCAATTTATTCAGATATGTGTTTTCGTATTTGATGGGGAAGGACATCCTTCTCGCCTCCATGGCTGATGATGATGGATTTATGACCAAGGGGTTTGGTTCGGAAGAGGTGTTACTCAAGGTAATGGATAACGGAATGGTGCTCGACAATATGGTTGAGCTTGGGACCCTTGCTCGAAATGAGGCTTGGTCCGAAAGGGGGGTTGGTAAGAGGCGTGATCCCTCTTGGCATCTTCACACCGCTGATGCGAATGAAGCCGAGATCCTGGTATTTCCAGACCGTCCAAATTTGAAACGAATTGAGATAACTCAAGCCGATACAAAAGAAACTTGGCACATTCAACTGAGCCAGAATCCGCTGCTCGTGGAAGGCAATACGCGGTACCTGCTACGGTTCCGTGCTCGGGCGGATGATGTTCGAAAAATGGGGGTGGCGGTCAGTCAAGCCTATGCCCCCTGGTCGAGTCTTAGTTCTTATCGATCTTTTGTCGTGAGTAAGCAGTGGCAAGAGTACGAATGGGAATTTATGGCGACTGCGGATGAGGACAATGCGCGGTTATATTTTGACTTGGGAGGGTGGAATGTTCCCGTGGAGATTGAGGCAGTAAGTCTTCAACCGCTTTCCTCTGGGACACCGAGATGGACCCTGAACCTGCTGGGCGAAAGTGAAGCCAGGTTGGTACGGTTGCCAGAAGATCCTGAGAGAATTCGCGTCGCGATTACCTCTGGAGATATGAAAAATCCGTATTCTATTCAACTCACTCGTAAGGGGCTCGAGCTGATGGATCAGGAACGGTACTGGATACGCATGGATATTCGAGCTGACGCTCAACGAGATATCTACATTGCCGTTAGTGAAGCTCAACACCCTTGGGCAAACCTGGGCTTATATGAACGGGTTTCCTTGACGTCGGAGTGGCAAACGATGGAATTTGAATTTGTCGCGAATAATACGGAACATCATGCCCGGCTTCAATTTGACCTTGGCGGGCCGAATATCCCGGTGGATATCAAGGGCGTGCAGTTCAGAAAAAATCCCAGGCGGCTCAGGTTGCCTATGGAGGCCTCGACACCGGCTGATCCGGGTCCCTCAGTTATTCAAGATGAAAGAGATTCACAAATTGTTCATGGGTAAGAGGTTGGAACGAAATTTTGTCAGAGTGGCAACAGAACGTATGACAAAAATATTGTGTGTCTGTTTGAGTTTACTCCTTACGGTTTTTTCTGAACCGGCATGGGCGTATCTCGACCCTGGTACTGGAAGCATGATTGGGTCGATGGTGATTGGGATCTTGGCTACGTTCGTGTTCCTTGTGAAGGGGCTTTATTATAAAGGCCTAGAGAGTGCGTTCGGACTGATTGGAAAGCGTTTGCGGTCTCATGGGAAAAGAAGTTCGATGGTCTTCTATTCGGAAGGGCGTCAGTACTGGAATACCTTTAAGCCGGTCATTGACGAATTCATGAGGCGAGGAGTTCAGTGTACCTATTTGACGTCTGACGTGAAAGATCCTGGCCTGTTGTGTCCATCTGAGTTGGTGACTACCAAATATATTGGTGAAGGTTCCCAAGCATATCGGTATCTAAGTTTTCTTGAAGCCGATGTCTGCGCAATGACAACCCCAGGGCTTGATGTGCTCCAGATCAAGCGTTCGAAAGGGGTAAAGCATTATGTATACCTGAGTCACTCACTGATGGATGCCGCCAATTATAAGCTGTATTCGTTTGACTATTTCGATTCCATTTTTGTCAGCGGGGATTACCAGATACGATCCATCCGAAAACTCGAAGAGTTGAGAGGTACACCGACCAAACGCCTCATCAATGCCGGTTGTGTGTATTATGATGAAATGGTGTCGCAGGCAAAGAACTACGATCCACCCCAAAAATCCCCGCAGACTTTGACCGTACTTGTCGCGCCAACTTGGGGCCCGAACGGGCTTCTGCAAAAGTCAGGCGCGCGCTTCCTTGTTGCTTTGCTCGACGCAGGGATGGCGGTTATCCTTCGTCCGCACCCACAAAGCTTTATCTCGGAAAAGAATTTGATGATTGATCTACAGAAGCGGTTAACACCCTACTCGAATTTGGAATGGGATCAACGGCCTGATGGTCTGAAATCCATGGCCAAGGCTGACGTGATGATTTCAGATATCTCCGGGGCAGCCTTTGATTTTGCCTTTGTGTTTGAAAAACCAGTGGTGACGGTAAAATCTGAATTTATTACGACTGGATTAGATGCCGCCGATTTGCCCTGGGACCCTTGGGAACTCACGGTACTTGACCAGATTGGGCGGCAGATTGACGAAGCCAAATTAGATCAGTTGCCGGAGATTCTTCAGCAGGAGGTGAGGCATGATGATCGCAAACCCTTAATCCGCCAATTGTGTGAAACTTCAGTGAACCATTTTTCATGTGCGGCGGAACATGTGGCGGATGAATTATTACGTATTCAGGAGCAAGTCCAAAGCAAATTGATTGTCGAGTCGGAGAGTTCCATGATCGCCCAAGTGCAGGATCCACAGGCTTACTAAGCGGATGAATGCAGTCGTTATGGCAAGTTTCGACATCCAATCCCAGGGCAATACTGAAGATTTGCTTGTCGTGGTTTTGCGATAGGGTGCGTATCGCTAGGAGGGATTGGATTAGACCAAAAAGCGGTTCTCACATTAGAGTGCAGCCATTCAAATTTGAGTTTGAATCCAACAGCACCCAAGAAAATGTATGCCTCTATTTAATGGAAGAAGACTCAGTGCTCCGGTGAGTATTCAATCTGTGAAATTGTAAGATCCTCCTGGAATGCTGCGGCAAAGTCTGGAATCTTCTCTCCACGTGTATCCACGAACTGACGTGATCCTTCAGGAGATTGCGTAAAGTTAAATTCATTCTGCTGACAGAGCAAATGATCCCGAAAGGATCGTTAGGTTGTGTTGTTGAGAGATTATCCCACATGAATAACAACCAAGATATTGTTCAAAAACCTGTCCTGCCTGGGATGGTGAGCTACGGGTTGCCACTGGGCATTCTGTTTGCCTTTGTGTTCTTTATGACCTTGGACATGGAGCGTGCCTGGCATTGGATTATGGAGGAATTCGGGATCCTGGAAAACCTTCAGGTCCTTACCCTCGGACTTGCCTGCAGCTATGGCGTCTTAATTTTTCAGGATCAACGAGCATTGGCCTATCCATGGTTAGTGCCGTGGATTACCCTGACCATGGTGGGGTGTTTGTTGTTAATTGGTGAGGAGCTGAGTTGGGGGCAGCACTTTTTTGGATGGACTACACCTGTCGGCTTACAGGCAATGAATGTCGAGCAGGAAACGAATATTCATAATTTGAATTCCCTCGATGCTAATTATGATTATTTTAAGGAAATGATAATTTTGGCTATTCTCTTTACCGGGGGAGTCCATTACTTACTTCGAGCATATGCTGGACGTGGAATCATCGATCGACCTTGGTGGTTATTCCCTACAGTAGATTGCATCCCCATCGTCATTATTTTTTTAGTTTGGTTGCGAGTGGATGGTTTTATTTGGGAAGGGTTAGCAGACAATTTTCCTGGTTGGGACAAGGAATGGTTATACGAGGAGTTTCATGAGAGTTTCATTTATTATTTTATGTTGATGTACCTCATGTCTCTTCGGGGACATTTTCGAGCGAATCCTGTTGCGATGAATCTCCCAGTTGATCTGTTACGACAAAATAGATTTCAGAGTTTTGGTTTAGCCTTCTCCTCCACTGCTCTTGCCATTTCTATTATCGAGGGGATATTTTTTGTTGCCAATGGACCCTGGACAAACTTTCAACTTATGATCGTGATAGCCACTTGTACTACAGGGTTTCTTTCCGCGTGGTATATATACCAGCGGAATGCGAAAATCCTAGGCGTGGTGATTCTATTGCTGTGTTGGGATTTAGGGGTGTTCGTGATTCACTTCCTTGGGATGGAGGTTTCCACATCTTTATAGTATTGCAAAATGTATTCGTAGGAGTGATGGTCTTTCTTAAAAAGGAGACAGCGCTTTTCCTTAGGCTGTCTCGGCGACCTGACGGCAACTGCGGTGTATCGTTTATGTTGTGATCTTTCCACAAGTTGTCAGAATTCCCAACGGCCTCACTACTGTTCTCCATTTTTCCCCGTGCACACGATCCCAAGAAATTATTAAAAACCTCAATGAGATCAATGGGGATCAAAATTAAAGTTTGGTTTTTTAAGTCATAATGAACCCGGCATAACTTTTGCTTTTTTCTTATGTCTTATATTCTCTTATGGGGCTATGGGTTTTTTGAATTGGTGTCAGCTCACTATGGGCGAAAGGGGTAGGAATATGGCAAAACCGTGGCAGGAGGTAGAAATCCCCGAAAACATTTTAACCATCCCTGGAATGCTCGCTCAGGAAGAGGCTCAGTATTATATTTGGCTGACTGAAAGTGTTTATGAAGGGCACGGGGCGATTGTCGATCTTGGGGCGTGGCTGGGGCTGAGTGCCGCCTGCCTGGCCACGGGATTGGATCGAGGACAGAAGAAAGGAAAGATCTTCAGCTTTGATCGCTTTGAGTGGGATACGGACTACATGTCACCTATTTATGATGGGAAGTTGGAGGATGGCGAGGATTTTCTTCCGGCGTTTCGCCAATTGACTGCTCTATGGGCACATCGTATTGAAGTGGAGAAGCAAGATCTTTTGCAGTATCAATGGAATCGTGGCCCCATCGAATTGCTTGTGGTTGATGCGGCCAAAACTTGGGAATTGACAAACAGTATTCTTCGGGGGTTCGGTCCTGCGCTGATTCCAGAAAAATCCAGGGTCCTATTCCAGGATTTCAATTACGAGTATTGTCATTGGCTTCCGTTGCTCATTGATTCAAGGCCGGATCTCTGGGAGGAAGCGGAGGCCACGGATGGTGGGTGGACGGCGACGTTTCGTCCTCGGCGTGAACTGTTTACTCTCGGTGGTATTGAAGAAAACTATCAAGAAAATTCGTTTTCGTTTGATCAGGCGGCCAAGATTTTTCAAGCACGAATTACTCGGGCCTCGCCTTTTGTCCGGCGTTCTTTGCGTTGTGGCCTTTTGCGAAAAGCCCTTATCGAAGGAGAACCGGCGGCCAATGTGCTCCGAGATGAGCTTCTTGGAGATTATGAAATCCCGCTTGGTGCGGACAAACTCATGCAGGTGCAGGATGTCGCCAAACAGGTAATCACCCCTGCCTGGATTGCTTTGAAGGATGGCGACCTCGATAAGGTTGAGCGGTTGGTCAATGGTGTGTTGTCCAACAACCCGGCTGACCCCGAACTGCTGTTCATCCTCGCCAAGGCGACGATGCAGGGAGGAAATGCCCTTCGCGCGCAAGCCCTCGCCGAGGATATTTTGGGACTCGATGCGCAGCATATCGGCGCCCGGTTACTTCAAGTGGAACTTGCGTTACAGGCGGGGCTGGTGGGCAGCGAGGAACAGACTCTCTCCGAGATTCGCCAGATCGTGGGGATGGATACATTGGGGATGGAATACCAAAAACAGATTGATACGTTATTGACATCCATTGCCTGGATTGCTTTGAAGAATGGCGACCTCGATAAGGTTGAGCGGTTGGTCAATGGTGTGTTGTCCAACAACCCAGCTCATCCAGAACTCCTGTTCATTCTCGCCAAGGCGGAGATGCAGGCAGGGAACGACATTCGGGCGCAAGCCCTTGCCGAGGATATTTTGGGACTCGATGCGCAGCATATCGGAGCTCGGTTACTTCAAGTGGAACTTGCGTTACAGGCGGGGCTGGTGGGCAGCGAGGAACAGACTCTCTCCGAGATTCGCAAGGATTGTGTCGCGGATGCAAAGGGGATGGAATACCAAAAAAATATTGATTCACTCTCGGCTTCTTTGCAGATCCATCTTGGGTGGCCTGCATTATGGAGTCAGGATGATCATGAAGCTGAAAGCAGAGCTTTGATGGCCTTGGCCTTCGAACCAAAGAACTATTGGGCTTGGCAACTACTCGCCATGGTTGGTTTGGAACGAATGGACCTGAAACTTACCAAGCACGCCGTGAGTGAAGGACTCGCGATTCATCCGGAAGACCCCTTCCTGCGTCTTTTGAAATTAGATTTGGATCGGATTTGTGGCCAACTTTCACACTTCGAGGATGAGGTCCTCGCTATTTTTCACGAAACCCCTTCTCCAAAAGAGCATGTGGTCAATCATGGATTGAAAATATTAGTAGAATATTGGGTAGCCACTCTTCATTTCGAGCATGGGGAAGAGGTGCTCCAAAAAATTGTCAACCGGTGGCCGTGGAATGCAGAAGCCTGTCTCTGGTTAGCGAAACTCAGAAAGTATCATCTTGATGATCAGGATGGTGCGCGACAGGCCTGTTCCATGGCCTTGTCCCGCCGATCTGATCATCCGTATCGAAACCAACTCCAACTAGAGTTCAACGTGTAAAGTCTTTTGGACTGAGGGATTTTTATCTCTCTCCCGCCGTCAATTCTTCGACACTTCGTCAGAATTTCTTGTCTTTTTTAATGAGTCCTTTTCCGTGACTCGCAATCTCGGATTAGCCTGTCATTCTTCAAACCTCCTGTAATCATTACACTTTTCCTCCTCAAGTCACACCAAAGAAACTGAGATGATTCCCGGCAAACTTTTTGCTTTGTCTTTCAGGGGGTCCCTTCGTTCGGAGTAGATGCCACTGAATGTGGCATGCGGGTGTTTTGGGGTTGGAACCCAGATGAGGATTGTGATTTTCCATTCCCGTGGGGTTAACTCACGGATTCCTTAACAGGCCCCTTATGTTTAAGAGGTGATGTATGTTTGAATTGACTCAACAGCAAATTCAATTTTGGAAAGAAAATTCCTATCTTCTGCTCCCCAGACTTTGCTCTGACCGTCAGCGCCAACTCGCCCAATGGGTAAGCGAAATCGGCTCATGGCCAAGAGATCCTTCTCGATGGATGAGTTTTTATGAACGGGATAACATTTCCCAATTGTCGCGAATAGAGAACTTTATTCAGTATCATCCCAAAATAGCGGATGTATTAATTGGCGACACGACGATTGATTTGGTTTCTAGACTCATGGGAGAACCCGCACTTCTTTACAAAGAACGCATCAACTTTAAATTTCCTGGCGGTGGGGCCCATGAAGCCCATCAAGATGGCGTGG
>JAJDBO010000130.1 GCA_029261305.1 Nitrospirales bacterium
GTTTATGACCGAACATTACTCCTAATCGAACCCATTCTCACCAAGCCACAGAATGCGATCTAATTACCGCCAATTCTTTTTGATCCAGGGCACCCTGTCGATTTAGTTCTGGTAGTATTTATATAAGCAGGGTTTCGCCCCAGCAGACGAGGTCCATTTTTTTCGGCAAAAGGACCCAAAACCATTTCCGCCCGTGCGCGGCCCCAAGGGGGTCCCTCCGCCTACACCCCGAATAAGATGGCGAGAGAACTCGCTCTGCTCAAACAGCTCTCGCCAAAGAAGCCGATTCGGGGCTCCGGCTCCGCCGCGCCCAACGCGGGAGTCACTCACTAAACAATCCAATAATTCAAACTGGGCAAGAGGAAGGCATGCTCTACAGAACCCCAACACCCGTGATTGCCACCATTCATGGTGGTCAAAAAAATGGAAGCGTCCCCTTTTCCCATTTTCAGACCCCACTTTTCTTGCTACCTTTCTACTTTCGACAGGGTTCTTTCCAGCTTGTCAAGTTGTGTGACAATTTCCGACCAGCCGTCCGACCATCTCTCATCCAACGGCTCACTTGGCTGACACATTGACTGGCTCCTATCGATTAGACGATTAGTGATCTCACAGATGCTCTGCAGTTCCAAAGGGGCATCTGAGGGAATCTCGTACCTGCCTGGATATAACGGCTCGACCAATCCTACGCTATTCGCGACCAATCGCGTACACGACAGGATTGCACGACGAAGACGGGTCCGTGCGGCATATGCGAGATCCGGATCGTTAGTCAACGCACGAACCTGATTAATTCTATTGACACACAACTCTACGCGGCTCATAAACTTGAACCTCCAATCTTTCCATCATTAATCGTGCGCGCTTGATCCAGAGTACCAGTACAGCAACATTCCCTGGCATTGTTAAGCTCACGCCCTCCTCTGAAGCGAGGCGATACCCATAGAAATCTGGAAACTCTATGGCAAAAACCTTCGGAAGGCTCCAGGCTTCTACCACCTGGATCACAGGTCCGATTCGATCGAACCGAGGTCGTCCCAATAAGTATGATCCGAGAATTCCAATACGCCGGATCAATGCAGCTAGGGTGGAGAGTTCAAACTCTAGATTTGGAGGATCTGGGAGCTCAGACGAGATGTCGAGGAGGCTTTGGCGGAATGCCCGTACATCACGCTTTGCTCGTTGGTAATCCGGCAAATTATTCAGTATGCTTTGGAGCACCCCAACTGCGGACATAGACTCATAAAGTACGCTTGCCTCAAGTCGTAAATGATGAAGGAACAGGGACCCATAACCAGCTATCCGTTCGACTTCAGCCCATTCATAGTGACTAACCGAAATCCGACGCCCCTGAAAGTTGTGATAGACTTGCTGCGGAATTGAACCATCTCCAATCATCAGAATGTCAACGTCGCTCGAGGGTGATGCATCTCCACGCGATTCCGAGCCATAGAGCCACACTGCATATGGTTTCATCGACGAAGACTCCAGCGGAATAAATATACGGCGACTAAGCTTGCCCAGATCGCAGTTAAGACAATCTGTACAACCGAAATTATACGTGCTGACCATCCCACTGCCTCAATAGGCGAATGAAGCGCTCCAGCAACGGCATTATTTAGGCTAAACTGCAGAGCATCCCAGACGGTTGGTTGCCATACTGAGACATCGACACCGGTCGATGACAGAGTCAAAGCATTTGGTAGGAGATAGAACAAAAGCGGAAAGAACACAAACGTAGCCATGACGTAGTTTCGAATTACAACCCCCAACAGCTCACCATAGCCGAAAAACATTCGATTGAGTAAGCTTCCGGCTATTTTAAACGCAACACCCACACGAGCGAGCACATCATAGTGGTCCTTGTACCATTTGGATTTGGCCATTACAGCTGCCCAATAATTCGATTCTCTGGCCTTTACTTCGCACAGTCTATAGGTACGGGCTGTGCGAGGATCCCCAAGGACAGCGGCTTCACGAGCGAGATTTTGACACAAGTCCTCTCGTAGATTTGGTTCAGAGGGAAGATTGTGTTCAATTTCATGAAACGGAATAAAGCAGCCCGCAAAACGCGCATACCGAAAGTCACAACTTCCAAAGGACGCTCCTGGAAACTCGCAGTCAATAAAGCGACAACTTGAGAAGCGGCAGTTCCTCAGGTCCGTCCTGCGAAAATAGCAAGAAATGAAGGCGCAGTTGAGGAAGTTTCCTCCATCAATAATCCCGTTTAAGAAGCTAACGTTAGCAAACGTGCAGTGTTCGTATTTCGGATTCTCAACCTTCAAACCGTCCAGTCGCTCACCGCCATAAATAGCGTCCACGCCAGAGTATGGATGTTCAATCTTTCCTGGAGTGCGCCCAATAAAATAGGCCTGCCCAGTCATTTGGTTTTCAGCCTGTTTCGAAACGGTAAATCCATCGCTCTATTCCTTCTCAACTTGTGACATTTCAAAATTTTTTCGTCCTAGGTTGGACAACCTAAGCTTTTGTGCCTGGAAATCTTTCGACGCCAATCTCAGGTTTTGTAATAGGCTTAATATAAATTTCAGATTTAATTAGTCGTTTCTAATCGTGGAATGAAACTACCATCCAGCTGTGACTTACAGACATTCCACCCCAAACTAATGATTATCCAGATTTTTATAAGATCCTTTTTAATTGGTATGCAGTATAAGCCGTTTGAAATTCTGAGACAATAAACCCCGGACCAAATTTTTCTTGAAATTCGGCAGCGCTCTACCGCCTAAGACTGTCCACCTTGCGAATTTGACTGACCAAAAGTCAGGCCCATGGCTATAAATTCTAGAATTATCCAAACATGGCGTCATGATTCTTCTTGCCTTCGGTCGTGGCCGGGAGGCGAAGCCAAATCCGGATAAACGGCGAGCACCGTTGGAGCAAAGCGAGTTGCACAGCCGCCGGATGAAGCAAGGTTGGCAGGGGATCCGAAGGACCACGACAGGGCAAGAATGGTTTTGGGCACTTTTGCCAAAACAAAAGTGCCTCGTCGTGCGGGGGCGACATCCTGCTTAAAAATAAAATGGGCAGTGCCTACCTTACAATTCAATAAAAAAATTTGGAAAAGGAAACCTGGATTCCCGCTTAAAACCGCGGGAAGGACAGATTTGAAAAATGAAGGGGCAGTTAGCTTTGTCTAACGATTTAGGACAGGGATTAAGTCTTGGCTAGAGTTTGAAGGTAGGCCGCCTGGAGGGCAATGATGGTTTTGCCATCTTTGATCGTACCATCATTGATAAGCTCAATTGTTTTGGCGAGTGGCATTTCGATAATTTCTATGACTTCGTCTTCGCCAAGGTCTTGAGTGCCTGGAGTGAGATCTTTGCCGATATAAATATGAATGATTTCGTCGGTAAAACCTGGTGTAGTAAAAAAACTCAAAAGCGGTTCTAAGGTGCCAACCTTATAGCCGATCTCTTCTTCGACCTCTCGGACTGCGCAATCGCGAGGGTCTTCTCCAGGATGTAATTTGCCTGCGGGGATTTCGTAAATGTATCCGCCCACGGCATGACGGTATTGTCTTATCATGACCACCGTTTGGTCGTCTTTGAGTGGAACGACTGCCGAGGCTCCGGGATGCGTAATGAGTTCTAACTCAGCGGTGGCCCCGTTGGGCAACGTCACAGTCTCCACGGAAAGATCAATGACTTTTCCTTGATAAATTTTAGTCTTCACGTCAACAATTCCTTTTTGTGAAATTAGGCTGCGGGCTTGGGCCTTTTATAAAATGGAGCTTTGACGACCTTGGCGTGAACATGCTTGCCACGGATCTCTACATCAAATTGTGTCCCCAGCTCGGAATACGGTGGCAACACATAAGCCAAGCCTATGCCTTTTTGGAGAATCGGTGATAAGTTTCCGCTGGCGACTTCCCCAATCTCCATTCCATCAGCCAACAGTTTCATGCCATGTCGTGGGACAGCTTTGGGGAGCAATTCAAAGGCAATTAAACGCTTGGTTGGACCTTGGTCTTTTTGACGTCGTAATTCCTCATGCCCCACAAACGGGCCCTTGTCCCAACACACCAGCCACTCGGCACTGGCTTCAATCGGGGTAATCTCTTCGGTCAAATCATTGCCATACAGAAAGTAGCCCATGTCTAAACGAAGTAAATCTCGGGCTCCGAGACCTGCGGGTTTTAATCCATGACCCTCACCGATCACCATTAATTTATTCCATATTTCTAAAGCCTGGTCTGCCGGGATGTACAATTCATACCCACGTTCACCTGTGTATCCCGTCCTGGAAATGACACAGGAAGCCCCAAACACCGTGGTCTCTTGAAGCTGTCGTGGTTTGAGATCTTCAAGATCTGTCCCGAATTCTTGTTGCAGGATGTTCAGTGCCGCAGGGCCTTGCAAGGCCAACTGCGACATGGATTCTGATGGATCTTCAATGTGTACTTCTTCCTTTTGAACATTGCGCTGTTTCAGCAACCACTCGAAGATCTTTTCTCGATTCGATCCATTAACACACAAGAGAAATGTATTCTGCGCCAGACGATAAATGAAGATATCATCCTTCACGCCACCCTCGGGATTGCAGATCATGGAATATTGCGAGTTGAGGAGGCCTATTTTTTCGACATCATTCGTTGTCATACGTTGCAGGTAGGACACCGCATCAATACCCTCAACATGAATACGTCCCATGTGACTGACATCAAAAAGCCCAGCTGTGGTGCGAACGGCATGATATTCATCGAGTACCCCCGAATACTGGATCGGCATGTCCCATCCAGCAAAATCCACAATTTTGCCGCCATGCGCCACATGCGCGTCATACAATGGAGTACGTTTCATGGTGTTGTTTGTCCGTTATCTGAACTTGGATTTTGAAGAAAAATGATGGGCACTATCAGAAGAATTTGTGTCATGCGTAAAGCGTGATGCGTAAGGAGTAAAGAAGAAACTATTCCCTTTTTACGCATCACGTTTCACACATTACGCTTTGCATTTCCAGGCTATCTCAGATCGAGCAATTCAACGTCGAAGACTAAGGTGGCATTGGGAGGAATAACCCTTCCAGCTCCTCGTGCTCCATATCCAAGATGTGGTGGAATGGTAAGCTTACGTTTTGAACCAATATTCATCCCAACCACCCCTTCATCCCAACCTTTAATGACGCGTCCCGCGCCGAGACGAAATTGGAAGGGTTTACCGCGATCCACGGAGCTATCAAATTTGGTGCCGTCTTGCAACCAGCCAGTATAGTGGACCGAGGCCGTTTCGCCGACATGAGCTTCACGACCCGTGCCCCTGACGAGATCCACATATTGCAGGCCCGATGCCGTCACTGTGGGCTTCTCTTCTTCGGCCAATGCTGACGACGGGACTATCCCCGCGGATAACCCTATGATGATTGCTGACAATACGAAATACTGAGTGACAGTTCTCTTCATGATCACTATTCCTTTCTGAAGATCATTATCCACGAAAGTTATCTGTTTGAACGTTGGAATTTATTTTTCGGCGAATAAGGCGACGCTGGCAGTATACCCATGAATAAAATTCTTTCCACCCACCGGACCAATTTCTCCTGACGCAAAAAAGCCGGCGATGGGAAGTCCCTCAGCGCGTTTTTGCACCGCACGGACATCATGATGCGGTTCAGCAAAAAATTGTCGCCCTCGACCATTGCAGGTAAACAAAAGCGCACCTTTGGGGGTTTTGTTGGGAAATTCGACTTGGTCTTTGGCCAGCATCAAGTTCAACTCTTCACTCGCGGCTTTGGAATCTCGCAAATGAAATTGGACGGTCTGCCCTTCTTCTACCAAATCTGATATGGCCACACCCCCGGAACGTTGATCCGCTCCGATAAGAGCACGAATAAGGAAATCTCCTTGATCTAATCGCTCACGCTGTTCATCAAAGGCAATGCCCACTTGCAAAGACCTCGCGGCTTGCCGACCTCCATGTTCACCAAGCTTATCTAGGGTGGCTTGCAAGCGATCCAGAACCGGAGCCCCTCCTAATTCGTAAATGATGTTGCGTTCCGCTTTGGTGACCACATATCGTTCACCAATGGGCTTACAGCCTTGCGACACCAACGTGCGAACCGACACCGGTCCCCAAAGTGCGACGCCGGTCATGCCCTCTGTCACGATAGCGCCGTTGTACACCATCCGATTCTCACCTAAATCAGACCCTCCGCTGGCAACACCCCCAATGGCAAGAGCACCGGGGCAACATTGTTCGATTTCTGAAAACACGGATTCAATCGGTGTAGAATATGGATCGGCCAACAAGAGAAATGTTGGACATTCTGTGATTGACTGCAACCCGATGGGCCATCCTTCTATGACAGGTTTTCCTTGTTCCTCGTTATTAAAGGTCAGATGCATGGGCAGCATACCAACATCCGGCATACTCGCCGCCCAGACCGTGACCACCGAATTGCCTTCGAATTCCTCGGTAGGAGTAATCACTCCTTCTCCCATATTCCCCAGCATCACTTTCGGATCCAACAACTCCCAGAGACGCCGCACCAACTCTTCGGCGCGGTCCTCATCACCATAATGGATCGAAAAAAAGACAAACACGAGATCAATCTTCTCTGAACCCAACGCTTCCTTCACAGCATGTGATAAATGCGTGGTAGCTTTTTCTATATCGGAATCTCGTGAAACAGCAACGTGAACTTTCATATCCTCTTGTTTCCCTTCATGAAAGGGAGTCTAGCAACGCCAGAAAGCCTTTGTCTATACGAAGAAAATCAACGCTGATAAACCCTGATGAAATCCTACACCGATTATAAAAATGTCGTTATTTTACGTACTCGAATTATGAATATTTTAAGGCCACGGTAGGGATTCTGAGAAGAA
>JAJDBO010000014.1 GCA_029261305.1 Nitrospirales bacterium
CTCCAGTATCGATCACAAAATGGTCCTTTTTCTTTAACTCCTGGCAGATAGTCGTTTCCAAGTCTCGGAAATAGTCCCATCCAAATTTTGACACAATCTCAGGGATGGGTAATTGCGCCCGTTCAATAATCAGCGCATCCGCAGACGCCGTTTCCCACCCCAAGCGGGAGGCGAGTATTCGAGCCACGGTACTCTTTCCGGTCCCACGATATCCAATCAGAATCAGATTCATGAGAACTGGGCCTCCAAAATTTCTCGCATTACTTGCGTGGGGGCAGATTGTCCAGTCCAGAGTTCAAATTGGGCGACGGCTTGATGAAGAAACATTTCAAGGCCGGGAATTGCGGTGCATCCTATTTCTCGAGCCTCGCGAAGTAAGCGAGTTTCGCGTGGATTATAGACGATATCCATCACAGTAAGATGAGGCTTGAGAAGATTTTTCGGGACGCAGGTTCCATCCACCTTGGGGTGCATTCCCAGTGGGGTGCAATGGATGAGTACCTGACATTGTTCAATGGCCAGGCCCAGGGTCTCCTCACTTAAGTGCCCTTCATTGATCGTAATGGTGCTACCTTTGCGAAGATCGGCGGCCAGAGTAGCCCGCTCATCATCTACAATCCCCAGGAGCGTCATGCTGGTGATGGGTTCATGAAGGGCAATCCCAAAGGCAATGGCCCGCGCCGCGCCGCCGGACCCTAAGATCAACACCTGCTTTCCTGCTAAGGGTGCCTTGGCCTGACGTAGGGCTTGGAGTGCCCCCAACGCGTCAGTGTTATAGCCAGTTAAGGTGTCATCGGTTTTAACGATGGTGTTGATCGCGCCAATATGTTTGGCGGTGTCATCGATAGTATCAAGGAACTCCATCGTGGAAATTTTATGGGGAATCGTGACGCTGAATCCACACATGTTGCCTAAGGCTCGTATGCCCTGGACGGCTTCCTTGACCTGCTCAACTCTGAAGGCGAGATACACATAGTTTAGTCCGAGATGTTGAAAGGCGGCATTATGAATCGCCGGCGATAGGGAGTGTTCGACAGGGTTGCCAAGAACCCCGCAAAGTTGAGTGTGCGCATTGATGCCCATGCAAACCAATTCCCTCTTTGAAGTGAGCTGATTTTCCGAAACTATATACCGCATTTATCACATACCCGAGGAGGGAAACTCAATGGGTGTGTTCCCTAGAAGGCTTGGTAATCCGACGGAATATAGTGAACAGCGAAGGATGATAATTCTGGAATAAGAACTGAGAAGTGCGTTGAGGATGGAACGAAACAGGCGGTAAAAAAATGGCCGGGGAAGGCATCTGCCATTCCCCGGCCTGAATCACAAGGTAAGTCTACCTCATGTTAATTAGCGTTTAGCCCTTGACGCTGGTTTACGGGCTGGTGCTTTCTTCGCACGCGCTGTGGCTTTCTTCGCTGCTGGTTTCTTGGCTGCTGCCATGGAATCACCCCCCTTCCTAAAAAATTTGTATGACTTTCCCCGGCTTATCGGCTTATAAAGCGATCTACTTAATGGTGGCTGAGGAAAATTTCCTGTTGGGTTTAATAAGCGAAACTTCAAAGTGAAAAAGAGAAGACCGCTATAAAAAACCCTGACAGTAAAATCGCAAGGTATTCACACAGGGAATGAATAGTTTGAAAAATAATCAGAGGGGTGAAGGTGGTGGGTGTTGTGGAAGCCAAACTCGAAATGTGGCTCCATGTGGTTGATGATTTTCAACATGGATGCTGCCATCGTGGAGTGTCACTAAGTGTTGGACAATGGCGAGTCCAAGCCCCAGCCCTTTCGTCCCAATTTCGCGATCACGGTGGGCCTGAAAAAATGGATCAAACAATTTGGGAATGGCTTCTTCTGGGATGCCAGGGCCGGAATCGATAATAGACATACTAATATGGTCAGGTGCGACCAGTTCGATGACAATCTGAATAGCTCCTCCCTCAGGCGTAAATTTACTCGCATTGTGAAGAAGATTGAGCAGGATTTGCGTGAGGTGATCAGTGTCGGCAAGAAGGGAGACAGGCCGCCCAGGCCCTTGAATGTCGATACGCTGATTCTTTGCTTGTGCCAACGGGTGGTAATGAGCCACGACATCTTCGGCAAGCGTCGTGAGATCGCAGGCACTTCGATGTAAGTGAAGCTTGCCAGCTTCGATCTGAGAAAGATCCAGGAGATTGGCAATCATGCGTGCCAACCGATCGGAGTTGGCTTGAATGCGTTGCAGGGAATTTTCCTGTTTGTCGGTTAAGGATCCACCCAACCCAGACAGTAAATTTTCTGAAAATCCTTTGATCGAAGCCAGGGGTGTTCGAAGTTCATGTGAGCAATGCGCAAGAAACTCTGATTTGGTGTTATTTAGTTCGGCTAGTTGTACGTTGGTAGTTTCTAGGTGGCGATTGGCTTGCTCGAGATCAAAGGTTCGTTCCTGCACTTTGGCTTCGAGGTGTTGATTGAGTGTTTGAAGATCGGCATAGGCACGGGCATTGTGCAGGGCCAGTGCAATGTGATGACCAATGGTGAGTAGCGTTGACACATCATCTTGTGTGAGTGGAATGGCAGAGCTTCGGTCGGCCACGAGTGCACCCAACATCGTTTTTTGAAACTTCAAGGGGACGGCGATAAATGCTTGCGTGTTCATTGCGGTCACTAATTCCTGGTTCAATGGATGCAGTGAAGGCCAAATGGTGTTGATGTCGTTCACCAAAATCGGCTTGCCTTGGAGTAGCAATTCTCCTTCAAAACTGGTGGGGTTGGAAATGGGAACCTCAAGGGAATACGCCATGGACGCCAACTCCTCGGATACCCCTTTGACCTGAGCCTGCCAGGCGACCTGCTTTGCTTCGTCAAACTTTGTGATCATGGCACGGTCATAAGGCAAATCCCGGGTTATGGCGTCTAGCCCTACCTGAATCACCTCATGTTGATCGAGAGTCGCACTCAATCGAAGCGCAATGTCGCGAAACATCGTCTGCTCACGAAATTTTCGACGAAGATCCACGTTGGTTTGTTCTTGGGCCAGATAGGACCCTCGAAGCGCTTCATGTTGGGATTCCACTGAATCCAACTGTTCCCGGATGACCTGTTGTTGATTGTTGATGGCCTGTCGATCTGCCCAGATCATCCCTGCCAGCCAGAGTAAAAGGATGGGAATCGATGCGAGCCCAGCCATCATAAAAAAAGATAGGCCATTTCCACTCAAAGATAGTCCGCTGAACATGATCAGGCTTAGGATGAGTCCAATCGTGGGCCAACGCCAAAACGTCGAGGGTTGTGGTTTCCAAGTGATATGCCATTCGCAAAAGTCTGCCCCATCCGCCATACAACAGGGTTCAGTAATCGTGGCGGGCTCAAGATGAAACATCTGTGAGGGAATTTGGGCCAAGGCATTCTTCCCGGATTGGCAAATTCGCTCTGCAGACCCATGACGATAGGGTCCAAATTGTTGTGCAGTACTCTCACTCAACCGCAAGCGTAAGACGGCCCGACCATTCTCTGAGGACACAGCTTCCGCCTTGAGGGCACCCTTGCCAAATTTTTCGGCAAAGTGAGGAAACATGGAATATATCTTGGGAATAGAAAAGGGTTTCCCTAAAATTTGGACGAGAGGGGATAATAATTTTTCTCGCCCAAGCTTAATGTGGAAGTCATCATCTTCACTCAAGACCACACAAAACTCAGCCAAGAAAATGACAAATTCGTACGAATAACTGTTCCAGGGATTTCGAAGGAAATCTTGGGTGACGTGATAATTGGCATCTGGAATGCGTTCATTCAGGCAACGAATGAGGTCTTGAACGGCATGGGTTCCAGCCCCCGGGTCTTTGGTCCGAGCAAGCAGGTCTTCTAAAAATTCTACGTTAGCGCGAACCGTCACCCCACTGACATCCTGAATGTTGTGACCGTCTGGGTGCTTCCCGAAGGGTTGAAAGGCCATGGGGCCTTTTTTCAGGATGCGGTGAGATTTTGGTAGTAACTGAGGCATGAATAGGAGTCCGGGTGTTTGTCCCAGAGTACATGAAACATGGTCCAGAAAAGAAGGTATAAAGAGAGAAGGAAAAGGCGGGTGGAAGAGCTAGCGAGGCAGCTCGAAATTTGTTCTGAGATTAAGGGCTCCGACATGAATAAGGGTGTCCCAAAACCCATTGACTCTGGCGTCATCATTGTTACTGATGCCACGCCCTTGATACACAATCGCCTGGTACGCGAAATCAATACCAATGGCGGTGGTGCCAAGAAAGGTCGTGCCATCATTCCCACAACGAATGACTCCAAGGAACTGGCCCTGGTTGGTACATAGGAATCCCAGCCCTATGGAAAAGGCATGATAGTTGCTGTCTGGCACATCGGGCTTAAAGGTGGTTTCTGGCACAGGGCTATCTGAAAAGACATAGCCGCCTCGGAACGCGACATCCCAATTGGGGAGTTGAGCAGGGCTGACCAGTTTATATTCTGTCCCGAGCATATACAGGTAAGCAGGATTCCAATTGCGCGGTTTTGGAAGCGTAATACCATTAGACAAGGCCACGTCGAGATTATTAAACGAAGTCCAATCCGCATAGTCAAAATCGAACTCCATTTTCCACTCCCGTTCGGCATTTCGAATGGGCCACACGGCGAGGCCTACAGTCATGACTTGGGGTAGGTTTAGGGTCGCTTTTGCGCCATGCATAATGCCGTTGGTTTGATTCAAAAACTGTCCTTCCAAATCCAGCGCCGCATGACTTCGGTATACGACAGCCACGTTCAAAAGGGGTTTCCCTTGATCATTACGAAAAGGGGTGAGGAGAAAGCTGACATTGAACCCCAACGCAGTATCCGTGGCGTTTAGTTCGATCCTATCGCTGGCAGATGAAGCTAAACCAAGTGGAATAAGATCACCCCCAGTTTGTTGAAATTCAACATGTCCCTCGCCGACGAGATCTGAAAAGGTATAAATGTCCAACCCGAAACCCAGGGAAAGAAACTCATTCAATTCAATGGCAAGAGTAGGCTTAATGTCGATCAGGGGGGACGCAGAAGAAATAAGAACCGGGGCAAGGGCTCCACTCGTCGGATAATCGGTCAGGTTGCCAAATGGCGAATTGATGCCAAACCCGAGAGTGATATGACTAAGTGAAGAAAACCCAAGATCACCCAAGTTTGCTGTCATAAAAAAATTGCTGGGTGGCGGGTTGGCAATGGTTGACCCAAAATCTCCCTCAACCATTGTTCCGGATGATGGGGTGAAATCGATAGCACCGTTTACTAACAAGGTGCCAAAAGTCATTTGAATACCTGGCAGTTGAGTCATCGCTGCAGGATTAAAATAGACGGCCGATGGTTCATCGGCTTGGGCGGCAAAAGCAGTGCCTTGAGCCGTGGCCGCAGCGCTTTGGTCGAGAATGCGAAAAGCCTCCGCTTGAACCGTAGTCGTCCAACCCACCAACATAAGGAAAAGGAAACTACCCTGAAGAAACAAGAAACTCATACGTGTATGGATTCTCTGAGGCATGGCCATGAGTTAAATTTTCAATAGTCCTTTCTGATGCATGATCAGAAAAGGGAGTAGTATTGATTCCAAAACTAGGATTATTCCACTAAGTAAGCGGCCCAGTCTACGCCAACAGGAAAGCCCATGCAATAAAAGAGAGCTCTCTAAACGGGTTGCGGTGCTGGGGGAAGGTTGTTTCTTGTTGCAAGATCCTGGCTGACGTACAATGGATTACGCATAATGTCAGCCAAATGATTATGGAAGGAATAGGGTTCACATGAAGGTGAAAAAATTGTTACATACCCGAATGCGGGTCAGCGATATGGATCACACGATTTCGTTTTATCAGCATGTCTTGGGGCTCGAAGTGCTTGAACGTAAAGTGTCCCCGCGTGGGTCGCACTTAGCTTTTTTGGCAGTTCCAAATAGTGAAGAACTCATTGAACTCTGTAGCTTTCCTGCTAGTGGTCCCGTGACTGTCCAAGAAGATCTGGTGCACTTAGCCTTTGAAGTCGACAATCTCGATCAGACCATTGATGAACTGAACGCGAAGTCTGTGCCAATCACCGATGGCCCAACCCAAAGTTCCTCCGGCAGCCGATTTATTTTCATTGATGCGCCGGACGGGTATGAGGTGGAGTTGATTGAGAGGCCACCGGGCGCCCTCATTGTATAAAAGAGGTGAAGCGTGATGGGTAGGGATGGGGAATTTTTTCCCGCATTACGGATCGCGCATCACGCTTTTCGAGAATCGAACAAATGACCCAACCAACCTCTACACTTCAAGCCACATTAGATCATCTTCCCAAACAGCCGGGCGTGTATTTAATGAAGGGGAAGAAGGGCGAGATTTTATACATTGGGAAGGCGCGAGTGTTGACTGATCGTGTGCGATCCTACTTTCAAAAGGGGACCGACCTAAGCCCCAAGAATCAAGTGCTTGTGGGGCTCGTGCATGACATTGAAACCCTTGTGACTAAATCGGAACTCGAGGCGCTGTTGCTCGAAAGCAATTTGGTCAAGCGTCATCGTCCACGATATAACGTTGTCCTTCGAGACGATAAGCATTACCCGTACCTTCGTCTTCCAGTCAAAGAAAATTTCCCGCGGTTATCCATTGTCCGGCGCGTCAAGCACGATGGTGCGTTGTATTTTGGTCCCTACGTTCCAACGGGGGCGTTGCGAGAAACCTTAAAAATCATCAAGAAAGTTTTTCCTCTAGCGACTTGCAAGATTGACATCAATGGCACAGCCGATCGGGCGTGTATTGAGTTTGAAATCAAGCGCTGCATGGCGCCGTGTACCGGCAATCAATCCCAAGAAGACTATCATCGTATCGTCAAACAAGTTCGGTATTTTTTGGAGGGTCGAGACAAGGAATTGCTAGATGGGTTGCGTACGGAGATGGAAAGCGCGGCAGATCGGGAAGAGTTTGAAGAAGCGGTACGCCTGCGTGATCGAATCGCGAATATTTCCAGGACCTTGGAAAAACAACGTATCGCCCAAATCGGCCCGGTCGATCAGGACGTGATGGGCCTCGCCCGCATGGGCCCAGCCGCAGACTTGCAACTCTTGTTCGTACGAGGCGGGCAGCTCATTGGACGAAAGGACTTTTTTTGGGCTGATACCAAAGAAGCCTCTGATGAAGAACTCATTCGATCGACGATTGAACAGTTCTACAACAAGGAAATGTTGCCACCGAAAGAGATCTTGATCCCCACGACTTTGAGCGAACGGGAACTGATCCAAAAATGGTTGTCCGCAAAAAAAGAACAAGCCGTTCGGATCCTTACCCCAGAACGCGGAGTCAAGCATCATCTCCTGCAACTCGCCCAGGAAAATGCCGTCGCCGCGATTGCCGAGCATCTGCGAAAAGGGGTGGTTGAAGAAAAAGAAGCCAAAGAACTTCAGCAACTCCTTCACCTTCCCAAGGCCTTAGGCCGCATCGAAGGCTTTGATATCTCCAACACCATGGGCACGAATTCCGTCGCGTCGATGGTCGTGTGGGAAGACGGCCAAATGAAAAAATCCGACTATCGACGCTTCAAAATCAAAACCGTTGAAGGTGCCAATGACTTCGCCAGTATGCACGAAGTGGTCAAACGGCGGTATGGCGGATCTCTGAGCACGGATGAGAAAAAGGCCTTGCCCCTTCCTGACTTGATTTTAATCGATGGGGGGATCGGCCAGCTTGGAGCGGCCATCGAAGCGCTCCGAGATGTAGGACTCAAACACGTACCAATTATTGGATTGGCCAAAGCCAAAGGCGAAAAAGAAGAACGAATCTATTCCCCAGGCATCCGTGAGCCACTCATCCTTTCCCCCACCTCATTCGCCTCCCACCTCGTCCAACGCATCCGCGACGAAGCCCACCGCTTCGCCATCACCTACCACCGAAAGTTGCGTGGGCAGGAATTGATTACACCCTCCAGGTCTAAAGCGAGCAAATCTTCGAAGGATTCCAAGTTATCTTCCACACCAGCCTAACAAAGGCCCCTATTCCTAGGGCTTGAATCCCTATCCATCAAATTCATATTATTGAGTGACTGGCAGTCGAGAGTTATTTGCCAGTTGAATGCAGGTGGAATCACTTTCATCTGGACCAAATCCCGGCTCATCTTTTTTATCCTTGGGGCCTATTTGTCTCGAAAGAGATAAACCGATAGGACGCATGTATGTCTGAAGGAAATAATCCAGCACCGGTCATGTACAAAGGGGTCATGGTCTCTAGTACGTTTACGGATTTAAAGGACCACAGAGGCGCTTTGATCAAAGCCATCGACGGCCAACCATTTAAAGCCGTGGCAATGGAAAACGATGGCGCAAAACCAGATCTTAATGTCCTGGACTCCTCTCTTCAGATGGTTCGAGATGCTGCAGCATATATCGGAGTCATCAGTCATAAATATGGTCAAATTCCCGAAAGCTCAGATCGTAACCCTGGCCGACTTTCTCTCACTGAGCTTGAGTTTGACGAAGCGCAACGTCTGGAACGGCCCATCCTCATTTTCATCATGGGGGATGACCATGATGTAAAGCCCGGTGGTGTCGAGACGAATCCGGAGAGAATGGAGAAACTCAAGTATTTTCGCGAAAAGGTGAAACGCATGAAGTCAGATTCCGCTCTTCACCGCGTATACAAAGTCTTCAATAGCGTTTCTGAATTCGAAGTTGCGGCGACACAATCTGTGGCCGCATTGCGTCATTACCTTGATGGGTTGGACGCCCCTCAGATCCAAGTGCCACTCGAACCAGAGCCTTCAAAGTCTGACCCCATTCCCAAGGCTCCGGCGTTTTATGCGGAGCCGCCGTATATTGGCTCTCATGAATTCGTGGGGCGGAAGGCTCAGCTTGATAGTTTGAACGACTGGGCGTCACCTGCGGATTCGCATCCTATTCTCTTGTTCGAGGCCATTGGCGGAACGGGGAAGAGCATGCTCACGTGGGAGTGGGTGACCAAGCATGCGACCAATGTTCGTGAAGACTGGTCAGGTCGTTTCTGGTATTCTTTCTATGAGCGAGGCGCCGTGATGTCCGATTTTTGTGGGCATGCGCTCGCGTACATCACGGGCCAGCCATTCGACGACTTTAAGAAAAAGAAAACCCCGGAACTTGGAGACTTGCTCCTCAAACATCTCACAGCCAAACCGTGGATTATTGTGTTGGATGGTCTGGAGCGCGTGCTGGTCTCATACCATCGATTCGACGCGGCCCAGCTGGCTGATGAAGACGCGGGGAAAACCGATGAGATTGCTCAACGAGATCCCTGTTCCTCCATCCGTCCTGAGGATGACGAACTCCTGCGCGCACTTGCAGGGGCTGCGCCGTCCAAATTGCTCCTAACCTCACGACTGATTCCACGCGTACTCCTCAATTCATCGAGTCAGCCGATTCCCGGTGTTCTCCGTGAACGCCTTCCAGGTCTCCGCCCGCCGGATGCTGAGCTGCTTTTTCGCGCATGTGGTGTCACGGGCAACTCAAAAGAAATTCAACAATATCTTCAGCAACATTGCGACTGTCACCCATTGGTCATCGGAGTTCTCGCAGGCCTCATCAGCAACTACCTGCCCGACCGGGGAAACTTTGACACCTGGGTTGCTGATCCCAACGGCGGCGGCCAGCTGAACCTCGCCGACCTTGACCTGGTACAAAAGCGCAACCACATCCTCAATGCTTCTCTGGCGGCCCTTGATGAAAAAAGCCGACAAATCCTCTCGACTCTGGCATTGTTGTCCGAAGCCGTTGATTACCCCACGCTCAGTGCTCTCAATCCTCACCTACCCCTGAACGAGAATGTGAATGATGGGCTTGAATCTGAGGCGTTCTCATCGCAACTACAGAAAACGGTGAGCGATCTTGAACGTCGAGGCTTGCTGCAATACGACCACCCGACCAAGCGTTACGACCTGCATCCTGTTGTTCGAGGTATTGCCGCCGGGGGGCTCTCGAAGGAAGAGAGGGAACGCCACGGGCAGCGCGTAGTCGATCACTTTTCTCAGAAAGCCCACAACCCCTACGAAGAAGCGGAAATCCTTGAAGACCTTGCTGATGGTGTTCACGTCGTGCGTGCCCTACTTCACATGGACCGTCAAAAGCAGGCTTTCAAAAACTATGACGGGGCTTTGCAAAGGGCAATGAATTTCAATTTAGAAGCTTACTCTACGGTTTTGTCCCTCCTTCGCCCATTTTTCAGTCAAGGTTGGGCAGTGTTGCCCTGTGGCCTAGGTAAATTGGAGTCTGCTGCTTTGGGGAACAATGTAGGATTTGCCTTACAGAATACTGGAGAATTTGAAGGAGCCTTGGCAGCATACGGTTCCTCCCTCCTATCTTTTTCGCAGCAGAAGAATTGGAGAAATGTGTGCGCTGTATTGCATAACATTTCTCAAACCCTCGCTAATCAAAACCGTTTGGCAAAGCAGGAAATATTTCTAAACCTTCAATTTGATCTGGCCGCAGAGCATGGTGGCTCAGATCATCTTTTTCATTCCAGGTTGGATCGCTTCCAGAAACTTGCCCTTTTAGGTCGATGGGAGGAGGCCCAATTGATGTGGAATCTACTCGACCCCATGGGCCGCAATTGGTCACGCAGCATCTATCAATCTGGCAACGCAGAGTATGCTTACGCTCAATTTCGTTTTTTCAAGGGGGATATGACGGTAGAATATTTAGAGTGCGCTGAGAGATTAGCACAAAAAGATAAGAACCACTTTGGGATTCGTAGGCTCCACAGCCTACGAGGGGAATGGCAGTTAGGGCAAGGTCATTATGCCCAAGCTCTGGAAAGCTTTCATGAGGCTGTACGAATAACCCGAGAAATTGGGCAAATTGATGCTGAATCTGAGGTTCAGCTCGAACTTTCCAAGATTCATCTCGGGCAGCTTTTAGACGCACATCATGTGGCCGAGCAACTTGCTAAAGCCAGGAGCCCCTCCCACCGTCCCCTCGCGGAACTGTGGTTTGCTATCGGCGACCCCGAGCAGGCGAAAAAGCACGCCCTCGCTGCCTATGAGTGGGCATGGGCCGATGGTGAACCATACGTTCACCGGTACGAATTGAACCAAGCCCGTGCTCTGTTAGAGAAACTCGAGGTAGAGATACCCAAGCTGCCGCACTACGATCCTGCGCAGGATGAGAAATTCCCCTGGGAAGACGAAGTGGCCGCCGCTATCGAAAAACTCCGAGCCGAAAATGAAGCCAAGAAAGCCGCTGAAGAAAGTGAAAAAGAATAGCGGTTTATTCGAGAAAACTTTTGATAAAGCCTTCCCTCTTTATTCCCGGATTGAAAACATAATTTGTTCCTTGGATTTTCCCCGCCTTCGGGCGCGGCGGAGCCGCGGTACCGAATTCGACTCTTCGGCGAAGACTGTTTGAGCGGAGCGAGTTTCTGAGCCATTTAATTCGGTGCCGTGGCGGAGTTCACCCGTAGGGACGCGCCCGGGCGAAAATGGTTTTGGGTCCTTTTGCCGAAACAAAAGGACCTCGTCTTCAGGGGCGAAACCCTGCATGAAATCATTCTTCAATCTAGTGCATTTGATGTTTCGCTTTACAAATAAGTGGCAACACTCTGTCTTGGTTCTTCTAAACCAAAGATAACCAAATGATTACCTCTCGTTAACACGTTCGTCATCTCCTCCTTGTAGAATGTGTTCAATTAAAAACTATAATAAAGGAGGAAAGAGATGAATGGTATCTCAGCAATTTCATGTTTTGTTCAGGATGTATCCACAGAAGGCGATGGCCTACTCATTCAATGGGGGGATAATGAAGTGAGTTATTTCCCTTACCGGTGGCTGGCTGAAAATGCTCCAGAGGTTCGGCATAGCCAAGGCAATTTTGGTCAAGACTCCAAAACACTTCCATCCAAAATCCGTCCTCGGTTTATCCATCTCTACCAAAATAATGTTTTGGAACTGGGATGGAATGAATTCTCTCACACCACCTGTTTTTCTACGGTGTGGCTACGTGAGCAATGTACTTCCTTAGCCGCCTAAGGATGTTGCTCTGAAGTCTGTTTTTTTGCCAACCAACGGTTTTTCATCCTAATCCCCCCTTCTTCGTTCCTTACTATTCAACCTCAATTCTTTCCCTATGCTTCTGTTTGTGCATGGTGGGCTATGGATTTTTCTCAAGATCTCCTTTTCTGAACCGACAAAAAGGACAACGGAGTTCTTTCAAGGAGGTCGTTATGCATTGTATACGTTGCAAAGGCGCTATGGTCACCGATTATTTTATTGACATGGAGAATAGCGGCGAGTTGTGGATGCCCGGTTGGCGGTGTTTAGCCTGCGGTGAAGTGGTAGATCCGTTAATCATGAAACATCGCTTGGCCCAAGAAAAAACACCTGAACTCGCGGAGGCGGCCACTCGCAAAAAACGCAAATCTTTGCCTGCCGGTCCCCCCAAGCTGTAATTGGGCTTGGCCAATTTTTTCTCCTTCCCTTTCCTGCCAGAGACGGTGAGCCCCCGGTGGTTACCTGCTTCGTTTCCTCAATCAATCCAATACCTCTGAGATTCTGTAATGCCCTGATTAGGGATGCCTTCTAAGCTAGGTTTCGCCTTGTCGTGCCTTCGGGTCTGTGATTGATTTTCCCTCCGTTGATATTCGGGCAGGATCAAGTCCACCAAACCATCTGTTTCCCTAATTCATGGCAAAAATCTACGATCATCAGGCCATTGAGACAAAATGGCAGCGCTACTGGCGTGAACAGGCCATTTTCTCTTCTACTATAGACTCGGCTAAACCCAAGTTTTATGTGCTGGATATGTTCCCCTATCCCTCAGGGGCTGGACTGCACGTGGGGCATCCCAAAGGGTATATTGCGACAGACATTATTTCTCGCTACAAGCGGATGCGCGGCTTTAACGTACTTCATCCCATGGGTTGGGATGCGTTTGGTCTTCCGGCTGAGCAATATGCCATCGAGACAGGCACCCATCCTCGAGAAACCACCAAAAAGAACATTCAAAATTTCAAGCGCCAGTTTCAGTCGCTCGGCACAGATTACGACTGGTCGCGAGAGATCGATACCACCGACCCGAAGTACGTTCGCTGGACCCAGTGGATCTTCAGCAAGCTGTATGAAAAAGGTCTTGCCTACCTCGCGGAAGTCCCGGTGAATTGGTGCTCGGCGTTAGGCACGGTATTGGCCAACGAAGAAGTCATCGACGGTAAAAGCGAGCGTGGTGGGCATCCAGTGGTGAGAATTCCCATGCGGCAATGGATGCTCCGTATCACGGCCTATGCCGACCGGCTCATAGAAGACCTGGATTCCGTTGATTGGCCAGAATCTATTAAGCGGATGCAGCGGGATTGGGTGGGGCGGTCAGAAGGTGCGAGAATTTTCTTTGAATTGGCCGAACATCCTGGGCAAACTCTCGAAGTGTTTACCACTCGTCCGGATACTTTGTTCGGCGCCACCTACATGGTGCTGGCCCCGGAGCATGCCTTAGTGGCGACAATTACCACGTCGGAGCAACGCCCATCAGTGGAAGCCTATGTGGAAGAGGTTTCCCGTCGTAGTGAACGTGCACGCATGGCAGATGTTGTGAAAAAAACCGGTATCTTTAGCGGGGCCTATGCTATTCATCCTGTGACCGGAAGTCAGGTGCCCATTTGGATTGCTGACTATGTCCTCGCCACCTATGGAACTGGGGCGATTATGGCTGTGCCTGGGCATGATACTCGCGACTATGCGTTTGCCAAGCAATTCAACTTGCCCATTGTCGAGGTCATTGCTGGAGGGGACATTTCCACTGAGGCGTTTACGGGCGATGGAAAAACTGTGAATTCAGATTTTCTCAATGGCTTGGCCACCCCAGAAGCTAAACAGCGTATGAATGGATGGCTCGTCGAACATGGG
>JAJDBO010000131.1 GCA_029261305.1 Nitrospirales bacterium
CATATCAAACGCCAAATCATGGGACGGGAGGTGACCGTCGCGATTACCAATGGACAGCTAGACTTTGGTCCGTGGGAACAAATTTTCTATGGTGAGTTTGATGGACGGCGCCGGAAGCGTGTATTGATCAAGGTGATTGGCGAGTAACCCCTAGTGATTGTCCAGTCATATGCCGAAGAATACTGAAATGTGGAAGCTGGAAATTGTTCAACCAAAATACACACCGGAATTGCGACGGAGATAGTATGTCGAGTTGGTACCGCCCGGATCCGCTAACGCGTGACTTAATTCATCTCATTAATGCCCGTCGCCACGATCACGGTGACTCGGAATTAGCACTTGAGGTGTTACAGGCATTGCTCGAACAGGATCGCGAGCATGACGTACTCACCGTCCTTGCCGCGTTAGATGAAGAAATGGCCGAGTGGTTGTTCGACCTCCTTGCTGAAGCTTCCTGCTCCGTGATGATCGAAGGCGATCCTGAAGACAAGCCAGCCTATGCCGTGCTTGGGGCCATTGAGTTGCCGCTTCAGGCGAATCTTCCAAATCCTCTGCAATTGAAATTAAATCCTGAGCGTACGGCAGAGTTACTGCGGGAATGTCTCCATATTCAACCCGGAACGGTGGTGACCGTGGAACGTCGATTGTTAACTGACACGACGTTGGACTTTCTCTCTCTACAAAAAATCCATGACCATGTCTCGGCAATGGCCAGTTCGCATCGTCGTCTTCCAGTCGCGGCTCGTTTGCATCCGCCCGTTGAATCCACAGCATTTTTGTTTTTCGAACTGATCGGGGCCGGAGATTCCTCGTTGCCTGAAACGTTAGAAGAGAAAGACCGAGAGGCGTTGATTCAAGGCTTAGTGGATCAATGTCCGGAAATCGCGTTAGCGCCCAATACTTTGGAAGTGCCGGTGTATGCAGCCTATGCGATGTTTGATGCTCAGAACGCCGTGCGCTTACATCGATTAGCCGACGAAACCGCAGCCGTTTGGCACGATCTCGATCCACCGGTTCGCAGCCGCACGATTGTGCATCTCCATACGCAATGTGGGAATGGAGTCTACATGCCCGTGTGGACCGACCTCTTTGACCCTGACCTCCCGGAAGACCATGGCCCCATCTGGACATCTCCAGATGTCTGGGTCTTTACCGCAGATCTACCAATTGAATGGCCAGGCGAAATGCTCACCAACCGACTCCTCGCCGAAGGCTGCACCCGATTCGAAAACCACATCGTTGAAGCGCCGGAAAATTAATCTTTGTTTCTTCGAGACAAAACCCAAACTATTTCCTTTTTTTTAGTTCTAGGGTGCACTCGATTTAGGAATTAGAGCCAACCTCTAAAAATATTCGCTTTTTGGTTAATGGCGCGCGGCGTTTTTCATTGGTTCTAATAACTTATCAGTCACTTTCAAATCTCCTTTTCCTCGTCCCACATAAATACCTGGTTTTGCGTCGCCGTGAAAATCGCTGCCGCCGGTCATGAGCAAGTCGAGCTTCCTGGCGAGTTCGAGGTATTCGGAGGTTTGCCGCTTGGTATGGGTACTGTAGAACACTTCGATGCCCATGAGTCCGGCTTCTTTGAGTGTGCTGCACATTTCGACGAGCTCGGCCCCTTGTTTCTTGGTCCAATGTGGATGGGCAAGCACTGGCACCCCCCCGGCTTCACGAATCCAAGCGATGGCCTCGCTCGATTCTGGCGATTCGCGTTCAACATAGGCGGGAGCGCCATCTGCAAGATAGCGGTCGAAGGCATCTTTGGTGGAAGAGACGTAGCCTTTGTCGACTAATACGGCTGCAATGTGTGGACGGCCCACCGATCCAGCTCCTGACTTGGTTTTTACTTCTTCATAGGAAATGTCCAATCCCAGTTGGTTGAGTTTCTCTACTACGCGTGGGTTTCGTTGATCGCGACTCTCCCGAAGTTCCGTGAGTCGGATTTGAAAAGTGGCATCCTGCCAATCGAAAAAATATCCTAAGATGTGCGTTTCGCGACCTTCATACCGTGAACTTAATTCAGTCCCGGAAATAATTTCGATGCCCAGACGTTTCCCTGCGGCCAGGGCTTCGGGCAAGCCTTCCACGGTGTCATGGTCCGTGATGGCCAGCGCGGTGACGCCAGTTTCGTGTGCGAATTGAATGACCTCATTGGGGGAATGGCTCCCATCCGAGTAGGTGGTATGCAGGTGTAAGTCTATACGTGGCATGAAACTCCTTATAGGTGTTTATACTTTTTGGGCGACGAGCCGTGCGGTGAATGGAGTATTTTGTTCTATCTGATCTTGGTGCTGGCCTTCTTCATAATGAAGGACGCGCATACCTTGGGCCAGTTGAAGCAGCTCATTGTACTCCAAGCAAAATTCTTTTCGGCGTGGATGTTGGTAGTGGTGATGATTGTCGATGAGAAAGGTTTCATAGATTAAGATGCCACCCGGCTTGAGTGCGTGAATGATTTTGGGAAGGATCGGGCGGTATAAATAATAGAAGACGACCACCCCAATGAATTCGTTTTCTCCAAGCGAGGGCGGATTATCTACGTTGGCTTCAAGGTCGAGTTCCCGAACGGCCAAGTTTTTGAGATGCTGATCTTGTGCGGCTTGCGACAGAGTGTTCAGAGCCTCGGTGTTTCGATCAAGCCCTAGGACCTCATACCCTTGTTTTGCTATATGAATCGCATGTCTTCCAGAACCACAGGCCAGATCTAGTACTCGGCCTTTGGGAATGTGATGGTTATATTTTAATAGAAACGGGGATAGACGACTCGATGATGTATCTTCAATCAAAGACAACTTGGAGCGATGATAAGTGAGTCTGACCCCAACTGATCCAATGACATGTTCAAGGGGTGGCTTCGCTTTTCGAACCCAAATGCGAAGCATTTCGATGGGGAACTCGGCTAAGAGCGTGCGAGAAATTCGATCCCCAAGCGTTTCGAGGAGTGCGCAATATTCAGAACGTCCGATATCGACGACTCGGGAGGAGACCTGAGCATAGTCAATGGTTTTAGATATGGCGTCGGTTTGAATCGCATCTTCAGCCGAACAGGAAAATTCAAGGTCAACCAATATAGGCTGAGCTAGTGATCGTTCCTCTTGAGAAACCCCACAATGGCCCTGAAAACTAATGCCCTCAACGATCAGCCCTTCGTCCATGGAGGCATTGTCGAAGAGCCAACTGGGTGTGTCAAGCTGGTTAAAAGGCGTATTCCTTTGCTTGACCTGCTTTTAGCCCGACTCCTATAATGGTTTGGTCTCAGACAAACCCTTGGAGATTGAGCAATCACACATGGCTGAATTTACCCATTTTAATGATTCGGGCCGTGCACGGATGGTCGATGTGTCGGCCAAAGCTAATACTGAACGGGTAGCGGTGGCTCAAGCCCGGGTGCTCATGTTGCCTGAGACCTTGCGTCGTATCCAAGATGGAAAAATTGCCAAGGGCGATGTCTTGGCTGTTGCCCAGGTGGCCGGAGTCATGGGTGCGAAACAGACACCAAACCTCATTCCGATGTGTCATCCGCTCATGGTGACCAGTGTCAATATCGATTTCCTTGAAAACTCTGAACCCGATAGTTCTGGGCAATGTTCATTGACCATTCAAGCCGCTGTGAAAACTTCAGGACAAACCGGGGTTGAGATGGAAGCAATGACGGCGGTGTCGATTGCGGCCTTGACCGTCTATGATATGTGTAAGGCCGTGGATAAAGGCATGAGTTTTGGGGAGATGTTTTTGGTCTCCAAAGAGGGTGGGAAATCTGGGATCTATTTGCGTCCGGGTTCCGAAGTCTTGGCTTCCACTAATGGCGGGCAATCATGACTCTGACTGTAAAATTGTTTGGCATGTTGAAAATGTTGTTAAAGCAGAATGCTGATTTGAATATAGAGCTTAAAGATGGCAGTCAAGTCAATGACCTCATCGCAGAAGTTCAAGCCATTAATCCTGAGCTTGGAGATCTACTACTTAAGAAAAAAGTGTTGGTATCAGTGAATCATGATATTGCTCATGGTGAAACTGTCTTGGCCGCGACGGATGAAATTGCCCTACTGCCACCATTTGCTGGTGGAGCCGATAGTAAGGAGAGCGAGCCCATGTCTATCGTTGATGACGAAGTCGCCATGTTAGTCCGTGTGCAACGCGATAACTTTTCCATGGATGAAGAAATTGATCGGGTCAAGAAGCGGTCCAGGCGGATCGGTGGCATTGCTACATTTTTAGGAACCGCCCGTGATCGATCGCAAGGGCGAGATGTCAGCAGCATTACGTTCGAGCATTATGACGGTATGGCGCAAAAGAAGTTACGCGAAATTCGCGAACGCGCGCTGCAAGACTTTGATATCATCGAAGCGTTGATTCTTCACCGATTTGGCGCGATCGATATTGGGGAAAATATTGTGTTGATTGTGATTGGTGCCGAGCACCGCGCGGATGCCTTCAAGGCATGTAAGTGGTGCATTGATGAGCTCAAACAAATTACCCCCATTTGGAAGTTGGAACAGACCCCTGAAGGGGAAGTCTGGGTGGAGCAACATCCATGAGCCTCGTATCCAAACAGCCTTTGACTAGCGATTTGCTGGATACCTTTGATCGACCTCTCCGAAGTTTGCGGTTGTCGGTGACGGATCGATGTAATCTTCGTTGCCAATATTGTATGCCCGAAGAAGAATATGCCTGGTTGCCTCGCAATACGCTTCTCACCTTTGAAGAAATTAATGTCCTCGTGAGTATCTTTACGGAATTCGGGGTGGATCGAGTTCGGTTGACGGGCGGTGAGCCGCTCCTTCGTCGAGACCTTCCGACGTTGGTTCGGATGATTAGCCAGCATGCGCGTGTTCAGGATATTGCGTTGACGACCAATGGCATTTTGTTAGAAGAGCAGGGGCAGGATTTATTCGATGCGGGTTTGCATCGGGTCACGGTCAGTCTCGATACCCTGAAGCCAGAACGATTTAAAGCTTTAACTCGCCGTGAAACTTTTGACCGTGTGCTTGTCGGAATTCAAAGTGTTGAAAAGTTTGGGTTCAAGGGCCTGAAGATTGATACCGTGGCTATGAAAGGCTTTAACGACGATGAACTCATCGACCTCATTGAATATGGCAAGTCAGTGAATGCCGAGGTTCGGTTCATTGAATATATGGACGTGGGTGGGGCGAATGAATGGGCTATGGAGAAAGTGTTGTCTCGGGCGGAAATCTTGTTGTCGTTGAGACAGAAATATGGACCAATCGAGCCTGTGATTGAAAACAGTTCCGCCCCAGCTCAACGGTTTTTGTTATCTGATGGCACGACCTTTGGCATTATCCCATCAACAACCACGCCATTTTGTGCCACGTGCGATCGAAGTCGTCTGACAGCTGATGGGTTTTGGTATCTCTGCTTGTATGCTAAAGAAGGTATTGATTTGCGAGAACCTCTTCGGATGAAAGACCTGGCTGAAGTCCGTAAACGGATTCAAGCCGGGTGGAACACGCGAACCGATCGTGGAGCCGAAGACCGGAAACAGCTTGAACAGGCGAGCATGCGTGGCCGATTTATCGAAATCGAAAAACTGCGCCGTGACCCCCGACTTGAAATGCATGCGCGTGGGGGATAAATTCCCCACTACTCAACTTCGCTCTTCTTAAACTCAATTGATGTATTCTCTCTTTCTTAGCCTAATCTTTCCCTGTTAAGTCCATAGAATTCTTCACCTTCTGGATCTCCAGTTTCCCTTGTTTTGAAGTGTTGATGATTTACGATGGGTTCCCTGGGTAATGGGAAAGGTGAAACACTGTTTTCTTGATGGAAGGTAGATGCTGTGTTACATTTCCTCTTTTGTCCTCTGAGGTGTATTTCCTAATGAAGATTCCGCAAGGGTTGAGATTACATGGGATGGTTTAAAAAGGCTCCTGCCAAAGCTTCCGACAAAGGGAAGCTCAACATTGTCGAGGGCATGTGGGCCAAATGTCCCTTTTGCCGCGGCATTGTGTATCAAAAGGAAGTCGATAAGAATTTCAAACTTTGTCCAAAATGCGAATATCATTTCCCTCTGTCGGTAAGCGAACGTATTGAGCTTCTCCTTGACCCCGGTAGCTTTCAAGAATGGGAAACCGACTTAGCACCTGCGGATCCGCTGGCCTTTGTGGATACGCAGCCCTATGCGGATCGTTTGCAGGTCTATCAAGAGAAGACCGGTAGAAAAGATGGCATGATTATAGGAAAAGGCTTAGTCCTTGGACAGCCTTTGGTTCTGGGCCTCTTTGACTTTCGGTTCATGGGGGGAAGCATGGGCTCGGTGGTTGGAGAAAAAATTTGCCGAGCCGTTGATCGTGCTTTAAAGGCACAGCACCCTTTTATGTTGGTGGCGACATCGGGGGGCGCTCGGATGCAGGAAGGCACCTTGTCTTTGATGCAGATGGCCAAGACAGCTGCGGCTGCGGCTCGGCTTCATGAAGCCCGATTACCATTTATTTCGTTGTTGACCGATCCTACATTTGGTGGCGTGACGGCGAGTATTGCCATGTTAGGTGATGTGATCATTGCTGAGCCAAAGGCGTTGATTGGGTTTGCTGGCCCTCGGGTTATTGAACAGACGATTAAACAACGATTGCCAGAGGGATTTCAGCGGGCGGAATTTCTCTTGGAACATGGCATGATTGATTCGATTGTGCCTCGGCCCCATTTACGAGACACGATCCATATACTATTGAAGCATCTCGCGAGCAAGCACTAGTCGTCTTCTGATCGCGTGACTCGATAGTGATGCTCACGCAGATCCCCAAACAATAGCGATGTATTAACACGTGTCTCGATCGTTCAGTATTGGGGCAAAGGCCAAAGCATAAGATATGGCAGAGTCGTATCAAGCATGCCTCACCTATCTGTACGGACTTCAGAAGCATGGCATCAAGCTTGGGCTCGAGACGATTCAGGGGTTATTGGCTCAATGCAATCATCCTGAGCGTCAATTCCAGGTTTTGCATATCGGTGGAACAAACGGAAAGGGGTCATCTGCGGCCATGACGGCCTCGATCCTTCGAGCTGCCAATATTCGAGTGGGGCTCTATACCTCTCCTCACTTGGTTGATTTTCGTGAACGGATTCAGGTGCAGGGGGAACAGATTTCAGAATCCCGTGTTGTCGATCTAACGAATCGATTTCGAGGCAATTCCCATTCGACCTGTTGTCCTACATTTTTTGAAACCACCACAGCGATGGCTTTTAAATATTTTTCCGAGGAAAACGTCGAGGTGGCTGTCATCGAAGTAGGAATGGGAGGGAGGTTTGATGCCACCAATGTGTGCGACCCACTTGGGGTGTTGGTGACAAACGTTTCATTTGATCATGAGTTCTATCTCGGGCATACCCTTGAGGCTATCGCCTATGAAAAAGCGGGAATCATCAAGTCAGGTGCTCCTGTTGTTTTAGGACCTATGGAGTCGGCCGCTCAAGCTGTGATTCAGCAAAGGGCCAATGATGAGGGTGCTTCCGTCTGCCAATATGGCCACGAATTTTCGATCGAGATTCATGAGGAAGGAATGTTTGATTACAAAGGTGTGACGCATGAATATTCCAAACTTCCTTGCGCGTTGAAGGGCTCTCACCAATTCATCAATGCAGCCTGTGCACTGGCCCTTGTTGAGAGCAGTGTGATGCCAAGTCGTGTTATTCCAGAGGATGCCATTCTTCAAGGACTAGGCTCGGTGAAATGGGATGGTCGTTTGGAGATCCTCAAGACAAACCCACTTATGGTGGGTGATGGCGCGCATAATCCGGCAGCGGCGATAATGTTAGCTCACCATTTGGAAGCCATGCTTGGCGAGGTGCCTGCACGAAAATTGATTCTTGTCATTGCGATGATGCAAGACAAAAATATCGAAGCCTGTTTAGATGCCCTTCTCCCCTTAGCTCACATCGTGATCTGTACACAAATTGAACATGCAAGATCTGCGACGGTTCACATGTTGCAAGTGAAGATTCACCAGGAGGGGTTGTATGTCCATGGTGCCGCTACTCCATTTGATGCTGTAGCGTTGGCTACTCAACTTTCCGATCCACAGGACCTTATTTGCGTAACGGGGTCGTTATTCCTGGTGGGAGCGGTAAAAAGCCTGTTGGCTGGATCAAGGTATGCTCCTATTGTTGGTTAACCGACAACACATGTCTTTTCCCCTCTGTTCACTTGGTGTCTGGACGGTGAGAGTGTTGTGTATTCTTGGTCTGATTGGGGGTAGTAGTCTTACTTCTCAGGTCCTGGCCCAACCTTTGCCTACGGTCGCTGAATCTTCTAAATCCTCAAATACTTCTTCCTCCCCACCCTTAGATGTCACAGCTCAAAAAGTTGAATTTGATCGCGTGACTGAAGTCTTTCGGGCCATTGGGTCAGTGGTGGTGACACAAGGTCCTCTTCGACTAACGGCGGATGAAGCCGTCATTCATAAACTCTCTGGATCCCTCAATGCAAAGGGCAAAGTGCATTTGAATGATCAGGTCACGGAAGTATGGGCAGAGGAAATGGAAATCAATGTGTACACCGAAGCCGGTATCATTACCAATGGAAAGATGTTTTTGCCAAAAACCAATACCTGGATTCGTGGCCGTTTGTTGCAGCGGTTTTCCGAAACACATTTTCGTGCGAAAGATGGTACGTTTACGAATTGCGATGCTGAGGATGGACAAATCCCTGATTGGAGTTTTGCTTTTGCAGATATAGATGTCGAGCAGGGGGATAGTATTTTTGCCAAGAATGTTTGGTTTCAGGTCAGAAATCAGCCTCTCCTTCCATTACCCATTCTCAAATATCCCATGCCAGGTGCGCGTAAAACGGGTTTTCTGCTTCCCACCGCAGGGTTTGATAATGTTTTAGGTTTTCAATATCGCCAGGATTTTTTTTGGGCGATCTCTCCAAGCCAGGATTTATTGGTGACTCCTCAAATTTTAACCGATCGTGGTTTTGGAGGAGATCTGGCCTATCGGTATATTATCAATCGCCGCTCCAAAGGTAATTGGTTAATTAGCTCACTCTATGATACTGATGTGAACAAAGCTCGTGCCCAAATCACAGGGGCGCATGTTCAGCAAGTGAATAAAGACCTTTCGCTTCAAATGCAGGTGAACTATGCCACGGACCGATCTCTTCTTCAGGATCTCACAAGTTCGGGTGTGTTTCGTTCTCTGCCGAGCCAAGAATCAGTTCTCAATGTGACGCAGCGTTTGCCAGGTGGCAGCGCCTACTTGAAAGTCCAATATTTACAACCGTTGAATTCAGGGGGGCGTACGACCTTTCAACGTTTGCCTGAGATTGGGCATAGGTTTACTAGTTCGGCGTTCGCGAATGGAACATTTGTTGTGGATATGAATTCCAATTTTGTCCATTTCTGGCGCGAACAGGGCTTTCAGGTCAGTCGGCTCGATTTCATGCCTGGGATTTCCACGCAAGGCTTACATCTTGGGAATATTGTCGGGCTTCGTCCACAAGTGAAGGTGCGCGAAGTATTGTATTCCCATGGTCGGACGTCGCTTCAGGATGATGCCCGTGAGCGAGGGACGTTTTGGTTGGGTTTTGAAGCGGTGTCTAGTTTGTCGCGTCGGTTTCCTATAAGCCAGGGCCGGAGGCTTCGTCATACGATTGAACCCAGTCTATTTTACGAATATGTTCCAAACACGAAACAGTCTGATCTTGCGCAAATCGATGCTGTCGATAACCTCACAGAAAAGAACTTGCTGACGTATTCCTTGAGCACGCGACTCAAAGATGAACGCTCTGGCGGGAGATCTACTACGTTATTGGATCTCTTTTTTGCTCAGAGTTATCACCTAGGATCAACTCCAGGGGAAGCTAATATCTTTTCAGATCTATGGGGACGTGCTATCGTGGGCCTCCCAATGGACCAATTACCGCCGTTCTTGAATAATGCCTCAGTTTCATTCAATGCGTTTTTTAATCCAGAAGACGGTGAATTCAGTCAATTCAATACTGATATTATGTTGCAGTCCAATCGTACAGCGTATATACAGGTTGGGCATCGGCATACTCGGGCCGGGATTGTCTCTCGGCGAGGAGACATCTGGAATCCTCTCTCCTTTAACGAGGTATTGGCTCCCCAAACAGAAATTGACTTTCTGACCCTTGGCGGGGCAGTCCGCATTCCCTTTGGGTGGACTATTGGATCAAAGGTGTACCATGATTTTGCCAAAGGGGAAACGCCAGAATGGGATGTCGTGGGGTTGTATCAAAATCCATGTCGGTGTTGGTCTTTAGGGTTGTATTACATCCGATTGGGTGGAAGCGAGGAGTTGCCGGAACGAAACCAGTTTAACTTTGTTCTGACCCTCCGTGGGATCGGAGCCACACAGGGTAATGGGACGGCTCTCCTTCAATCAATCTTGGGCCCGTTACTTGAGAACGAGTCAGGAGTGCCTTGGTCAACCAATTAAGGGATAAAAATACTGAAATGGCCTTCCGGGAAACGAGGCCAAAACATGTTGAATTTTGAAGGATGAAAAAGAATGGTGATCGAGGTGGGAAAGGATTAATTAGAGGACAAGGTATTTTGTGCTTGAGTAGTTCCGGTCAATCCCGGATAGTCCAATCCGATGGGAATTGCTGAGCAATGAGTACCCCACCACTCGAGCATATCATTGAGAAATGGATCGTCCGGGCCTGATGCCATCAAGTGGCCATACAAATAGCCTGTTTTGCTATCAAATAGAATAAACAGGGGCATTGAATTTTTTTCAGGATACATGGTTCATAAACCTTACTGTCTTCTCTTGTGATGATTGACGTGAGATTTATTTCTCAACAGAAGAATGCAACGTGTATCTTTTTATTATTCGGAAGTTTTGGCTAATACTTGAGGGTGTAATGGCATGTATTGGAATGAAACATGGTCAATATTCAGGGAACGTGATGAATAGACACACGATAGGCGTTCCCAATCTTGAGAAAAGGAGCGACTGATGGCGTTCAGGGAAGGAAAAGGACCTGACAAGACTCAATCATCTGCACATATTCTTATTGTTGAAGATGAAAGTGATGTGCGGGATGCGTTGCAAGCCCAGTTGCTGATAGAAGGCTATCAGGTCGTTGAGGCCAGGTCAGGAAGTGACGCGCTTGAACTTATTTCTCAACAGGCTTTTGACCTGGTGTTGACCGATGTGCAAATGCCAGGCTTGAACGGAATCGAATTATTGAAACGCATTGCGCCTATGCCTTCGGCTCCCGCAACTATCGTGATGACTGGCTATGGGTCGGTCAGCATGGGAATCGAGGCGATGAAAGCCGGGGCACATGACTTTTTGGAAAAACCCTTTGGTGGCGAAATTTTATTAGCGACGGTGGCCAGTGCCCTTCGAATGAAGCAGTTGCGAGATGAAAATGTTGAACTGCGGCGAACGGTACAAGGGCAATTTGGTTTAGGGAGATTGGTGAGTCAGAGCGATGTGATGAAAGAAGTCTTTCGACTCATCGAATGCGTGGCCGATTCCGAGGGAACCGTGTTACTGATGGGTGAAAGCGGGACTGGAAAAGAATTGCTTGCGCAAACGATCCATTACAATAGTTTGCGGCGAAAGGGTCCGTTGGTTCCCGTGAATTGTGGTGCGATACCGGAATCGTTATTAGAAAGTGAACTATTTGGTCATGAAAAAGGGGCGTTTACTGGGGCCATTGCCACGAAACTTGGACGGTTCGAACTCGCCGAAGGAGGGACGATTTTTTTAGATGAAATTGGGGACCTGAGCCCGCCTCTTCAGGTGAAAATTTTACGTGTCCTTCAGGAGCGAACCTATGAGCGGGTCGGTGGCACGAGAACATTAAAAACTGACGCCCGCGTCGTCGCAGCCACGAATCAAGACCTTGAAGAGCTGGTCACTGCTAAGCGATTTCGAGAGGATCTCTATTATCGTTTGAATGTCGTGCCCATCATGGTACCGCCCCTTCGGCAGCGAAGTGGGGATATCCCCCTGTTGATCCGTCATTTCATTGAGCAACTCAATGAACGGCGGGGTGCTACGCTGACCGATTGTTCGGAGGAGGCCTTGGTGTTATTGGCTGATTATCAATGGCCTGGCACTGTTCGAGAACTGGCCAATTTGGTTGAACGAATCGCGATTTTAAAGCGAAAGGGGCAAGTGGATGTCAGCGATCTCCCCGAAAAAATCAGACGGCCAAGTGTTACTCCTTCGCTCTCTGCCTCTCCTTCTATTCCAGGGGCTGGTATTGATTTGGGTCGAGTCGTTGAAGAGTTTGAAAATCGGTTGATCTTGGAAGCGCTTGAACGGACGAATTGGGTGAAGAGCCGGGCAGCCCAGTTACTTCAAATCAATCGCACGACTCTTATCGAAAAACTTAAGAAACGATCGTTGGCTGCCGTTGTGGCGCAACGACAGAATCCTCCTCCCTCCCCTTCTTCTTAACCTTCTGTTTGCTGAATGTTCGTCAGTGGATTGAAAAAACATTCTATCCAGCGCCGAGAGTTTGCATAGCGCCTTCTTAGGGTGGTGAATCCTGAAGGAATTGTGTGGGCTTCCCTTTCTCATGTTTCAGGAATGACCCCTTCACACCTCGCCAATCTGGTATTTTTTGATCCGCAGTGCCAGGGATTTTGACCCCCGCGTCAACGTCCTGACAGGGATTCCCCCTTCTATCCTCTTCTCATCAGTTTCCTTCTTTGCCAATTCTCTGTGTTCATCGACTGATAGAGAGTTCCCGGACATCTTGGAAAAATGGTCTGGAAATTGCTCCATGATCGTATGGGCAAAAAAAGGATGTAGTGGTGTGATGCGTCTTCTGACGATTTATGGATTGATACTCATGTTGACACTGATGTTCTCGCAATCAAGTGAGGCTTCCTCCTGTCATAAGTTCCCTTGGCAGGAGGGGCAGACTTCAGAGGAAATAGCTTCTTCATTGGTTGAGGGGAAAATGGCTATGGAGGAGGGTCTGAGGAAAGAGGCCCGTGGTCATTTCCAGACGTATATTCGTGAACATCCTGATGATCCAGAAAGCATTGGAGCGCGGTTCGCCTTAGCGACCCTGCTTGCGTCCACCAAAGATCCTGATGATGCCTTTTTGGAAACCATTGGTCATCTGCAATCCATGCGTCGGCGCTATCCGGATAGTGAATATAGTGCATGGGCGCTCTGCGAGGTCGGAAATTTATATGCACAATTTAGGTGGTATCCCGAGGCCAAAGGAATATTTGAACAGTTTTTGGATTCCTACCCGAAGCATCCCTTGACCCCTGGAGTCTTAATCGGGGCGGCCACCAACTTTTTGAACAATCAACAAAATCTGGAAGCGGCGTTAATTTTTCGTCAAGTCCTCGATGAACCAGCCTGGCAAGAATTTCATATTGAAGCCGCGTTGGGATTAGCCGATGGTGCCGCCGCATCGAAAGCCTGGGATCAAGCTCAATATTGGTATGAAACTGTCGCACTTGAACAACCAGAATTATTACGAGCCTCGGCCAGTTCTTTATATCGCCGTGGAATGACGGAATTATCCAAAGGCGAAACAGAAAAGGCTCTTCTGCAATTTCTCAGTGCTTTCAATTTACATCCGTATCACGATGATGCTGGACGATCTTTGAATCGGTTGGCTGAGTTGCTTGGGGAGCGGGGTGAGGATGTTCCTTCCATATGGTTTGCCTATTTGGCCATGAAACGATTCCCTGGTCAGGAGCAAGCCTATACAGGTGAGGCGGCCCTTCTTCGATGGGCACATTCAGATCTGAAAAAAGGGCCTGACGCGGTATTTAATAGTGAGGTGCGCCCACGGTTGGCAGAGTTAGGTGTTCCTGTTCCGATGACATGGAACGATTTCCGAAGTCAAGCGGCTCGATTAGTGATGGTAGCTGGAGCAAATGTGGCCAATGAGGCGTCGTTCTGGATTGCAGAAAGTTTTGAGGCTGAAGGGAATCATGAGGAAGCCATGCGGCGGTTTATTCATTTGGTGGGTGCTCAAAGTGGAACCAAATGGGGGAAACAGTCCGCGGAATCTGTCAAAGCACTCCTTTTGAAGTTTGCCGAACAACAGGATTGGGTTCGGCTAGCTTCGTTTCAAGACGGATATCCAAATCTGTTTGCCGTGCTCTCTCCAGGCCCTCAGCTGATGTTTCAGATGGGAGAAGCCTTCCGTCACTTACAGCTCCCCGAGGATGCGTTGAAATGGTACGACCGAACATTAACCAAGCATCCGTCTTCCCCGGTACGTGAGGAAGCCCTAGCAAGAAAAGTTTTGGCTGCAGCAGAAATTCATGAGGAATCCCTGACGCAGGAAGCGGGTCAGCAATATGAAAAAGAGTATCCCGAGGGTCAATGGATCGTTGAGGTTTCCTCTCATTTAGGACGACTTGCTTTGCAACAAGAAAAATTTCCGTCTGCGCAACAACATTATGCGATCATGCTGGCTCATGTCACGGATGAAGGCCAACGCCTAAACATTCGGCGACGGTTGCTCCGCATTCAACATCAAGCGGGTGAGATCGACAAGGCTATTCAGGGGTATCGGGACCTCATACGCGACAAAGTGGCTACGGATGATGATCGAATGCTGTATGCAGATGTGTTGTTTGATTCGGGAAGAATCAAAGAGGCCGTTCAAGAATATGAGCACTTGGTGGAAAATATTGCATCGTCCAAGTGGCGAGTATGGGCTCAATACCGATTGGCTCTGAGTTATCGTGCACAGGGCCGAGTCGATGAGTCCAAGACAATGCTGGCTCAATTAGCTAGTTCGGAAGATGTCCAAGGAGAGTTTGGGGCAGCGGTGCGAGCAGCGGCGTCGGCACAACAAATGGAAATCCGCCTTGTGGCTACAGAGGAGATTCGTGAAAAAAACAAAAAATAGACCAACGCGACTTGAGGTCCCTTCATTGGCACCCCATGGGACGACTCTTCAGTCTGCCAATCATGAATCAACCATGACGGTCTCCCATGATCTTGAATTGGACCTTCGCGCGAATACGCTTGCCTTGGAAGCTAAGCTTCAAGAAAACACCAAGCTGAAACAAGAACGGGAGGCGTTAATTCGCAATCTTGAATTAGGGGTATTGGTAACGAATGCGACTGGCAAGGTCACAGCGGTGAACGAGATGGCTGAGGATCTCTTAGGGCAACCTCGTGAGCACCTACTGGGCGTTCCCCTTGATGGAATTTGGTCTGAATGTGGATTGCCTACCGTCCCTTTTTCCTCGGTTCGCTATCAGGAGCGGTTTCTCACAGGGTATGACCAAGTCCTTCCGCCACCAAGGCCAAGAGGAAAAGTAGCCATTAGAATTATCAAGGACGTGACGATTCTCAGGACCATTCAAGATCAAATCGCCAATCAGCAACGTCTTGCGGTGATGGGGGAAATGATCGGGACTATTGCCCATGAAATTCGAAATCCTTTGGGGAGTATCGAATTGTTCGCATCACTGTTGGGCACTTCCATTCAGGATGATGCCGAGCGGCAAACATTGGCGAAACAGATTGCCAAGGTCGTGCAAAGTCTTGATCACGTGTTGTCGAACCTTTTAGTCATGGCCCGCGACCTCTCGCCGAATATTCAATCCGTGAATCTCGAAACGGTGGTTCACGATGTGACCATGATGGCCATGCATGCAATTCGTGAACGGGCAGTGTCCGTGACGGAAACGCTTAATACCTCGTCGCGCATGGTTCGTGCTGATGAACCGTTGCTCAAGCAGGCCCTATTGAATGTCTTGCTGAATGCCATCCATGCGTCATCCCCTCATGGTGTGATTGAAATTTCGAGTCGATGGGCATCGATCGACTCTTGTCATCAAGACGTGGCAAGGATTACGGGAGGCCATCCGCCGCACGAAGCGGTGGTTCTGAGTGTTCGTGATTATGGATGTGGAATACGACAAGAAGATCAAGAGCGTATGTTCGATCCATTTTTCTCGAAGCGAAGTGGTGGCACGGGATTAGGGTTGGCCATTGTGCGACAGATTATGGATGTCCATCAAGGATGGGTGGAATGGACGAGTGCACCGAACCAAGGGACAACGATTTCGTTGTGGATTCCCCAAGAGAGGGAGGGGTAATGAAGGAATTGATGGAGTGTGAGGAAGAGTCTGTCATTCTCGTGGTCGAAGATGATTCGAACATGCGGATGGCGTTATCCAAGTCCCTTGGAGGACAGGGCTATCCCGTTGTGCTCGCTCATGATGGGTATGAAGCGTTGGAATGTCTAGAAAAACAACCAGCCTGGTTGGTGATTGCGGATGTGAATATGCCGGGAAAAGGAGGCATCGAGATGTTACGGGATATCCGTGCCATGGGAAATTCGATCCCCGTGGTCCTGATGACGGCCTATAGCACGGTGGATACTGCGGTACAGGCATTGAAGCTTGGGGCGGCGGACTATTTGCAGAAGCCATTCCAATTTCAGCAACTCGAGGGAATGATCTCTCGGTTGCGCCATGAAACTACGGTCGCTGGTGAAGAGCTGGTTACGTTGAAAGAGGAAGAGCCTGCCGTTGGATTTCTCACATGCAATGAACGAGTTCGGCAAATTCTGAAGATGCTGGAAGCTGTGGCCCCAAGTAATGCCACGGTGTTGATTCAGGGAGAAAGTGGAACAGGAAAAGAAGTCTTAGCGCAATATGTTCACAGTATCAGTCCACGAGCCAATCGGCCATTTGTGGCGGTGAACTGTGCCGCGCTTCCAGATGGGTTGTTGGAGAGTGAGTTATTCGGCTACGAAAAAGGTGCCTTTACAGGAGCCATGGCCCGTCGTAGTGGAAAATTTGAACTGGCACATCAAGGCACCTTGTTATTGGATGAAATTGGAGAAATGAGTTTAGGGCTCCAAGCCAAGCTCCTACGGGTTCTGCAAGAACGTGAAGTCGACCGTCTTGGAGCACGCCAGCCAATTTCCGTGGACATTCGTGTATTGGTGACGACCAATCGAAATTTACAACAAGAGGTTCAAGCAGGAAACTTTCGCGAAGACTTGTACTATCGATTGAGCGTGATGCCGGTCACTCTTCCTCCGCTTCGTGAACGCCCGGAAGACATTCCGCTATTGGCGGAGTACCTTGCGGAGCGATCATTCAGAAGAAATAAGGGTTCTGGTGGAGGGATTACACCTGAAGCCCTTGGATGTTTGAGATCGCGTCATTGGCGTGGGAACGTTCGTGAGCTTGAGAACGTCATTGAGCGCGCGGTGTTGTTGGCCGACGCAGGACCGCTTCGCATAGAACATTTTGCATTTGACGCTGGTGCGATGAATGTGACCCTTCCCATGGAACCAACGGGCTCGATCTGGGAAATGGAGCGAGACTTAATCCTGCGAACCTTGGAACGACACAACGGGAACCGAACGCATGCGGCCAAGGAATTGGGCATCAGTATTCGGACGATGCGAAATAAGTTGCGAGAATATCGCCAGTTAGGAATCAATGTTTAGGGGTTGGGAAGCGTGAAACGAATCTCAGAATCTTAATCATTGCGCATCATGATTCATGCATTTCGTCATAGGCATGAATTGCTGATCGGTAAAAATTGCGCGGTTAATTGTTCCTGCAAAGGTAGATGGCAGCACCAAAAACTGAGCACAAGAGAGAAGAGCCCGTAGAAATACTCTGTTTCGGCGTTATGGCATTGGGGTTGCTATTTTTGGGGTAGGGAGGGAAACGTCATGGTGATTTCACCTTGGGATGGAGGGACAAAGCTTTATGAACATTCCCTCGATGTACGTGGGGCGATTCATGAAGCCGTTGCTGCGAATGTGGCCAATGAGGAAACCCCTGGATATCGGGCCATGCATTTACCATTTAAGCAAGCCTTGCAAGCGGCTGAGAAAGGAAATGGGCCTCTTCTTCCTATGAAGACTCATTCCTTTCACCTGCCAATTATTAACGAAGGTGAGCGTGCGTTTCTTCATGTGACTACACCTCTGATGGGAAGCGGACCGGATCAAAATACCGTCAATCTTGAAGAAGAAATGACACAAATGGCCGAAAACAATTTAATGTACATGGCTGTCGCACAATTCTTATCTGGACGATTCGATGGATGGCGGAGTGCGATAAATGAAGGTCGATAATCATATACCGTCGTTTGTTCTCATGGAACATTGAAATGCTCATGATCAAATGTGAACGACGAAATACGAGATCCGAAACAAGGAGACAAAGATGAATGTTGATCGATTATTTTCAGTGGTTGGATCAGCGCTGACTGCTCAGCGTCAGCGACTCAATATTATTTCAGGAAATTTGGCGAACGCCGGGTCTACCCGTTCCCCAGACGGTGGTCCCTATACCCGCCGTGATGTGGTGTTTAAGTCGGTTCAGCAAGGTTCACCATTTAAACAGGTGTTTTCGGCGGCATTCGGAGGAGTGGCGGAGCCGAGCGGCGTTCGGATTTCGCGGGTGGTTGAGGATCAGCGGCCTCCGCGACAAGTGTATGACCCAAAACATCCCGATGCCGACGGTAAAGGGTTTGTGGCGTTGCCGAATGTGAATCCTGTGGAGGAAATGACGAATTTGCTTTCCACCTCACGATCCTATGAAGCCAACCTCGCGGTGTTGGATACTGGAAAGAATATGGCCCTGCGGGTGCTGGATTTAGCTCGATAACAAATGTGACGCGTGATCCGTGAAATGTGGGGGGAAATAATTTTCCTAATTGCCGTATCACACATCCTGCATTACGGGTGACGACTTTCAGGAAATCAGAATAAGGAGTTCCGATGGATGATTTAACGATTCGAGGATTTGAATCCCTTGCGGGGATTAACGAGCGTGGGGTGGTCACCCCTGGTCGTCAAGTGGAGTCACAAGACTTCATGGAACTGATGAAGGGCGCTGTGGATAAGGTGAATCAATTAGGCCATGAGTCTGGACGATTAGAAGATGCGGTGGCTCGTGGGGAAAATATGAATATTCATCAAGCCATCATTGCCGGAGAAAAGGCAGGATTGTCCTTTCAATTAATGATGCAAGTGCGAAACAAACTCCTTGATGCGTATCAAGAAGTCTCACGAATGCAAATCTAGTCCGGAGTTGTTTGAAAAGATAGGGCATAAAAAGTCACGAGATATGAGCAACGAGTGACGATCATTTCCCAAGGACAAGGAAGTTTTTTATTATGGCTGAGGACGAAGTAAGCACCAAATCTCTCCTGGATACGGCCAAGGAGAATTTCCAGCAACTCCCTTCTGTTCAGAGGATGGGATTGCTGTCGCTGTTGGCCTTGGCCCTTGCGGCGATTCCTGTGCTGATGCTCATGGGACGTGAGCCAGACATGACGGTGTTGTTCTCAAACTTGGAAGATGGAGATGTGCAGGCCATCGCGGGTCGCCTTGAAGCCCAACAAGTGCCTTTTACGATGGTGGGAAATGGCAATACCATTATGGTGCCTAGTGAGAAAGTTCACGAATTGCGCATCCAAATGGCAGGTGAAGGCCTTCCGGAAGCGAGTGGCGTGGGATTTGAAATCTTCGATCGAACCAATCTAGGAGTAGGGGAATACGCACAAAAGATCAATTTCCGTCGTGCTTTGCAAGGGGAACTGGCGAGAACGATTAGCCAGATGCCCGGAGTCCAGCGTGCCCGCGTGCATTTGGTGATTCCCGAACGTCGACTATTTTCCAATGATCGCGAGCCGTCTCGGGCCGCGGTCGTTGTGACGTCGAAGCGTGGGGGAACCTTGAATGAAAATCAAATTCAAGGTGTGGTGCATTTGGTCGCGAGTAGTGTTGAAGGCCTTGACCCTGCACAAGTAACCGTGGTGGATAGTCGAGGTCAGGTGTTGAGTCGCCCCGAACAGGAAGGCCAAGTCGAGCTGAGTGGGACGCAGTTGGAAATGCAACGATCGGTGGAAACTGATTTTGAACGCCGCTTACAGACAATGCTTGATCAAGTCTTGGGGCCGGACAAGTCGGTGGTCCGCGTGTCGGCAGCTTTAGATTTTCGTCAAGTGGAAGTCACAGAGGAGCAGTTTGATCCTGACACCCAGGTGGTCAGAAGCGAACAACGGAGCCAGGAAAAAGTGTCAGGAAATGATGGCCCTTCCGGTGTGCCTGGAACGCGTTCGAATGTGCCAAATGAAGACGAACCTGATGGAAATAACGGGAATAAAGAAGCCAAACGAAAGTCTGAAACCGTCAACTATGAGATGAATCGAAAAGTCAGCAAAGTCATTGAGGCAAGTGGGAAAATCCAACGCTTGTCCGTAGCGGTACTCGTCGATGGGTCTTATAAAGACGTGGTGAATGAGGAATCCGGAGAAACCACGTCTGAATATGTGCCACGTCCTGAAGCCGAAATGACGAAGTTGGTAGAGAGTATCAAAAAGGCCGTCGGATTTTCAGAAGCCCGAGGCGACCAAATTGAGGTCGTTAATCATCCCTTTGAGCCTTCGGTTCTTGAAGCTGAGGAACAATCGGCGATCAATGCGGTGGAAGACTTCCTGATTACCTGGGGCGGCTATCTGAAGCCCCTCGTGTTCCTGTTATTGGGCCTATCGGTATTAATGCTGGTGGTGAAGCCTCTTGTCAAAAATTTAGTGACACCTCCGCCACCTCCAATGGCCGCGTTACCTCAGGGGTTACCGGCCACCGTTGGAGAGTTGGAGGCTAAAGAAGAAGTGATTACTCCTGAACAGCAGGCGGTGCAGTTGGCGATTGCCAATCCCCAAGCCGCGGCGTTTGTGATTCGAGAATGGATCAAGGATGAGACCGAAGTTGAAGTAGAGGCAAAATAATGGCGGGAGATTTATCGGGATCTGAAAAAGCGGCAATCCTGTTGTTGGCCATGGGCGAACAGGGGGCGATCGAGGTCATGAAAATGCTTGACCCAAAGGATATACGCCAAGTGGGCCAGGAAATCGGTGGCATTGCCAGCGTGGCCGCCGAAGATCATACGACGGTCATGTCAGAATTCACCAAGCTGGCGTCATCATCAGGGCTTTCAGTGGAGGGCAAAACCTTTTTGTCAAAAGTGTTGAATAAAGCCTTGGGCCGAGATAAAGCTCGTCGAATTCTGGCATCATTGTCCACGTCTGATAATGCAGGGTTTGAAGCGCTGAAAGTTCTTGATGCGGCGTCGATTGCGAATATGCTTACACATGAACATCCACAAACCGGGGCCTTAATCATGGCCAATCTTGATGCAGATCAGGCTGGGCAAGTGCTGAATTTACTGAATGCGAAAAAGCGTGAAGAGGTCATGTATCGGATGGCGTGCACGGAAGATGTGTTGCCCAGTGTTTTGGAAGAATTAAATACTGTTATCGAAGAAGAATTGCGGGTCGGTGTGGGCAGGAATGCCGTACCGGTTGGCGGTGCTGGGATGGTCGCTGAGGTTTTGAATACGGTTGGGAAGGAAGTGAAAGACACGATTCTGGCGTCGCTGGAATCGCGAAATGAAAAATTGACGGAAGAAATTCGTGCAAAAATGTTTGTCTTTGAAGACTTGGAATATGTGGATGATCGGGGAATGCAAGAATTACTGCGCGAAGTGAGCAAAGAAGATCTGATGATTGCCTTGAGAGCGGCCGATGAGGTCCTGCGTGATAAGTTCTTCAAGAATATGTCAAGTCGTGCGGCCGATGCTTTAAGAGATGATATGGAAGCCAAAGGTCCTGCGAAAATTAGTGATGTTGAAGCCAGTCAACGGACGATTTTGAAAGTCGCGCAAAAACTGGCCGCAGAAGGCCGTATCGCACTTGGAGGCAAAGATGCTGAACAAATGGTCTAAAATAATTAAAGAACCCGAAGGGGGGTTGGCCATTGAAAGTTGGGAAGCGCTGGATTTAGAAGAAGAGCGTTTGGCCAAAGAGCGTGCAGAGCAGGAAAAGGAGCCTCCACATGATTGTTCTCAACTGCAACAAGAGGCCTATGACTCAGGAGTTGAGCGGGGAACCCAACAAGGCCGTGCCGAGATGCAGGGGCCGACTGAGGCTGAAATTGCGCGAACCCTAAATATTGTGGCGCAAGTCGAACAAGTGCGTCTGGAGTCTGCCAAGCAAGCCGAGTCTGATATTGTGGAATTGGCCTTGGCCATGGCTCGCAAAGTGATTCACCGGGAGGTGTCCCTAGATCCTGACATTGTGGTGGCGCAAGTGCGAGAGATTATTGCGACGATCATCGAAGCTGGGGTGGTTCGCGTGTTGGTTCATCCTGATGAAGTTGAGTATCTCCAAACTTTTCGTCCTTCATTTGCCGGTGCGGATGGGAATCCTGTCCAACTCAGCATCCATGGAGACGAAACCATCCAACCTGGCGGTTGTATTATTGAATCCAGTCAATATTTCATCAACGCCACCATAGAAAAACAACTCGAAGCCATCTGGCAGGAAATGCTGGTGTCCGATGCCGAGATCGACCCTCCTCCAGCGTCTTGACGATATCCGTCCCATCAAAGTTCATGGCCGTGTCTGTCGAGCCGTTGGGCTGACGATCGAGGGCACAGGTCCTGTCACCTCCATTGGGCAAAGCTGTCAAATAATTTCCCCTACGGGAACCAGCGTGGAAGCGGAGGTGGTCGGGTTCCGGGATCATCGCGTGTTAGTGATGCCGCTTGGGGAAGTACGCGGCATTGGCCCTGGCAGTCGATTGATGTATGAATCCAACGATCCTCGCGTTCCTGTGGGGCCTGAATTACTCGGGAGGATTTTAGATGGCTTAGGTCATCCGCTAGATGGAAAAGGGCCTGTGACTTCAACCACGTCGTATCCCTTGTATTCACCTTCCCTCAATCCCTTAGATCGAGCCCGCATTACCAAACCTTTGGACCTGGGTATTCGCGCCATCAATGGACTGCTGACCTGTGGGGGTGGGCAAAAGGTTGGCATTTTTGCGGGAAGCGGGGTAGGCAAAAGTGTATTGCTCGGCATGATGTGCCGGCAAACCGCAGCAGATGTCACGGTCTTAGCACTCATTGGGGAACGAGGTCGTGAGGTCAAGGAATTCATTGAGAAGGAGTTGGGGGAAGAAGGCTTAAAAAATACGGTGGTGATTGCTGCGACATCGGATCAGCCACCTTTGGTTCGGTTGCGTGGAGCATTTATCGCGACGGCAATTGCTGAATACTTTCGTGATCAAGGCCGCGATGTGTTGTTACTTATGGATTCGTTGACTCGTGTGGGCCATGCCCAACGGGAAGTCGGTCTAGCCGTTGGAGAACCGCCGACATCAAAGGGCTATCCTCCTTCAGTATTTTCGATCCTTCCTCGACTGTTGGAACGTGTGGGTCCGACGACGAAAGGCACGTTAACAGGCCTGTATACGGTATTGGTGGAAGGCGACGACTTGGCCGATCCCGTCGCAGATTTTGTGCGAGCGATTCTTGATGGACATATTGTTTTAAGCCGAGATCTTGCCGCACGAGCGCATTTTCCAGCCATCGATGTCCTACAAAGTGTCAGTCGAGTGATGCCCGATATTTCAGAACCTGCACATATGGACTCAGCTCGTGCCCTGAAGGAATTGATGTCCTTGTATCGGAACGCAGAAGATCTCATTAATTTGGGTGCCTACCGAAGTGGATCGAATCCTCGATTAGATTTAGCCGTCGCGATGATGGACCCGATCACCCAATTTCTTCGTCAGGGAATTTCTGAACGCGCTGATTTGGCAACGAGTTTGCAAGG
>JAJDBO010000132.1 GCA_029261305.1 Nitrospirales bacterium
CGTTTAACGGTTCTTTTCAAGCTCATGGTCATTTCCTTGTTTAATGATAGTCTTCAAAATTCACATCAAATACGTCACCGTCTTCGAATCGAAAAGTAATCCGCCAGTTGGCCCGGACAGTCACACTCCATATACCCTTCCGATCACCTTTGAGTTCATGCAGGTGATAGGAATGCACATTCATAACGTCAATCGTCTTGGCCGTATCCAAACGCGCCAAAATGAGACTGATCCGGGACAGCATATCGTGGGGTATTCGCCGAGAATCGCCTTCTTCAAAGAATCGTTTCAGGCGGCGATGCTTAAAACTTTGGATCATTCTTAATGGTAAAGTGTCAATTGACAGTTGTCAATAAAAAACACCCGTTAGAGTGGAAAGGAATCACCGAACAAGTCCAAATTTCTAAAACCGCCTCAGCGCAAATTCAGACCTTTGAAAAGGGACTCTTAAAACAAGCCAAAGAAGCCGTCCGCATCGCCCGCACGAGTTTTAAATTCGGTGAAGCCAGCTTACTCGATGTGCCAGGAGCCTGTCCGACATTAGGGATCGTCGCGAGATTGTGTTGGTTTGAGGCAGATTGTTCGATCGTTTGAGGCGAATAGTGGTGACTATTTAACGAGAAGGATCGGAAAGGCTGGCCAAATCCAGCGCAATCGCAGTAGATCCACTAATGTTGGACCGGCTCCTAAATGCCCAACGCGTACTCTGGCAAACCTTTAAAAGTTACGCCGAAGCCCTGTTTGAATTGTCCGTGGTCCTCACGGAGTTAGAACGGTTGGTGGGGAAAGATTTACAAAGACTTACAAGGATAGAGCCGCTACCTCTCAAATCGAAGTAACCCCCAACTTTTTCTGCTTTCACTACATTTCCATTTTATCCAACAGAAATCTTGTTGTTTGCATGGTCATTCCAAATTTGCATACACTTATCCCTAGTCCTTTTGGACCTGCAAAATAGTTTTTTTCTATGTTTTAAAGTTGCAGGGATTTTTGTAGGAATTCGGGTGTTTGGCATCGCAAGACCTGACTTACGTTTTACTGAAAAGAGAAGCTCTTGATAACTCAAAAGAAGGTTAGTGATCGAAAACAGTCACTGTATTGGGTTTTGATAGCAACAGTTCTAGTATTAGCATTTTGGGGACCATCTGACAGGGTCAATGCCGACCTAAAAGGCGAACTAGAGGTTCTCAATAAGGAAGCGCTTAAACTTCACCAGGAGGGACGCTACTCAGAGTCAATCCAAGCAGCAAAAAAGGTCCTTGGAAATATGGAACTACTATTTGGGAGTAGGCATCAAAACCACTCCTTGATAGCACTAGCTCTTCATGACTTGGCCAAACTATATGAGGAACAGGGACAATACTCGGCGGCCGTACCTCTATCTCAGCGAGCTCTGCGAATCATGGAAGCTCTCTTAAGCCCGAATGATCCAACCGTAGCCATCTTCCTCAATAACTTAGGCAGCCTTTATCAGCTTCAAGGGAAATACGTGGAAGCAAGGCCCCTCCATCAACGAGCCCTGCGGATCATGGAAACTGCCTTGGGGCTGGAGAGCCCTAGGGTGGTCCCATTCCTGCATCACTTGGGATTACTTTATGAGACCCAAGGTCAATATGCGATGGCCGAACCGCTTCTACGGAGGGGCCTACGGATCAGGGAAACTGCTTTGGGGCCGAATCATCCCGACTTGGTCAATTCTCTCAACAATTTAGGAACACTGTATTTTAGACAAGGGCTATACATGGAGGCGATGCCATTCTTGCAACGGGCCCTTCAGATCTCTGAAGCTGCTTTGGGGCTAGACCATTCTGACGTGGCTACCCCTCTCAACAACCTTGCTACTCTTTATTATGCTCAAGGGAACTACGCTGTAGCCATGCCACTTTTGCAACGCGCTCTACGGATTTGGGAAACGGCTTTTGGGCCAAAACATCCAAAAGTTGCGCATAGTCTTAACAACCTAGGAGATCTCTATTTGGCGCAAGGAAAGTACGCAGCAGCCATGCCGCTCTACCAGCGTGCCCTGCGAATTACAGAAGCGGCCTTGGGCCCAAATCACCCTGATATGGCTATTCGACTCAATAGCCTGGCCCAAATCTATGAGGCAAAGAGGAAATACGAGTCGGCAATACGGCTCATGGAGCAAGCACTACGGATTTGGGAGGTGGCCTTAGGACCGGATCATCCCCATGTCGCAATTGCACTCAATAATCTGGCAGGGCACTACCATTCGCAAAGACAATATGAGAAGGCTACGGCACTGTACCAGCGAAGTCTGAAGATTCGGGAAAGTACCTTAGGATCAAATCATCCCGACGTTGCCCACACGCTCCACAACTTGGCAGTACTTAATAAAGATCAAAGCAGATATGCCGAGGCCGAGCATCTATTTCAACGTGCCCTCAGAATTGAGGAAGAGGTTTTAGGACAAGATCATCCACAGGTTGCTCAAACCCTCAATAGTCTAGCACTCCTTTATGGAATGCTTAATCGCCCAACTAAGGCGCTTCGTTTATTTCAGCGTGGCTTAACCATTGAAACCCAGTTTATGCGGGATGTGTTTAGTAGTAGTGATGAAACCCATCAATTTAAGTTTACTCAACAGAAACGAGGAGAATACCACGCCGCTCTTTCCTTGGTGGTTAAATTTCTCCCTGATAATGATTGGGCGCTAGCTATTGCTGCTGACCTGGTCTTAGCCCGCAAGGGGTTAGTGCATGAATCGCATGCACGCACCCACGCAGTGCTTCTTCGCTCGTTGCCGGCTGATCTGCTTGTCGACTATCAACAATGGAAAGAGACAAAAGAAACCCGAGGGAAACTTTTACTGCATCGACCATCTGGTCTCTCCCTAAAGGCCTACCAGAAAAAGTTGGGTACACTCCAGAAAGAGATTGTATCACTTGAATCTACCTTGTTAATCCAAAACTCCTTGGTGGCCAATACAATCAGAAGTCAGCGTGCAAAGCTCACGGAGATCATCCCATCTCTCACACGACAGACAGTGCTGGTTGAGATGGTCAAATTCGTTGAATTGGACTGGAAGCACAATCAGTGGGCAAAAACACCTCGCTATGTGGCTTTTGTTATACACCAGAATCATGCGATTCAGCTCGTTGACCTTGGAGACGCAGAAAAGCTCGACCATATAGTGCGCGACGCACTTGCTACCCTGCGCCACGGTCGGTGGCAAGATACAATCGAGGCTCAGCGGCAGGCGAGCAGGTCGTTGTATATCCACTTGTGGCAACCCCTGGCAGCAGCGATCGGAAACGCAAGGACTTTGATCATCAGCCCAGACGGGATGCTGAATTTGGTACCTTTTGCAGCATTACTGAGTCCCGAGGGTAAGTTTCTCATCGAAGATTATACGTTGATGACTGTGACGTCAGGCCGAGATCTCGTGGAAGGCAAAGGTAAACTTGTGCCAAAGAGTGATTTGTTTTTGGCAGCCGACCCAGCATTTGATTGGGTATCACCTTCTTTGGAAACACCGAAGGCAAAGATAACTCATACAGACATTGATCGGGGCAAATTCGGAAAAAAATTTATCAGGTTAAAGGGTACGGCGAAAGCTCTTAAGATCATTCCCCCGCTCGTTGCTGGAGATCTGAAGTCAACCGTGCATGGGGAACAAGCCACGGAACAAGCGGTAGTTGATGCTGATCGCCCTCGCATACTGCATCTGGCCACACATGGGTTTTTTTTAGAAGACCAACCCAATCTGCAAACAGATAGTCCGCTGTTATCAGAAATAGAACCAGTTCGCATTTCTCCTACGTACGAGAATCCGTTAGTGCGATCTGGCTTAGCTTTTGCCGGCGCGAATCATGCTAGTCAAAGGACGGAAAGCAAGGATGGGTTATTAACGGCAGTAGAAGTCACGGCCATGGATCTACACAGCACAGATCTTGTCGTCCTCTCGGCCTGTGACACCGGGACGGGGGAGGTGCGAACTGGAGAAGGAGTCTATGGGCTACGACGAGCTTTTGCCATAGCCGGGGCTAGGAATCTTGTAATGAGTCTATGGCCGGTCTGGGATAAGCAAGCTACGAAACAAATGAAAACGTTTTATGGCTCTTACGGACAAGGCATGCATCCTGCCCAGGCACTCCGAAATGCCCAACTTGAACGTATTACATGGATGCGCAAGTACCTAGGCACAGCACCGCCCTCCCTGTGGGCTCCGTTTATGGTGCAGTCTTCGGGTACACCATCCTTTTCTCCCTAACGCGACGAATAAACAAAAAGGCTAATCAATGGAAGGTTCTTTGACTATTCACTCAATTTCCATAGTAGTAATCATTTTCTTGTCAAGCCTGTCTTTCCCAACTCAGGTTCAAGCAACCGAACCAGAGATGGTGATTTCGCAAGGAATTCAATTGATTTCCGAACAACGCACTAAGGCGGAAACACAAGTTTCCATTCTGAAAGGATTGTTGGTAGATCAGGATATCACTCAGAAGGAATATGTTACAGCAAAGACAAAATATAGTGAGGCACAAGGGGCCTTTAACGGTTGGATTGATCGATTACTCTATGATCTTCGAAAAGAGCAGGAATTAGAATCATCCAAAGGGTATCAAGATACGTTAAAAGAGGCAGCAGAGAAGGGAGATGTGTTTGTCCAGTATGTGCAAAAACTATTTCTGGGTGAACAACCACGGGGTGAAGGAACGGGGCCTTTTGTCTCTTTGTTTCTTAAACCTATTACTGATGCCGGCATTGCCATCTGGCATGAAGTGAGAGATTACCTCAATATTAAACACCATCAAAAAGAAAATGTGCTTGCGGATGTCAAGGCACAACTCCTGCCGTTGAAATGGCGAGACTTCGAGGAAGTTCTTGCCGATTTAGGTCATAAGTAAAGGCATCACAAAGCAAGTCCAAATTTCCAAAACCGCCTCAGCGCAAATTCAGACCTTTGAAAAGGGACTCTTAAAACAAGCCAAAGAAGCCGTGCGCATTGCCCGCACGAGTTTCAAATTCGGTGAAGCCAGCCTGCTCGATGTCCTCGACGCCCAACGCGTCCTCTGGCAAACCTTCCAAGGCTACGCCCAAGCCAGATTTGAATTATCCATCGCCCTCACGGAGTTAGAACGCTTGGTGGGGAAAGAGTTATAAGGGCTTATTGGAAATTATTGGGAAAATAATGACCAAATAACCCTTTCTGCACCTTTGATGACCGTCAAATTGAGGACTGGGATTCAGGCCACTCAGGCACCAAATTAATACTACCTCTTTATGTCCCGCCTATTTGAATTGATATTAAAAAAGAATAGAATGCGTTTATCTTAAATCTCTATCAGGAGAAACAAATCAGTGAGTGAAAACTCAAAAATAGAATGGACAGATGCAACTTGGAATCCTGTTCGAGGCTGCTCAAAGGTTAGCCCAGGTTGCGCAAATTGCTATGCAGAGACGTTTGCGGAACGTTTTCGTGGTGTTCCAGGACACCCTTATGAATTCGGATTTGATCTAAGACTCGTCCCTAAAAAACTCCCGGAGCCCTTAAACTGGCGAACACCTAAAATGATTTTTGTGAATTCAATGAGCGATTTATTTCAAGAAAATGTCCCTGACGATTATATTAAAGAGGCTGTTGATGTAATGGTAAAAGCCAACTGGCATACGTACCAGGTCCTTACAAAACGTTCTGAACGTATGAGTGAGCTCTTAAATACGACCCTCAATTTTGCAGCGAAACAACCCCATATTTGGTGGGGCGTGAGTGTAGAGAACAAGAAAAATGGTCTGCCACGAATAGACCACCTTCGCAAAGCTCCTGCAAAAGTTCGATTTCTTTCAATTGAACCCTTACTTGAAAATTTGGGAACCCTTAACCTTCATGAAATTGGGTGGGTTATTGTCGGAGGTGAAAGTGGGCCAGGGGCTAGACCAATGCATAAAGACTGGGTCCTTTCCATCAGAAACCAATGCAAGAAAAATAAAATTCCATTTTTTTTCAAGCAATGGGGCGGTGTACGAAAACAACAGACCGGACGTGAATTGGATGGAAGAACATACAGCGAGTTTCCGCCACGCGCCTTTGTCCCCACACCACCAAAGGCAGAAATTTTGAATCTAAGTAAGGAGCTACAGATTGCCTAGGCCTCATGCCGGTTAAAGACCTACATAAAAAACCCTTCGATGAAGGGACACTTACCAAGCTAAAAATTTTTGACCTTTATTGCGGTGAGTGGCTGCCAGTATTTCTCTCCAAGATAGATTCGAGATTTTCCTCAATTCATATATATGACTTCTTCGCTGGACCGGGAATTGACTCCAACAATATCTATGGAAGTCCCCTTCGTTTTCTCAAACATTTAAAACAATACCAAAATCTTGATGGGTGGAAGAAAGTGGACGTTCATGTTCACTTCTTCGATAAAGATTCGTCAAAAATCAAACAGCTAAAAAAGAATATTGCCAAACAAGAACTAGAACTCCCAAAGATAAAATACGACATCGAACCATTGGGATTTGAAGTTGCATTTGAAAGATGTGCTTCAGAACTCACGGATAGAAGCGCAGCCAAATTAGTTTTCATCGATCAAAATGGGGTAGGACATTTAACAGACGACGTATTTACAAAACTCGTTAGCTCTCCAAATTGTGATTTTCTTTTTTTTATTTCCTCTTCTATTCTTCACCGGTTTAAAGAACACCCTGCTATCAAACAAAAGATTGTTAGTCCAAATGATTACAACCATGTCCACCGTGCAGCACTTGAATATTATCGGAGTTTACTCTCTCCCAAGAAAAGATATTTTCTTGCCCCTTTTTCTATCAAGAAAGGTGCAAATATTTATGGTCTAATTTTTGGTTCTGCGCACCCTCTAGGAATAGATAAATTTATCCAAATTGCTTGGCAAAATGATGAAGTTACGGGGGAAGCCGACTTTAATATCGATCGGGAGAACATTCAGGCTGGACAATTAAACCTTCCTCTTCCGGAATGTCAGCCAAGCAAAATTTCAGACTTCGAAGTTGAGTTGGAGAACCTCTTGCGTGAAGGCAAAATTGCTAATGAAGTGGACGTTATGCAAGTTTGTTTTAATCATGGGGTGAAAAGGAAACACGCTGAGCCAATACTTGTAAAATTAAAAAAAGAAAATATCCTGGATTTAGGATTTCGAGTCCCAGATATCAAAAACCTGAAATCTCCGCGTCCAATTCATCTAAAAAAACAAATTAAGTGATCAAATCTTTTTTTGACCCATTACCCTCTTCCTCTCCTTATCTTCATAGCACCCCGAAAAAGATGATGATTTCCCAAAAGGGGAAGTATTAGGGTATTGCTGTCATCCATTGGTTTTCGTGATGGATCGCCGCATGGGGCTGGTTTATGGATGCGACCTCATTCGATTCTGAGAATTGACGACCCAGCTAGGATGGTTCACGAAAGGGTCTCTTACGCCCCGACCTTTTCCAAAGGCATGCGGTTCGCAAATCGAAAAACCGATTGCTTGATTGCAATTTTGGTTCTTTCTCTTTAGAAAAGCCCTTAAGTCATGGATTACTTAATAAGCTTTCTACAATATTTATTTGATCATGCCGATGGCATTACGGCCTTTGGAGCATTGATTGCAGCATTTGGTGGGCTTGGAATGCTGGGCTGGGGTATCTACGAGTATTCCCGACAAAACACCCAAAAACGTGCGGAACTCTTCCGCGAACTTAGGTCCCGGTTTCAAGCGCGTGAGAATTTACAAAATTTAAGACTTTTACTGAGTGAGGGGGATTCTGAAGAACTAGCAAAAGTCCCTTTTGCTGAACGAAAGGAATTTTTGGCATTTTTAGAAGAGGTCGCGCTATCTGTTAATTCAAAACTTCTAAGTGAAGATGTCGCTTTTTACATGTTTGGTTATTATGCCGCTGTAATCGATAAGAGCGATTATTTCTGGAATGATATTCCCAGGAACCATTGGTCGTGGTTGATGACCGCCGAGTTTTGTAAACGAATGGGACAAAGGCTGAGAGAAGTCGAAGAAAACAAAAATCCCCTGGAGTTCAAAAATTATAAGTTCTGATTTTTAAAGTATGTCTTCTTCAATGGTGTTTCTGACTGCTTGTGACACCAACCGTTGCGTTACTTCCCATATTTATGTGAAGCCCCTCATCCAAGCTTTCGGGCAAGAGGCACGATGCCTCAGGTTGGCGATACGATTCATGCCAGGCCACCATCTGCCATAATCCACTTCTCTGTTTTAGGCCTCCGGCGTCTCGAAGAGGCAGGACCAGACGGGCTTATTCAAGCCCCTGCCCTATATAGCGGATGTAGTCGATTTCCAACACAGACCAAGAGACGTCGTGATGGGTCCAGACCTGAAGTTCTTAACCCAGACTTCAAATCATAGGAAGGGGGTCATCTCTTCTTTTGTGAATGTATTCGAATCGAGATCCTTTAATTCACGCTCGACCGTCTTTTCTTCCACGAAGGAGATTATACTCTTGGCCACCAATTCCTTCTGGGAATCGCAGTGGTTTGAAAATATCGTGCCGTTCGCGATTTCTGCCTGAAGAGGGCATCCGCCGCCGCACGTTAACGCCACCGAACAGCTTCGACACGGCTCGTGGCTGGCGACGTTTCTGGATTGATAGGTGTCGTATCGGTTGTCGACAAAGTCCACCAGGCCTTCGTTCGTGACGATTCCGATTCTTTTGTTTTTATATCCCGCTTCTTCATAGCATCCATACACATCACCATACGGGTCGAACAACATGGAGTACGGCCGGTTTTCCATACAAAACATGGTCTTATTCAAGAGGATGTT
>JAJDBO010000133.1 GCA_029261305.1 Nitrospirales bacterium
AGATGTGACAGGGATTGTGCAGTTGTCGGAAGGGGTGGAGATGGTGATGCCGGGGGATAATACGACGTTTAATTGTGAATTGATTTCCCCGATTGCGATGGAGCAAGGGCTGCGGTTCGCGGTGCGGGAAGGTGGGCGCACAGTGGGTGCCGGTGTGGTCACAGAAATTATTGAGTAAGGCCCTTTGATGGGTGTTTGATATTTCTCGAAAGGTGGTGGGGCCATGCGGGTCATTATTTCTCTAGCTTGTGGTGAGTGTAAGCGACGAAATTATTCAACGATGAAAAATAAAAAGAATGATCCCGACCGTTTGGAACGGAATAAATATTGTAAGTTTTGCAGGAAGCATGTCCCCCATAAGGAAGTGAAATAGTGGGTGTGAATTTTGGATATCACAAATCGAAGGGGCATGGTGTCAATGGTAGCATGTCGGTCTCCAAAACCGATGGTCCGGGTTCAAATCCTGGTGCCCCTGCCAATTTTCCAAGGTAGTAGGAGCTTGGCTGGAAAAATATGAAGAGTCAGGGAATGGACAATAAGGAGAAGGCATATCGTGGGTAAGTTGTGGGGCAGGATTACTGAATTTTTGTCAGAGGTGAAATCTGAATTAAAAAAAGTAACCTATCCAACACGTGATGAAACCCTCGGTTCGACATCGGTGGTGGTGGTGTTTTGTGTCATTATGTCTTTGTACCTTTCAATGGTCGATTCTATTTTAGTGTGGCTTGTGAGCCGCATACTTTAATGCAAAAGTTTGAGGTCTTTTGATGGCCAAAAATTGGTACGTCATTCATACATATGCTGGCTACGAGGGCAGGGTGCGTGCCTCCTTGGGAGAGCGCGCTGCTCAAATGGGCCTTGAAGAGGATCTGGGTCAGGTCCTTGTTCCCACGGAAGATGTTATTGAAATTAAAGACGGGAAGCGGCGTGCCTCAAAACGAAAGTTTTTTCCTGGATACGTGTTGATAGAGTTGGAGGCTCCTGTCAAAGATGAAACCGTGATGATGATTAAGGATACGCCGAAAGTCACAGGATTTGTTGGCGGTGGTACTCGGCCAATTCCTCTGACTGAGGAAGAGGCAGAATCCATTCTTAAGCAAATAGAATCTGGGGCCGCGGCCCCTCGTGAGCAAGTCATCTTTTCTAAGGGTGACAACGTTCGGATCATTGATGGGCCGTTTATGGGATTCAATGGTTTGGTGGACGAGGTGGATTCAGATCATAGCCGAGTGAAAGCCTTGGTCAGTATCTTCGGTCGTTCAACCCCAGTTGAGTTGGCCTTTTCGCAAATTGAGCGTGGTTAATTTGTCGGGCATCGGTATTTTACGCGGTAAGATGTGATAAATGCCTCTTGGGAGGCCTTGGAGTATTGTTAACCCTCAGGTAGGAAAGTGAACACGTTATGGCGAAGGAGGTCATTACTCAAATTAAATTGCAAATTCCAGCGGGGAAGGCGAATCCTGCACCTCCTGTCGGTCCGGCCTTGGGGCAACATGGCCTTAATATTATGGAATTTTGCAAGCAATTTAATGCGAAGACCCAGAAGCAGGAAGGCAGCATCATCCCTGTAGTGATTTCGGTTTATAAAGATAAAAGTTTTACCTTTATCACTAAAACCCCACCGGCCACCGATCTCCTAAAAAAGGCAGCTGGCATTATTAAAGGGTCTGGGGTCCCACAGAAAGATAAGGTTGGGCAAATTTCTCTGGAGCAATTGACGGAGATCTCAAAGCTGAAAATGGCTGATTTAAACGCTGTTGATCTTGCTGGAGCTGTGAAAATTATTGCAGGTACGGCTCGGAGTATGGGGATCACAGTTTCGGGCTAATGTTGTAGGTCTTCTTTCATAGGAGTGATAGCGGTGGGAAAGAAATTACAAAACGCTGCAGCGAAAGTAGAAGCAAAGTTCTACGATTTGGAGTCGGCAGGTGAGTTAGTCAAACAGACTGCCTCAGCAAAATTTGATGAAACCGTAGAATTAGCTATTCGGTTAGGTGTTGATCCAAAGCGAGCTGATCAAATGGTTCGTGGGACGACACTTCTTCCTCACGGAACGGGAAAGAAGGTCCGTATCCTAGTCTTTGCCAAAGGGGAAAAGGAGCAGGAGGCTAAGCAAGCCGGAGCGGATTTTGTTGGCTCTGATGATCTTTTGGAAAAGGTGAAGGGTGGCTGGTTGGATTTTGATCAGGCTATCGCGACCCCTGACCTCATGGCTTCGGTGGGTAAGTTGGGTAAGGTGCTTGGTCCGCGGGGGCTTATGCCAAACCCAAAAACGGGGACGGTGACTTTTGAGGTGGCGAGAGCCATCGATGAAATTCGCAAAGGGCGCGTGGAATACAAGGTCGATAAGGCGGGGATTGTGCATGTTCCAATCGGGAAGGCCTCTTTTGATGGTTCTAAAATTACGGAAAATGCGCAGGCAGTGTTTAGCTCAATTGTAAAGGCTAAGCCATCATCGAGTAAGGGGAAATATTTAAAGAGTGCCACGATGTGTAGCACGATGGGGCCTGCTATTCCCCTTGAGTGTTCTGTAATCGCGCGGCAGTTTGCTTGATGTGGTGGGGAGGGAGTGCTGAATGAAAAAGGAAAGCAAGGCAACGGCAGTCGCTGACCTGCACGAAAGGTTTTCTCGGGCTCGTTTGGCTGTGATCACGGAATGCGTCGGTATGCCGGTCAATCAAGTGACGCAACTGCGACATCAACTTCGTGGTGTGAAGGCTGAGCTGCGAGTCGTGAAAAATACGCTGGCGATGCGGGCAGCTGAGGGGACCTCACTCTTGCCGGTGAAGTCTTTGTTTAAGGGGCAGGTGGCTCTGGTTATTGGTTATGATGATCCTGTTCTCCCAGCAAAAATTCTTCGAGATTTTATTAAGGCTGAAAAGTGTGATGAGAAAATTTTATGGCGAGGCGGTATTTTAGAAGGAAACGCTCTCGAGCCTGCACAACTTATTGCTACGGCAGATTTGCCTTCAAAGGAAGTCTTGCTGTCCATGTTGCTATCCGCCATGCAGGGCCCAATGCGCGGGCTGGCAAGCGTGATGCAAGGCATTCTTCGTGGGTTTGTGACAGTGCTGACGGCAATTCAGGAACAAAAGAAAGGGGACGGTTCAATGGCAGCGACAGAAGCAAAACTTTCAAAGGATGACATTCTCAGTGCCGTGGGTGGTATGACGGTATTGGAGCTTTCAGAATTAGTCAAAGGGTTTGAAGATAAATTTGGGGTAACCGCAGCCGCACCAGTCGCTGTGGCCGCTGCCGGTGCAGCCGCAGCGCCAGTTGCAGAAGAGAAGGATTCCTTCGATGTCGTGTTGGCTGCTTTCCCGGCTGATAAGAAAATTCAAATAATTAAAGTGGTTCGTGAAATTACCGGCTTGGGCTTAAAGGAAGCTAAGGATTTGGTCGAGGGTGCGCCAAAGCCTGTCAAAGAGGGCGCGGATAAGGATGAGTCCGAAGCCATCAAGAAAAAGCTGACTGACGCGGGTGCGACGGTAGAAATCAAATAGGATAGATAGGGAACGAGGATTTTTCCTGTTTGCTCAGGAAGGGCTGTCTAACCTGAATTGATGTCGAAGGAGCCGAATATGCCGCAACCATCATTGCCGGGAATTATCAAAAGGATGGATTTTTCCAAAATCCCATCAACTATTGAGATCCCGGATCTGGTCGAAGTGCAAAAACGATCATACGAAGATTTTTTGCAAAAAGATGCTGATTCTGAACGCCGAGCTGAAAAAGGCTTGCAGGCGGCATTAATGAGTGTCTTTCCGATTTCGGATTACAATAATACGGCTATTCTGGAATTCACGAGTTATTCATTGGGGACCCCCAAGTACGATATGCGTGAATGCTTGGAGCAGGGCATGACCTTTGCTGCCCCAATGAAACTACGCATTCGTTTGGTGGTATTTGACAGTCAGGATAAGAGCGTCAAGGGGAAAGTTCTCGATGTACGAGAGCAAGAAGTCTATGTTGGCGAACTTCCGCTGATGACGGATCGAGGAACGTTTATTATTAATGGGACGGAGCGAGTGGTGGTCAGCCAATTGCATCGGTCACCCGGTGCCTCGTTTAGTCATGACAAGGGGCGAACCCATTCCAGTGGAAAAATTCTGTTTTCGGCTCGAATTATTCCCTATCGTGGCTCGTGGTTAGATTTTGAGTTTGATGCACGGGATATTTTGTATGTCCGTATCGATCGACGCCGAAAAATGCCGGCGACGATTTTGTTGAAGGCCTTCGGTCTTTCCACAGATGACTTGCTCAAGATGTACTACCCGGTAGAAGAAATTCGGGTCAGTAACGGGCAGTTGATGCGGAAGCTTGACGCTGAACTACACACCGGGCACCGCTCTTCGCAGGACGTGTTTGAGAAGGGTTCTAAGGAGCCAATTCTCAAGGAGGGTGGCCGTTTGACCAAAGGCGTCATGACTAAGCTTCGAGCCGCTGGGATTAAGGAAATTCCCGTCAAGGCGGAGGAGCTCATTGGTCGAGCCGTGTTAACAGAGTTAGTTGATCCAAAAAGTGGAGAAGTCATCCTTGAAAAAAATCAACGTTTGGCAGCCCCAGCAGTAGAAAAAATTCTTGAAGGCAGCGTTGAGAGTTTCAAGATTATCTATTTGGATAGTTCAGCAAGCACTCCGGTGATTTTGGATACTCTGGATGCCGAAAAAACTACATCAAAAGAAGAAGCATGGGTTGAAATTTACAAACGGCTTCGTCCTGGGGAAATGCCTTCAATTGATTCGGCGAAGCTCTTATTTGAAAATCTGTTTTTGAATTTCAAGCGATACGATTTATCTCCTGTTGGTCGGCTCAAAATGAATAGCCGGTTTAATTTGGACCACTCGCTGGACCAGCGAGTCTTGACAATGCAAGACGTCGTGGAAGTGGTGCGTTGTTTAGTCGAATTGAAAATGGGTAAGGGCGATGTCGATGATATCGACCATTTGGGGAATCGACGTGTGAGATCGGTTGGTGAGTTGTTGGAAAATCAAATCCGATTGGGCCTCGCTCGCATGGAGCGAAGCATTAAGGAACGGATGAATCTTCTAGATATGGAGACTGTCCTTCCTCATGATTTGATTAACGCCAAACCTATTGTGGCAGCTATTAAAGAGTTTTTTGCTGGCAGTCAGTTATCTCAATTTATGGATCAAACGAATCCCCTTGCAGAGATTACTCATAAGCGTCGTTTGTCAGCGTTGGGGCCAGGCGGATTGACTCGTGAGCGAGCAGGGTTTGAGGTCCGTGACGTGCATCCTTCTCACTATAGCCGGATTTGCCCAATTGAAACGCCTGAAGGTCCAAACATTGGGTTGATTACCTCGCTGGCGACCTATGCTCGCATCAATGAATTTGGATTTATCGAAGCGCCATTTCGAAAGGTGCGAAAAGGGCGAGTGGTCAATGAGGTGGAATTTCTTTCTCCTCTTGAGGGAGAGCGATATGTCATTGCCCAGGCTAATTCCAAGATTGATGAGAGTGGGAAACTAGTGGCGGAGGCAGTGACTGCTCGGTCGGAGGGTGAATTCCTGACGACCGATCCAGATAGAGTGGATTATGTTGATGTGTCACCAAAGCAAGTGGTCAGTGTCGCCACAGCATTAATTCCCTTTCTTGAGCATGATGACGCCAATCGTGCCTTGATGGGCTCAAACATGCAGCGGCAAGCTGTTCCCTTAATTCAAAGTGAAGCCCCCCTAGTAGGGACTGGAATGGAAGCGGTTGTTGCGAGAGACTCAGGGTATGTTGAGCAGGCGCGACGAGACGGAGTGGTTGAAAGCGTGGATGCTCGTCGTATCGTTGTGAGAACTGAGCTTGGTAAGAGCGATGATCCCAAACGGAAGGGCGGGAGATTTTTAGATTCCTATGATCTTGTGAAGTTTCAACGCACAAATCAAAATACTTGCGTCACGCAGACGCCAGTCGTTCAAGTTGGGCAGCCCGTCAAAAAGGGACAAGTGTTAGCAGATGGCCCATCCATTGATCGTGGAGAATTGGCTCTTGGAAAAAATGTTCTTGTCGGATTTATGCCTTGGGGTGGATACAATTTTGAAGACGCGATTCTTCTTAGTGAAAAACTTGTGCGTGATGATGTCTTCACGTCCATTCATATTGAAGAATTTGAAGTTGAGGCCCGCGATACCAAGTTAGGGAAAGAAGAGATTACGAGAGATATTCCTAATTTAGGTGAAGAAGCCCTTCGGAATCTGGATGAAAGTGGAATCGTCAGGATCGGTGCAGAGGTGAAGCCTGGGGATATTTTGGTCGGGAAAGTTACTCCTAAGGGCGAGACGCAGTTGACCCCTGAAGAAAAGTTATTGCGTGCTATTTTTGGCGAAAAAGCTGGTGATGTCAAAGATACATCGCTTCAGGTCCCTCCGGGGATCGAAGGGATCGTCGTCGATGTCAAAATCTTTTCGCGAAAAGGTATTGATAAAGATGAGCGATCGAAAAATATTGAATCTCAAGATCGAGTCAAGATTGAACGCAATTACCAAGATGAGTTGCGGATCATTGAGGAAGAGCGGAATAAGCGGATTCGCAAACTTCTTTTAGGCCAAGTCGTGGGTCGTGATCTCATGGATCATGAAAGCGGCGAAGTGATTTTAAAGAAGAAGGGGAAAATTACTTCGGATGTCTTACGGAAGTTAACTGATGATGATGTTCGGCGAGTTATACTTGGTGATGCAGAAGAACAGAAAAAACTTGAGGATATTGAGAGGGCGGCTAAGGATCAAATAGAAATCCTCCAAACCTATTATGACGAAAAGGTTGGACGGCTTCGACGGGGCGATGAGCTGCCTCCAGGTGTCATCAAGTTAGTAAAAGTGTATTTGGCTATTAAGCGGAAAATTTCTGTCGGTGACAAAATGGCTGGTCGCCATGGTAATAAAGGGGTGGTTTCTCGAATCCTTCCTGAAGAAGACATGCCCTATCTCCCTGATGGTACGCCACTTGAAATTGTGTTGAATCCACTTGGTGTCCCTTCTCGTATGAACGTTGGTCAAATCCTCGAAACCCATCTTGGGTGGGCAGCCAAGGTCCTTGGTCTGCATGTAGCCAGCCCGGTGTTTGATGGAGCCACCGAGCTAGAAGTAAAGGGCCTCTTGAGCAAGGCCAATCTTCCCCAAAGTGGACAGTCTCTTGTGTATGACGGGCGTTCTGGAGAACCATTCAAGAGTCCAGTAACTGTTGGGTATGTGTATATGATGAAATTGCACCATTTGGTTGATGATAAAATTCATGCTCGGTCCATTGGTCCGTATTCGTTGGTTACCCAACAACCGTTGGGTGGTAAGGCCCAGTTTGGTGGTCAGCGAGTAGGGGAGATGGAGGTGTGGGCTTTGCAGGCTTATGGGGCCGCCTCTACCTTGCAAGAATTTCTCACTGTCAAATCCGACGACGTCCCGGGCCGATCGCGAATGTATGAAGCGATTGTGAAAGGCGAAAATTTCTTAGAGCCTGGCTTGCCAGAATCTTTCAATGTCTTGGTCAAAGAACTGCAAAGTTTAGGCCTTGATGTCGAGTTAATGAAGTCCACCGAATAAATCCGAACACATCGGTTTTCTCACGAGTGTTTAACTAGGAGGGTAGAACTTTGGAAAGCATCTATGCGCTGTTTGAAAAGCCACGCGATGCCGTGTCCTTTGATGCGATGCGTATTCGAATTGCTTCACCAGAAAAAATTCGCTCGTGGTCCTATGGAGAGGTCAAAAAACCCGAGACGATTAATTACAGATCCTTTAAGCCTGAAAAGGACGGGTTGTTCTGTGCCGAAATTTTTGGACCAACCAAAGATTGGGAATGCAACTGCGGTAAATATAAACGGATGAAGCACCGCGGTATTGTGTGTGATAAATGCGGTGTCGAGGTCATTCAATCGAAGGTCCGCCGTGAGCGAATGGGGCATATTGAGCTTGCCGCTTCGGTCGCCCATATTTGGTTTTTAAAAGGAGTGCCCAGTCGTATTGGCATTCTGTTGGATATGAGCCTCAAGCAGTTGGAAAAAATCTTGTACTTCGAAGCCTATGTG
>JAJDBO010000134.1 GCA_029261305.1 Nitrospirales bacterium
CATCGGTCATCCATCCTGACCGGCCGTGCGAATCCCATGGCGTCTGTATATCACGGGCCATGGCGACCCAGTTAAATGAAGACTGCGGCAGTTTCCAATTTATTTGGTCGAGGGCCATGATCCGTTGATGTGAAGCCTTGGGTCCAGACATTTCTTTCTTGGCTTCTTGGGGAGTGAAACCAGGTGTGGTCTGCCCATGGGCATGACTGATCAGTACGGCCACCGTCAACAAGATCCACAGGGCCTGCAGCATATAATTAATGACATATTTCGTATGTTGGTCATTGTTCAACATTAGTAGATATCCCCTTCCGGCCAGAAGTTTACCTTCTTTAATCAGCTTAACTCCCCTGGGAAGACCTACGCAACGAAGAAACTGAAGGGGAAAAAATGGCTATTTGCTCCTGGCGTTTCACTTCCCAAACATTAGGGAGGAGGCGCGGGAACACGAGTCCCTTCAATGGCCTGACGTCGTCGTTCTACCATGCCATCGGCTAGTTCGGTGAGGTGTTGTTCGAGGATGAGGCGAAGCTGGCTGCCGGTTTGATAATCCGCTGGAGCCATGAAATGCACGCGATCGGCATGCCGGGTGAGATCGTAACACTTTTTAAATGACTTTCTCGTGGTGTCGTTGGGATTGTACACTGCCACAGCTAACCCACCATTTTTTTTGATGACGGTAAAACACGGCACATCCGTTGGACCATCCCCCACATATATCATATGACGAAACGGCACTCGTCGAGCTTCTTCCGGCATATGATCATTGACATCCTGCTCTAGATTCAGCAGTCCCTTATTCACCCGGAACAGGAACTGTGTTTTTTGGGTGTGACTGATCGTGCGCTTGGGAAAATGAATATGGCCTTGGTCTTCATCAAATTCGCACCCAAAAATAGCTTTGACCTTTTGGGCGATGTGACTGCCATCTAAAATGGCTTTCAGGCCTGACGTCACGACATAATGTTCAAGATGAATATCCCATTCTGCGTACCGAGGCTGATGCACGATTGCATTCAGTTCTTCAAAAAAATCTGGCACACCAGGGAAAAACGTGAGATCTGGCCCCATAGCGTGTAAATCCGCATTAGAGAGATTGCGAATCGCCTCATAGTCCAACATCCGTTTCATGTAGGCGAGTTCTTGATCATACCCGCGTTCTTTAATCAACGCCGTGCAACTTGGCCAAAACTCTGAAGGGTCGATTCCAGCGTGACGCAGAATCGTGTGGTCCTGCATGTAATGCGGGCTGAGTGTATGATCGAAATCGTACACGATCGCGAGAATGTTTTGCGGTTCAGACATGGACGTGGTTTAACGGAATGTCATGAATACTCTAATGCGGGAAATCAGAACCCATCACTGTGGTTACGATAGCTTAACAGCGCAAGTTAAAAAATAGCTTTGACCAATTCCTGAATGCTGCGATGCATGTCAGGATCATCAGTAATGGGCCGAATGATCGCAGCCTCGCAAGCTTTCTCAGATGGGACTCCTTGCTGGATCAAGGTGCCAGCATAAATTAAGAGTCTCGTACTTACGCCTTCCTCTAGCCCATGATTGCGCAAGTTGCGAACCTTACTGGCAAGTTTGACGAGTTTTTGCGAGATTTCTGTCGAAACCTTGGCTTCACGCTCGATAATTCTGGTTTCGATTTCAGACGGCGGATAGGTAAACTCAACGGCCATAAATCGCTGCTTCGTGCTTTGCTTCAATTCCTTTAACACACTTTGATAGCCAGGGTTGTAGGAAATCACCAGCATGAAGTCATCGACCGCCTCGATAATTTGTCCACGTTTTTCGATGGGCAAAAAGCGACGATCGTCACTCAAGGGATGCACGATCACCGTCGTGTCTTTTCTCGCTTCGACGATCTCATCCAAATAGACGATAGCGCCGTGTTTCACACCAAGTGTTAACGGCCCATCGACCCACACCGTTTCTTCCCCCTTGAGTAGATACCGGCCAACCAAATCCGACGCCGTCAAATCTTCATGGCAAGCCACCGTGATGAGTGGACGCCCTAACTTATAGGCCATGTGTTGCACAAACCGAGTTTTGCCACACCCGGTTGGGCCTTTGAGCATCACCGGCATTTTGGTTTGGGAGGCAATGGTGACCAATCCAATTTCGCCATTGACCTCTTCATAAAACGGCTCTTCGGATAGTCGATATTGTTCGATGTCGAGTTCTTGGCCCTTCATGACATTTCTCACTTACATCTGAATGTTGCACCGTTGAAAAATAAGAAAGGGCATTATACTGGGGGTTCCAAACATGGACAAGTCAGGTACCCATGGTCGCGATGTAATTTGATACCAATCGAGAAGGATGATACGCCCGCTTGGAATGCGCCAGGCTGGAAAGACCAGAATCATCCATCGTATTGATGAATTCATAATTCGAACATTCCCGACACAGTTCACGAAACAGATACTGCGCCAACCCCGAAATGACACGATCCGCCACTTCTATTAATACACAGAAGACCTCTGTATTGCGGGCATAGCCAAAGGTGTAACCAGACACAGTTTCCCCCACCCTCACCACGCGCCCCATGAGACCAAGTTCCTCAGCATGTGCAAACACCTCTTCATGCGCTCTTCGTGAATCTTCCAACATAGCTTGGCTCCACCACGGAGCGTCACCTTGGTCGCTTGGACCGACTTGTTGCTTTTGCTCAGCCCATTGATCAAACAACGCTAGGCAGGCATCCTGGGCAGAAGAGAAATAGGGTTCAAAGATTGGTGTGTGGGATCTGATGAATTGATTACATGCCGCGCGCTGGGATTTATACCGATCACCCTTGAGATGCACTAGATCTTCGGTTCGGTAGAGATAGTCCGAATCTTTTGGTCGAAGCTGATACCCTGCGGACTGAAACTCATCCTTCAACTCTTCGGGAATATTTTCAATTCGAGAGACTAGCGTTCCACCGTTTTGCTCTTTCATAAAGTCAAACACCATCCCCAGGATTTCGGCATAGGACGCGAAGGATACTGATGCACCTTCTATCGGAACAGATCTTAATGGGGGAAGCGGGGCATAGATGCCATCCGCATATTCAGCGAATAACACAACCCAACCGTTGGTTAGACTCAAAAAAAATCGAAACTGATGCCGCCAGATATAATGAGGGGCAAAGGCCAGCATGGACAAAGGGCTCGATTGCAAGACTGGGGTCGCAGAAATGGCCCTTTCGATTTGAGTTCGATCGCTCAGGGTTAAAGGTTGAAGATCGATTGCCATAGAAGCCTGGGGAAGAACTAGATCGACCGAAACTGAAAAATGAATTTATTTTGAAGGTCGTTCGGTAAAAAAATGTTGCGAGAGCACTTCCAATCGGGCAACCACCACAACGTCCTCTTGAAAGGGCGTAATCAATCGAGGGTTTCGGCTGACAAATTTTATCACCTGCTCATCGTGCTCAAATCGCTCCAAGATTTGGCCGGCATACGCCTCAGCCTCTGGAATTAACCGAACAACTTTCATGCCTGCTGATGCTTCAGTCATCATCCAAGGACATTTCTGATCCCACCCAAGCAACACGTCTTTATGGTCGGAATCCCACATGATGGTAAACGGATAAATCTGGCAATCCAGGGGCCGCACTTCGTAAATTCGGCAATGCGAGGTTTCTGGATCAAATGCAGGGCATAGGTACCCTTCACCACGAGGATGAGGCACCACTGCAACCTGGCACCCATTGGGATCAGAAAAATAGACAGGATCCATCCCCCGATTGAGGGCAAAATCAATTTCTTCCTTAGTGAAATATGGACGCAAGAAACTATCCTGTTCTGGAAACCGGCAACAGACATCACATGCTAGGCAGGTCTGAGAAGGAACCAGTTGCGGGATCTCTCGCGAAGCCATAGGCAGAAGGCGCTCGCGTCGCATTTGATTGTCGGAACCCATGATGCGAGGAATATTACTCTCGGGGTTCAAGGAAGGGCAACAACCGAGAACCGAATCAATCGAGGACAATACCGGCCTTCAACTCAGCCCGAAAAAATCCCACCACCTTGAAGAGCTATCGAGTCGAGCCATCTTGCCCCTCGAGGTTTTTAAGCGCGACATTCTTTCTAGCAGTATTTATTCGTTTAAGGTCGCACCGAATTATTACGATAGAGCATTATATTTTTACTTAAGGTAAAATTTTCACGACATGAGCACATTTCTGGCTCGACAGCCTATCCACGACCAACATCTCAAGCTCTTTGGGTATGAGTTGTTGTCACGTCCAATCGAGACCAATCCGCAACCCACATTTGACGGCGAGGCTGCGACCGACACCGTCATGAAAAAGGCATTTGAAGAAATAGGATTAGATACCCTCGTCGGTCCGAATCGGGCATTTATCAATCTCACCGAAAAGTGGGTCCTCAACGAGCAATGCCACACGCTGCCGAAAGATCGCGTCGTGTTAGAGGTATTAGAACATGTTCCGCCAAACCAGGAAGTCATCTCCGCGCTGCGACAACTGCATGATAAAGGCTATACCATCGCGCTTGATGATTTTGTGTTTCATGAGAATCAAGTGCCCCTGCTTGAAATCGCGGATATCATCAAAATTGATGTCCTGGATAAGCATCCTGACTATATCAAACAGCAGATGGATTTGGTGGCCCCGTTCAAAACCAAATTATTAGCGGAACGGGTAGAGTCCTACGATCTATACGATTCGGCAAAACGGTGGGGGTTTGATTTATTCCAAGGATACTTTTTCTTCCAGCCGGGGAAAGTGGAAAGCTCCTCACTGCCCTCTAACCAAATGACTACACTGACTCTACTTTCGAAACTCCAGGATCCGGATATCGACATTGATGACATCGATCAGATCATCAAACAGGACATGTCATTGAGCTTTAAATTGCTGGACTACGTCAACTCCGCGCATTTCAGCCTTCCTCAAAAAGTCGATTCCATTCCGCTGGCCGCTCGCATGGTGGGCCTCAATCAAATAAAAAATTGGACCATCATGCTCTCAATGATCGGTGTGCCCAATAAACCGTTTGAACTCATTGTCACTTCGATTGTACGTGCGACCATGACAGAACAATTGGCAATCGCGATGGGAGTGGCCGACCACGAACCCTATTTTACGATTGGTCTTTTTTCGGTCTTGGATGCTTTATTTGACATGCCCCTGGCAAACATCATCCAGCACGTCCCCCTTTCAGAAGAAAGCCAAAATGCCTTGGTGTTTCACGAAGGCATGATGGGGGCCGCACTCAAATGTGTGTTGTCCTATGAACGGGGACATTGGGAAGGACTGAACACCCTCTACCTGGATCCCGTGGACATTCAGCAAGCCTATTTTGATGCCCTCCGCCTCACAGCCAACCTCTGGTCGTTATTCCGTTAGCCTTGATTAAGATTTTTCTAGCACCGTTCGGTATTAGGCGACAATAGGAATCTTAGCCTTCCGAACATAATACGAAGTTAACATTAATATCTTCGGCGCCATCATTTTTCTGTACTTCTTGGACACTCCAAAGGGGATGGCGGATGGTTTGTAACTTTGGCGCAACGGTCAATTCCATCCGTACTTGCCAATCAACGCGTTGCGGAATGCCAAAGCGTAGTAGCCCCATCGGGGTGGTCCCATTCCAAGGCTCGACGCACATCGCCACGCCGCAGTTGACCAAGCGGATCAGCCCCGAACTCCCCTTCTTCAATGAAAGTCCGAGGTATTCCAAATTGGGTCAGCACCAATTGCCGCACCCGATCAAAGGTGAGAAGAAGGCGGGAAATAGAAGGAATGGTGAGTTTAGCCAGACCTGTTTTCATCAGAATCGGCTCTGGAATATCCCTTATTCTTTAGGGACCGCATGGGGCTGTTTGGCACAGACGCTATTGTAATCTTTTTCCACCTCATAAATCAGTTTAGAACTTCACACTTTTCCACCTGGTATCTTATGGCCCACTTTTGCCTTTTTCCCACCAAAACCATCCCTTGTCTACCCAAAAGGGCACATGGTACGATCTTTTTTCATGCTTGGGACTAAAAGATCCAATAAAAAATACCTGGAACAGACTAGCCTTCGCCAGAAATGACTGGCGTTTGAAAATCACCGCTTCTGGCTGGACCTCATAAGGACTCGACCTCACCGATCGCATCATGGCACATCCAACGGCCGACGGCTCCATGGTTCAAGAAGCCCCATCTGCCTCCCTGCGTCCTCCAACTCCCCAGGCCTATCCTGAATCCACGGTTGACGCTCAACAGCGGTGCGGGTCGGTTTCCGATATGCTGGTCAACGCCAAGATGTTTGAAAATTCTCAAACTCCGCAATGGCGGGTTTCTCCGACTCCCTTTTTTCTTGAACCCAAGGAAGTGGCCTTTTTCGAATCTCTTGGCACCCATTTATTACAATTCTATCGCGGACTAAATCGACTCTACCTAGAAAGCGCCAAAGGCTCTCAACCGTCTTGGGTTCATGAATATTTAGACCAGGGGAAACCACCGGCTCTTCTGGAATATGGTCGCATGAAACGATTTCGCGATGTCCTGCCGGATGTTATTCGTCCAGATGTTATTCCCACACAAGATGGCATGGCCATCACCGAACTCGACTCCATACCGGGAGGAATCGGGACCACGGCGATCTTGTCTGAGGCCTACGCTGCGTTGGGCGAGACCATTGTTGGGGGAACTCAAGGAATGTCCCAAGGATTTGCGTCAATACTTCGAACACGGTTAGGCAATTCGTCTGGATGTGTGGCCATCATCGTATCTGACGAAGCGGAAGACTATCGAACGGAAATGGCCTGGATCGCTTCACATACTAAAGAGCACGGCATTGAAGCCTATGGCGTTCATCCCCGTGACTTGCGATTTACCGAAGATTCCTTATTCATCGCAACCCCAGCAGGTGAGAAGGCTGTCGCACTCATCTATCGATTTTATGAATTGTTTGATCTCAAAAACATTCCCAAATCCGAACTGATCATGTACAGCGCGAAAAAAGGCCGGGTGGAAATTACCCCGCCTTATAAGCCCTGGATGGAAGAAAAACTTGCCTTTGCATTACTCCACCATCCAAGGCTGGAGTCATTTTGGTCAAAGACCTTGGGAGCCGACACGTTTGAGATACTTGACCGCCTCATGCCAAAAACTTGGGTGTTAGATCCTCGACCAATTCCTCCATCAGCCGTCATTCCAGATTTACTCTTTGAGGGTTCCGCCGTGTCGGATTGGCATCAATTGACTCAAGCCACACAAAAACAGCGACAATTCGTGATCAAACCCTCGGGGTTTTCCGAATTGGCATGGGGCAGCCGAGGGGTAATCATTGGGCACGATATTCCACAAACCGAATGGGCCTCGGCTTTACATCAAGGACTTGGCGCATTTAAAACGAGCCCTCACATACTCCAAGAGTTTCATAAAGGTCGACAGTATGACATGACCTATGTTGATGAGCCGACGCAAACCATGGTCAAAATGTCAGGGCGAGTTCGGCTTTCCCCCTATTATTTCGTAGTGGGTAATGAAGCGCCGTTAGGTGGGATCCTCGCCACAATGTGCCCAAAGGATAAAAAAATCATTCATGGTATGCGGGATGCGATTTTGGCTCCTTGTGCCATTCGTGCGTAGCGAACTCAGGACAAATGAGACCAAGAAGTTATAAGGCGAAATACGAGACAATTTGGAGTCACTTGAGATGACCCTATATCACACAGAATGGTGCCCAGAATGTGCCGTCGTTCGAGATAAGCTTTCTGAGTTCAACATTGACTACGAAAGCGTGATCGTCCCTGACATGCGTCCCTTTCGAAAACAAGTCTATGAAGTCTCAGGGCAAGGCTATGTCCCGGTCTTAGTTGATAGAGAGACCGTGTTAACCGAGACTAGTGATATTTTAGAACATTTGGATTCCTATGCGACAAACTCCTGAACTGACACAAAGGGGATTTTTGCCCCACGATATGATACAACTCTGGGCCAAGCCTATTGGCTATCGACAGAGCAGTTCTCCACTCCACAACTTTTTTAATCTGCGAGGAATTCTCAATGGATGATTGGAAAAAAGTCCTAGCGGAGAGCATCACGAAACCCAAGGATTTAGCGAAACACTTAGGTGTGGACCCGAAGGAGATCGAAGATGTCGTGGGTGCCTATCCCATGCGCATCACTCCAACGGTTCTCGCCACAATAAAATCAGTCGGCGATCCCATTTGGAAGCAGGTCGTTCCCGAGGCCATTGAAATGGAAGATTTTGATGCACCGGACGATCCACTAGAAGAAGACACAGATAGCCCAGTGCCACACTTGGTTCATCGCTATCCCGACCGAGTCCTTCTCATGGTGACAAACCAATGTCCCATCTATTGTCGCTTTTGCACACGCAAACGGCTCGTGGGTAAGCCTGGGTTTCTGAAAAAAGGCGAATTGGATCAAGCCATTGCCTACCTTCGCGAACACACCGAGGTTCGGGACATTATTTTATCCGGGGGTGATCCCCTATTATTACCAGATCATTTAATCGAACGCATTCTCAAAGCGCTTCGCACGATTCCGCATTTGGAACTTATTCGGTTCGGGACTCGCGTACCAGGCACCCTCCCACAGCGCATTACCCCGGAACTCTGTGCCATCGTTAAACAATACCATCCCATTTATATGAACTTGCATTTCAATCATCCTGACGAGCTGACGCCGGAAGTCAAAGAGGCCTGTGGGCGACTTGCCGATGCTGGGGTTCCTCTAGGAGCACAAACGGTATTGTTAAAAGATGTGAACGACGATCCGGAAATTATGAAACGCCTCATGCACCAGCTCCTCCTTGCGCGAGTGAAGCCCTATTATTTGTATATGGCCGACCTCACGAAAGGCACCAACCATTTCCGCACAACCGTGGAAACAGGTCTGAAAATTATTCAATCATTGCAAGGCCACACAAGTGGGATGGCCGTCCCCCATTTTGTCATTGATGCCCCAGGCGGAGGAGGGAAAATTCCTATTCTCCCTAACGAATACTTGCTGAACTTGGATGAAAAAGGTGCGGTCCTGAAAAACTACGAGAACAAGACGTACCATTA
>JAJDBO010000135.1 GCA_029261305.1 Nitrospirales bacterium
CTCTGGCATCTCGTGGTACGGCAACTGTATGGGAGTGCCAACCGTTGGCGGGGAAATTGCCTTTAACGATATTTATGGCAAGAACCCGTTGGTGAACGTGTTCTGCCTGGGCATTGTCAAAACGGAACAATTGCTACTCGGCGCGGCTGAGGGTGTGGGGAATCCAGTGTTGTACATCGGGGCAAAGACGGGGCGGGATGGCATTCATGGTGCGACCATGGCCTCCGACAGTTTTGATGATGCTTCGGAAAAGAAGCGACCCAATGTTCAAGTTGGGGATCCCTTCTTAGAAAAGTTGCTTTTGGAAGCCTGTTTGGAATTTTTGGATAAAGATATTTTGGCGGGTATTCAGGATATGGGAGCGGCGGGGCTCACAAGTTCTTCCTGTGAAATGGCATCGCGAGCAGGGACGGGGATTGAACTGGAATTGGCGGATGTGCCTCGGCGTGAACCCAATATGACACCCTATGAACTCATGCTCTCGGAGTCACAAGAGCGTATGTTGCTTGTGGCGAAAGCTGGAAAAGAAGGTCAAGTCCTCGCTATTTGTCAAAAGTGGGGCATCGATGCCGCCGTAGTCGGAAAAGTGACGAGTGATGGGTTCGTTCGCCTTTTGGAGAATGGCAAGGTCGTGGCTGAAATTCCCGCCAAAGCCTTGGCTGATGACGCTCCAAAGTATGACCGTCCGTTCAAGCCACCGGAATATCAGGATGTCTTGCAATCCTACTCCTTTGACAATGTGCCTGATGTGAAGGATGCGGGCGAGGTTCTTCTCAAATTATTGGAAACTCCCACGATTGCTAGTAAATCTTGGGTTTATCGTCAGTATGACCACATGGTGGGCATCAATACCCTTGTACGGCCAGGGTCCGATGCTGCCGTTGTGCGCATAAAAGGAACCAATAAAGCCTTGGCCATGACGACGGATGGCAATAGCCGGTATTGCCTCTTGAATCCCTATGTGGGAGCGACACTCGCTGTCGCCGAAGCGGCTAGGAATTTGGTGTGTTCTGGGGCTCAACCCATTGGCGTAACCGACTGTCTCAATTTTGGCAATCCCGAGCGACCAGATATTATGTGGCAGTTCGTACTGGCGGTCGAAGGCATTACCGATGCCTGTCGAGCGTTTAACGTGCCTGTGGTGAGCGGAAACGTAAGTCTTTACAATGAGACGAATGCTCTCTCGATATATCCTACCCCAGTGATCGGTATGGTTGGGCTGATCGAGCCTGCCGAAAATGCCACCACCCAATGGTTCAAGAACTCAGGGGATCGAATCATTCTTCTTGGAGAGACGAAGGAAGATTTAGGTGGAACCGAGTATCTCAAAGTCGTACATTATCGGGAGCAGGGGAGCCCGCCTTGGCTCAATTTGGAGACGGAAAAGGCCCTTCAGGATTGTCTCCTTCAAATGATCCAAAATAGATGGATTCAATCGGCGCATGATTGTTCCGATGGTGGGTTGGCTGTGGCCCTGGCCGAATGTTGTTTCTCCCCACAGACTGCCGAAGGGAAACCTTTGGGTGCTCGTATGAATCTTGATTTAGACCGGCAACGAGTAGATGCCTTGCTCTTTGGAGAAACGCCATCCAGGGTGATCATTTCTGTTTCTCCAGATTATGCAGAACAGGTTTTGGCTCTTGCCAAGGAGCTTGAAGTTCCTGCTTTGGATATCGGTGAGATTGGAGGAGAAGACTTTATTCTTCAGGTTAATGGAAAACATTCAACAGCGGGATCATCCATTCATTTGCCAATTTTAGAATTATTTGAAACTTGGAATTCCAGCTTAGAGCGTAAGCTTCACGAGTAAACTTAAAGTTAACCTTGAGTCGAACTTAAGATTTTAAATTTATGAAAAATCCTTCGATTTCTAATAATCCCCTTTCGTTCGAAACTGACCATTCGGACTTAATAATGCCGGATAAGTTCCACGATGAATGTGCGGTCTTTGGAGTTTACGGCCATAAAGAAGCTGCGAATCTGACATACCTGGGCCTCTATGCCCTTCAGCATCGAGGGCAAGAGAGCGCTGGAATTGTGTCATCAGATGGACAGAAGTTTAATGTGGAAAAGGGCATGGGGCTGGTTGCTGACATTTTCACCAAGAAGATTATCCGGCGTCTGCGTGGAAACCAAGCCATTGGCCATAATCGGTACTCCACCGCTGGGAATAGTAGCCTCCAGAATGTCCAACCGCTGACGGTAAATTATGCTTTTGGAAATTTAGCCGTGGCACATAATGGCAACCTCACCAATGCGTCGATGCTTCGTAGCGAACTCGAAGCCTATGGCTCCATCTTTCAATCCGACTCAGATACTGAAGTCATCGTTCATCTGATCGCCCATTCCAAAGGTGAAACTTTCCTCAACCGATTAATTGAAGCCCTCACGCTCGTTCGGGGTGCCTATTCTCTCGCGTTCTTAACAGAGCATGAAATGGTCGCTGCGCGCGATCCCTATGGATTTCGCCCTCTATGCTTGGGCCGGTATAAAGATGCCTGGATCGTGGCCTCCGAAACCTGTGCCTTTGATTTAATCGGTGCGGAATTTATCCGTGCAGTCGAACCTGGAGAGGTGATTGTGTTCAATGACGAAGGGATGACTTCACATCACCCCTTTAACGCTCCAGAAAATCCGGCCAAATGTGTGTTTGAATATGTCTACTTTGCCAGGCCTGAGTCAAAAATTTTTGGCAATTATGCCGTGTATCCCGTGCGAAAAGCCTTAGGGCGACAATTAGCCAAAGAATCCTTTGTTCAGGCTGATGCCGTGATTCCGGTACCAGACTCTGGGGT
>JAJDBO010000136.1 GCA_029261305.1 Nitrospirales bacterium
ACAGCGGAACTCACCGACTTCAACGGAACCCGTTTTTTCTTTTTCTCGACAGCAACAACCACTTTCGATTTTCTCGATAGTACGGTTTTCGCCATGAAATATCCTCTCGTCAAGTAGGCCGAACCATCAGGCCGTAAGACCGGCTTTGTGCTCCCGCAAGGATTCTATCTCTGCATTGATGGCATCAATTTCTGTCACCTGTTGCTCACGTTCAGCCACTCGAAGGCGAGTAATAAGCCCATCCAGTGTGGATTTCACCCTTCTTCGCTCTAACGCACTCAAGCACCCTTTAATATAGTCATGACAATCATCAAAATGTTGATCCGACACCGCCAATTGAGCCACCAATGAAGCATGGTCTGGATCACCTCCGGCTTCGGCCATAAAGGTCTCAAGATCCAATTGTCCACTTTCGTTAATATGAAAACGGCTCTTTTCCACAAGGCTGCGATACTGCGGATCTGTAAAATGCTCTTCGCGCAAGGCGGCGAGATGTTCTGGTTCAAGCATTCCCTGGACTAACATCATGACTAAGTCCCGCTCCTCACGATTTCCTTTTCGAGTTTGCGGGCGAGTTTGTTTTGGTGTAGCTCGGTCACGTTGATGAGAAGCGCGGGATGCCTCTTGAGCTAATAGGACAGGTGATCGCTGTATGAGTAACGATTGTCGTATACCCAATCGTTCGGCCACTTGTTTATAATATTCCTCTTTTTCAATCGGGTGGGACACCTTGGCCAAAATCCGAAGCACATCATCGACTCGCCGAGTTCGTTCTTCAATCGAGGCCTGCGTGGCCCCCTCAAGACATTGCTCCACTGCAAATTCGACTAAAGAATGAGCCTGTTGCTGAAGTGTCAATAATTGATCGGCACCATTGGATCTGACAAACGAGTCTGGATCTTCGCCCGATGGCAATCGAACAACTTTAACCGTCACTCCGCTATTGACGAATATGTCCAGAGTCCGCAACGTCGCCTTCAGTCCTGCAGCATCGCCATCAAACATCAAGACGACATTTTTGACGAACCGTCGGATCAGTGCAACATGCTCAGCAGTCAATGCCGTACCAAGCGGAGCCACCGCGTGATGAATGCCAAATTGATGCAGAACCATCACATCAAAGTATCCCTCAACAACCAATAAGGTGTTGAGTTGACTAGCAGCATCACGAGCCCGATCCAATCCAAAAAGACATCGGCCTTTGTTAAAAATAGGGGTTTCAGGCGAATTCAAATATTTGGGAGTTCCGTCTTCCAATATACGACCGCCAAAGGCAATAACGTTACCGCGCAAATCCATAATCGGCACCATCACTCGCGACCGAAAACGATCATAATAGCCTTCCCGTTTCGTTACCTGAGAATCGCGTCCCTCCTTAGCCACGACCAATCCACTCAGGACAAGATCTTCGGTCTTCGCTCCATTGCGTAAAAGATGATGGGTCAGATCATCCCAAGATGAGTTGGCAAAGCCAACGCCAAACTCTTTCAACGTATTCACGGTTAGCCCGCGGGCTTGAAGGTAGGCCAATGGACCTTGCCCCTGTGTGGAATCGTGCAGATTCTTTTGGAACCACGAGTTTGCCAAGGCATGAAATTGTTCAAGGGTTTTTCGTTGGTCAGGATTTGAACTCGGAGAGCCTTGGAAGGAAGATTGAGGGATTTCGATGCTGGCTTGTTGTGCAAGTTCTGTAACCGCTTCAACGAAACTAAATCGCTCTCGACTCATTAAGAAGGAGTAAACATCCCCCCCAGTGCCACAACCAAAACAATAAAACATTTGCCGCGTGGTGTTGACAGTAAAAGACGGGGATTTCTCGTTGTGAAATGGGCAAAGGCCACGATAGTTTTGGCCAATCTTAGACAAAGTGACATACCGAGATACGACATCCACGATATCAATGGCGTCACGGATTTGTTGGATGGTAGTAGGTGGAATTCCACCCCGATCGGTTGCCAAGGCTCTTCCCTAAGGCCTCTCTGCTAACCAGGTTTATGAAGGGTAGATTTTTTGTAAGCTATTGTAAAATAAGAAATAATTTTTGGACTATAGCAAGGGATCAAAAACAAGTCAAATGAGGAAGGATTCCAAAAAAAATTATGGATGGGGATTCATATGCTGACCTGAATCTCTATTTATCAGGGCTCAGGCTTACTCTTGAGCCCCGATTGTCCAAACCGTCGGCCTAGCTCTTGCTGAATTTCCGTCACGGGAATACCACAATGCCCCAGCGTCACAATGGTATGAAACAAGAGATCTGCCACCTCGTAGACAATTTCCTCTTTGTTGTGATTTTTCACCGCCAGTAAGACTTCCCCAGCTTCCTCAGTGATTTTTTTAAGCACTCGATCATCTCCCCCCTTCAACAGGGACACGACATAAGAGCCTGCTTGGAGATCCTGTTTTCGTTTCAACACCATCTCATAGAGACCATCAAGTATCGTTCCGTTGGCTTCTTCACTCTCTGGTTCCAAAGAGATACCATCGTCTAGTATTTCAGAGAAAAAACAGGACCGACTCCCGGTGTGACAGGTTGGGCCCACGGGTTCAGCCTTGATAAGAAGAGTGTCATAATCGCAATCGACGAATAATCGTTTCACTTGGAGAAAGTTCCCTGACACTTCTCCTTTTTTCCATAATTTTTTCCGCTTGCGACTCCAAAAATGTACATGCCTCGTTTGCATTGTATGAACGACTGCATCCTGGTTCATAAACCCAAGCATAAGCACCGTGCCATTTCTCCAATCCTGAATCACCGCAGGCTAAAGTCCCTGGGCATCGAATTGGAGCGTTTCCAACATCTTTTCGTTGACCACGTTTGAATCGCTATTCATCACCATTCACCTGTCGAATCGGAAGGCCCCGACTCCCTAAATACGTTTTTGCGTCCGCAACAGTAA
>JAJDBO010000137.1 GCA_029261305.1 Nitrospirales bacterium
GGTGCTCACCCAGGTCTGCCAAAGCTTTGCCCAGGAGTCCAAGACTAAAAAGTCTTCAGGCCGAATGCCGGCTACTTTTCCAATTAATGACGCATAGGCCGCATAATGAAATGAACGCAACATTCCTGCCACGTCTCGCAAGGGTGATTCCTTGAGTCGGCGAACGTTGAGAGGACGGGCTGGTTCACCCTCAAAGTCTATGATGAAGAAATCTTTCCCTGTGTATAGGACCTGTCCAAGGTGATAATCCCCATGAATCCGCAGTCGCTTCGCAGTGATTTTCAGGTCACGAATAGGGAGGAACTGTTTGCGAACGGTGGACTCGAGTGTCGTCACTTGTTTAGCCAGAGGTTGCAGAGAGTCGGGAAGTTCTTTGATGTGTTGTTTGAGCAATGGGAAGTGTTGTGCAATCGGCCCAATCATACTTTGGTACAATCCTCGTCGATAAAAATCGGTAAAGGGTTCAGGCATAAACGAAGGATTTTCTAAATCGGAGGCCAGTGTGACATGTAATTCCCCAGTGCGTTGGCCAAGTAGTCGGGCTTCTTCCAAATACCCACCAATCATTTCCTCGGCGCTATCGGGAATATCCTCGTGAAGTAATTCCAAGATGGGTTTTCTAGAAAGAGCAGGATCTGAGGCGTCGAGTGCTGGAAGCGTCAAGGCTTTTTCAAAATATCGTCCGATTTCGTCCAAAGTAAATCGCCAGGCATCGCCTTCATTGGGTACAAAGCATTGTAAGATTCCGACCGTCGTAGGATCTCCGGCGTCTGGTTGGTACTCGAGGAGGCCAGCCACGTGGGCGGTATGAGGAAATCCTTTCTCCGTAAGAAATCGGCCAATTTCCCAATCAGGGTTGATCCCGGTTTCGGCCCGCCGAAAGATTTTTAACATGTATTGTTCGCCATACAAAATGGAGGTGTTGCTTTGCTCTCCCCGGTGGAGCGTGGGTTCTAACGTTGGACCTTCTTGTTGCAAATGACGCCGAAAGGGTTTGATCGATGTCGTAAGAAAGTCACCCTTGGGTCCATTCACCCTCCGACTTTTGGCAAGGCTGGTTATCAACAGTTTAAGAAAGTCGTGGCTCCAGATCCCGTCATACAGCAATCCTTCTACTTGGTGTCCTTTATTCTGAATGGTGATGTTGGCAATGGCCGCTGGTGTATCTTCAAAGTAGGTGGGTTTATCAGATGAGGCAAACGCCAAGGGTAAAATATATGACTCGGCTTCTCCCTCGGTGTATTCGACATTCAAAAAGCATAAAATCGTGATGGGGTTATCGGCAGGGATGGGCACTGTCTCCGAAATGTGGATCCCCTGGATCATTCGAGCTTTTCCGCCAAACCAGCGACGAGAGTTTAGGTATTGAGGCAGAATCCGTTCTAACTTCGATTTGTCTCGGCCACGTGTTAACGTTTCCCAATCTCGCGACACCGATAGCGAGGGCAGCGTGTCGGTAGACAGTCCAGTGGTCGTGCCTTCGGTGGTCGGTGTTTCCAAGAGAAACCAATAGAAGGTATGGCCACCGAGTGTCAGGAAGTAGGGCAACTCTCCGATGGGGGGGAATTTGTTCCGCCCGTATAGAGTCGTGGGGATCAGGCCTTTAAATTGGGAAAGGTCTAATTCCACACATTGGGCATAGCGCGACATATTTGCAGCGACGAGAATGGTTTCGTCTTCAAATTGTCGAAGGAAGACCAAGACTTTTCGATTCGCTGGATGAAGAAATTCGATGGTGCCTCGCCCAAAGCTTTTGTACTGTTTACGAAGGGAGAGAGTGCGTTTCATCCACCAGAGGAGGGATTGTGAATTATTTTGTTGAATTTCCACATTGAGCGCTTCGTAATGATATTCGGGATCCATGATGATCGGCAGGTAGAGCTTTTGCGGGTTGGCTTGTGAAAAGCCGGCATTGCGATCCGCGCTCCATTGCATTGGGGTTCTGACGCCATTGCGATCGCCGAGATAAAAATTATCTCCCATACCAAACTCTTCGCCGTAATAGATAACCGGCGTTCCAGGCATGGTGAACAGCAAGCTGTACATCAGCTCAATTTTCTTTCGATCATTGCCTAAGAGTGGAGCCAAGCGGCGGCGGATGCCTAAATTGATTCGAGCTTGGCGATCATGGGCAAATACGCGGTACATATAATCACGTTCTTCATCGGTGACCATTTCCAACGTGAGTTCATCATGGTTGCGAAGAAACAACCCCCATTGGCAACTCTCAGGAATGGCTGGTGTTTGCTCTAAAATATCGATAATGGGAAAACGGTCTTCCATTTGGATGGCCATGAACATGCGGGGCATTAGAGGGAAATGAAAATTCATGTGGCATTCATCGCCCTCTCCGAAATAGGCGGCTGCATCTTCAGGCCATTGATTGGCCTCGGCGAGTAACATCCGATTTTTATATTTTTTGTCGATGTGTTTCCGAAGTTTTTTTAGAAACACATGGGTCGGTGGGAGATTCTCACAGCTCGTGCCTTCTTCTTCGTACAGGTAGGGCACAGCATCTAATCGGAGCCCATCCACGCCCAAGTCTAGCCAAAACTCCATGACTTGGATGAGAGCCTTTTGAACGTCGATGCTCTCAAAGTTGAGATCCGGTTGATGTGAAAAAAATCGGTGCCAATAATATGCCTTGGCCACGGGATCCCATGACCAGTTGGATAGCTCGGTATCTTTAAAGATAATCCTCGTGCCTTTATAGCGTTCGGGGGTGTCACTCCACACATAGAAGTTTCGCCACTTACTGTTACTGGGAGCTTTGCGAGCACGTTGAAACCAAGGATGTTGGTCAGATGTATGGTTGACTACCAGTTCGGTGATGACTCGTAACCCACGTCGATGGGCTTCCCTTACGAATGCCTGGACATCCCGTCGAGTGCCGTATGATGGATTGATATTGGTGTAATCGGAAATGTCGTAGCCATCGTCTTTCAGCGGAGAAAGACAAAACGGGAGTAGCCAGATGGCGTTGATGCCGAGGTCTTGGAGGTAGTCGAGCTTTTTTGTGAGGCCGCGAAAATCGCCAATGCCATCGGCATTGCTATCATGAAAGGCACGCACGTGGAGTTCATAAATAATGGCATCTTTGTACCACAGTGGATCATTATCGAGAGAATCAACGGACATTATCGAATGGCCTCAGTTGTCCAAGAATCTTTGGCGGTATTTAAGCCAACGTGATAACTATGGTCATGAGCAATTGGTGAACAACCTTCATTGTTCAGAGTATCTAACATAATTTGCGAAGGAGCAATTCTTTTTATAAAGGATTGAGGTAGACCAGCACTGCGTAAGGCGGAAGTTCTAGAGATAAGGGCTCTGTGGGTATGGTGAGAATGTCTGGGGCTAGGGTGTTTGGGTGGCCGCCAAACTCTTGCGAATTGGCATCAAGGTGTTTGTCCCATTGGCCTTCAGGTTTGGTGACGCC
>JAJDBO010000138.1 GCA_029261305.1 Nitrospirales bacterium
TGCTATCATCAACTCACCATGATTACTGAATATCAAACCAAGGCCTTGCTAATTGCGGTAGGGAGCGACCCAGCTCCAGCGGTGGCTTGCATCAATCATTTGTCACCAGAACTGCTTTGCTTTTTCCTCGCTGAATCTGAAAAAGACACCATCGAATCTTTAGTCCAGCCGCAAATTGCCACAATGCCTCAGCGCTGGGATTGGATTCTGACGTCCGACCCCCAAAGTTTTTCACAGTCACATCTTGCCATTACGAAAAGCCTTCCCGACATCCTGAAGGCATGGGGCGTCCAGCCGGGAGAGCTGGTCGTGGACTTCAGTGCCGCAACACCTGCCATGGCCGCCGCCGTGGCGTTAGCGAGCAGCCCCTTTACCTCAAAGGTCCTTCAAATAAGTAATGATGATAGCCCGGCATCGGAAAGTAAAACTGTCATGGTTGGGGATGCACCCAAGGCATGGGAAGAAAGCAATCCTTGGAATGAGGGTGCGCATTATTCCAGACGAGAAGCCTCCCTCCTATTCAACCAAGGTGCATGTTTGTCCGCCGCCAAGAAATTTCGTCAAGTGGAAAGCTTAGTGAGTGGAAGCTTAAAACCACTCTATCATGCACTAGCTGATGTAGCGGAAGGCTATGCCCATTGGGAAGCCTTTCACTACCGAGAGGCATGGGAAAAACTCAAGACGTCTCACAAGTCTTTGGAACTGGCATCAGTCTGGGGCGGGCCTCCTGGCCTATCCTCCGTGCTTGGCTCGCTCAAAACCAATGCCACGTTTCTGGAAAGCATTGTGCTGGATCCTCACGACGTGAAATTGTCTATTGGCCTTGATCTAATCGCTCATGCGAAACGTCGAGCGGAACGAGATCATCAGATTGAAGTCGCAACCTTAACACTCTTACGTGGTCTCGAAGCCTTCGCCCAGCACAAGCTCATCAAACAATTCAATGTCAAAACCTGGGATGTACAGCCGGATCAATTGCCACAGGCGCTCCAGGAGCCGTGCCGCACCAGCATGTTAGATGATGTCGATGGGAAATATAAACTCACGCTCCCAGCACAATTTCGAGCCTTGGCCGGATTCGGCGACCCCATGGGGCAATCGTTCGTGACAGAATGGCCCAAAATGAAAACACTCTTGGATTCCGCCTATCAGAGTGTCTTAGGCCATGGATTTCACACCACCAAAACCGATCGGTTTCAACAGCTCTACGCCCTTGTGCTTAAACTGACCAAAGTTGAGGAATCCTCGCTCCCAAGATTTCCCTCCATGACGCTATAGGCTCCTGAACATCCGTGGATATAAAGATCTACTACGAAGACACAGACTGCGGCGGAGTAGTCTACTACGCCAATTTCCTAAAATACTTCGAACGAGCAAGAACCGAATACCTAGCCGACCACGGATTGTCGGTCGCCGAACTACAAAAACAAGGCATTCTATTTCTGGTGACCCACGCCGAAGTCTTCTACCGCTCCTCCGCCCACTACGGCGAAACCCTAACAATCGATACAACAGTTGCCCCAAAAAGAAAAACCGCCCTAATCTTCACCCACACCATAAAAGAACAAAAATCCCAACGCTTGGTAGTAGAAGGCACCGCAACGCTCGTGACAGTTGATACAACCGGAAAAGTCCGTCGGATGCCATCTTCCGTTCTCCAAGCTTTGCCATTTATCAGGCCTGCCGTAGGTAAACCCCAAGCTTCTATATAGTTCAGAATAGATCAACTAAGAAGGTCCATTTTACGATGACGAATGATGAGTTGGTGCAAAAAGTATTGGATTTCATGACCGTTATCCAGGACTGTTTTGCTAATACAAATTTTTCTGATGACCGTTCTGTATACGCACAAGATCTAGCAGCAGCAATGAGTTGGATTGTCGAGCTTAGGGGAAGTGGAAATATTGAAAGTGTGAAAGCAAAGATCTTAAGCCCCGAAACAGGGAAACACTTTGGTGATTATTGGAGGCAAGGAGATTGGGGCGATAAGGAAGCTCATGCATTAAAAAAACTAAGAGAAAGCCTGGAGGCTAGATAAAAAGATGTCGTGAATGACGGGGGGGAAAGCTGATATTCCACACCAAACCCTTCGGTCTTAATTCTTCTAGAAATAGGCTTTTTAATTATCTCCTGCGTTGTGCGCGGCGGAGCCGCAGCCCCGAATCGACTTCTCTGGCGAAGACTGTCTGAGCGTAGCGAGTTTCTGAGCCATCTTATTCGGGGCGGAGGCGGAGGGACCCCCTCGGGGCCGCGCACAGGCAGAAATGGTTTTGGGTCCTTTTGCCGAAACAAAAGGACCTCGTCGCGCGGGGCCGAAACCCCGCTTTAAATAAAATCAGAAACCTTATTTCCCATCCCGTGGTTGTTCCCGAAACAACCAAGACAAATACATCCCCCCAATCGCAATCGTCACCAACTCAATCGATTGCAGCAACTTACTAATCACCGCCCCCGGTTCCGGCGGAGATTGGATAAAATGCATACCCAAATACGCGAGAGGCTTCCCTGGCGCAGCCTCCCAAGGAGGAAAGAGTACTGCCAAGATCAACATC
>JAJDBO010000139.1 GCA_029261305.1 Nitrospirales bacterium
GTCGAATATGTGAATAAACTGCACCAAAAAAACAGGGCATCCGTCTCCTCTGGCTTCATCATGTTAGCCGTGTCCTATGCATGTAACCTTCGATGCCCGTATTGTTATCAAAACGAGTTACGCGACAAGAATGGACCGTCCTTACGCTCCATGTCTCCAGACTTTGTCGATACCCTGTTCACGAAGACCATTCCGACCCTGTACGGAAGCACGTCCAACAGCCTTCAAATCTCCTTGTACGGCGGCGAACCGTTTACGCCAGAGAATATTCCCGCAATCGAGCGAGCGCTGTATTATGCTCAGCTTGGTGGCCATGAGGTCAGCGCAATTTCAAACGGAACCCGAGTCAATGAGTTTCCGAACGTATTCGGGGAAGAACATGGGAAGGTCAACAACGTACAGATCTCGCTGGATGGCATACCAGACATTCATAATAAGTCACGTATTCCCATGTCAGGTGAAAAGACATTCGATACGATCGTCGAGAACATACACTGGCTGTCAGCGAAAGGAGTCAATATCGCTCTTCGCATCAACGTCACCGTAGAGTCATTGGGGACGCTCAAGGATCTAGAAAAAATTCTGGACCAGCGGGGGGTATCCAAACTTCGCAATGTCAGCCTTTATTGTAACGCCGTACACGAAGCCCATACCAAAACAGAATCCGACGTGTTTCCAGAGATATTCTCACAATGGAAACTGGCCAATGAGATGGAGAAGAAGGGCGTGTCATCAATGGCCTCACCGTATGACAAAACGTGTGGGACCATGAGAAACTTCTTTGATGATCGCGGAAACATCTTCTTGAATAAGACCATGTTTTGTATGGAAAACCGGCCGTACTCCATGTTGTTCGACCCGTATGGGGATGTGTATGGATGCTATGAAGAGGCGGGATATACAAACAAACGAATCGGAGTCGTCACGAACGAAGGCCTGGTGGACTTTGTCGACAACCGATACGACACGTATCAATCCAGAAACGTCGCCAGCCATGAGCCGTGTCGAAGCTGTTCGGTGGCGTTGACCTGCGGCGGCGGATGCCCACTGCAGGCAGAAATCGCGAACGGCACGATATTTTCGAACCATTGCGATTCCCAAAAGGAACTGGTGGCCAAGAGTATAATTTCGTTTGTGGAAAAGAAGACGGAGGAGCGTGAATTACAGGTTCTCGATTCGAATGCACTCACAAAAGAAGAGATGACCCCCTTACTATGATCTGAAGCCTGGCCGTACACGTACGCCTTGACCATCAAGCACAGTCGCTTTGCCAAACAATCCATCAAGGATGTCGTGTGTGGGTGGTTGATGAAGTTCGAAGATCAAATCAAGAGAAATGTGCCCATGCAAGATCTGACGCTCAATCGCTAGTCAGCCGCTGCTGGAAGGATCCTAATTATTCAACAAAAGATTCCACCCCTTACTCGGATTTCGGATTTGTTAAGAGTTTTGGTTAATTGTGTTACATAATTGGTCTTCTTCAGGATACCCGAAGAACCAGGTAACTGGGCGAAGAGCAAGTCGGGCTCCGGCGTCAGCAGACCCCAAAAGCCTTTCCATCATTCGAGAAATTACGTTTGTGGGTTTATTGTCTACAATTGGAGTGAGATGAAAAACACCAATAATGTCAGCAGCCACATGGCGGCACTCAATTTCTTCCAGATTTAACTCCTTCAAGGTCGAAACCATACTCCGATCACAGTCAGGGTCGAAGTAGCCTTTTGCAGCGAAGCATTCATCATGCACTTTACAGGCGCGATCTATGTCATCCTTTGGCTCAAGGTCTTCGAAGGCAGCTGACTGTTGGTCCAATGGTATGTGGTCGAGATTTGGGTGACCTGGTCCGCAAAACTCTCCATAAAGAGGTACCGCTAGGTGCCCATTTTGGGATGCACACGATACGAGCAGTAAGAATAGAAACGAAAAAATCACCCTAGGGGAGTTCATTGAAATAACTAATCGTGGTTTAGGATTAGTATTGTGCAGGCGCCAGGTCATTGAGTAAATCCTATTCCGTTTCATTTTGATCGAGCCGTGGTTGGCTTTCCTGAGTCAGGTTCAACATTGCACTAGGCCGATTGATTCTACATCAGTGAATGGACCAGAAGGAAGTTAAGTTATTAAATCGAATCTTGACCTTCGTCACATACTTGATGTGGCGCTGAAAGACCTGACCCTCGCCCCGGTGGACCTAGATTGTTTCGGCCCAGCATCGTACCCCATCGGGGCACTCTGAGAAATTGTACTTATTGTATGAATCCGCGGACAATCAATGATGTATCCACAAAGAAGCCCCATGTTGGGATGAAAAGATGTGATGAAGAAGTGCGCGTCCCTTGGCCTTATTACCGAAAGGAGAACGTGCAATGATAGTACTGTGTGCATCTACAACGTCAAAAAATACTGACAAAACTGTGAAGGGTGCATATTGTTGCAATGTTTCAGCATGTAACTTTCCTTTTTCTTCGAAATTGTTATCTAGGGGTAAACCTACTTTGAGAATTCTAAGAATACGAAGAAGTAGGGAAAATAAACCGGCCATTATGAATTCGACAGTCTGTTCTTTGTAGGTTGTTCGGCCATGGTGTTTGATGTGTGATAGATTTAACGGGTCTTCGTTTTTATTGAACAACGAGGCTGATTCATAACAAACTGGTCGATCGTCACAAGTGTTTACGACCGATACCCTGGTCTCAAAGGCGGCCAGAGCCGGCACGTATTCTAACAATGAATCTGCTAGGTCCCGTAAAACCATAGAATCAGGACGAAGATCATCACCTCCAAGCAGCGAAGGGATCTTGAATGAAACCCCAACATGAGGAGTCGCAAATGTAAGGAAATTTACGAACCTTATGTTAATTCCTTGTTTGTATAGTTTGCCGATTGCGTATCTAGCAAATAGTCCACCCATGGAGTATCCTACAATAGATAGACGGTCATATGTCCCAGATTTTAATCTACCAAGAATCTCTTCACATAGCCTGTTACCGCATTCACGAACCCCATCACACGTGCGAAAGAATTCGTTGCCCTGGGAAATTAGAATTTCAAAATCGTTTCCTCTTTCAGACTTTTGGAATGCCCTAACTACCTCGGTCATATGTCCAGGTACGCCTAGATAACCATGTACGAATACAGTAAGGTGCTTGGACACTCTTTCCATTTTATGCCTTATTTAAATTGGCTGGGTGCAATAGATTCCAACTGCTGGAGGGAAATGTGACCAAACAACCTCAGAGATTTCAACCTTTTGAAATTGGGAACGAAGTTCACTTAAAACATGTTTCCCGCGAGGCGTATAAAGCCATAAAGCCTGTATGATTGTTGAGAAGTGTGCGTATTCTGGAGATTTAGATAATATGTGCAAAACCTGTTGAATGATTGATTGACGTTTTTTATTTGGCAATATGAACCAAGGCAGTGTACAAACTATTCCATCAACACTTTTCCATTCTCTTTCTTTGAGGATTTTTTCCAGGTGACAAGCATCGCTTTGCACTATGGCATTTGCGTAAAAAGGAAACTTTTTCCTAACATGGCGGCATAAGTTCTCGCTGATTTCTATGGCTAAAAGATTTGATGATGATATTTTATGCTTTCGAATCAATTCCGCTGTAATCTTACCTGATCCCGACCCTAACTCTACTATTTTTTCGGCATTATCTGGAACCATGCGGCACATAACATTTGCAGTGTGTCTGCTACCAGGGGTTATCGCTCCCATCCTGAGTGGGTTTTTTAAAACTTCAGAATAAAAAACTAAAAATGGACTTTCAATCTCCCTTATAGAATCAAAAGAACCAAATTTAGTTGGGAATATCATTCTTTAAAAAACCGATTTATTGAAAAATACCCTAGATCAATATGCTGTGTTCGCCCCAGTGCTAAATTAGCAAGGCCTTCACCGATAACTGGTGCAAATTTAAATCCGTGTCCTGATAGACCGGCTGCAAAAAAAAGATTCTCATATTGAGGATGCCTATCGATTATGAATTTATCATCGGGTGTCATAGTATACATACAAACTGAGCTCTTGTCATTTGAGCCCATGCGAGGAAGAAAGTCCCTGACGAAATTATTTATGTTCCTATCTTCACCGAGGTCAATGTTTCGATTAATAATAGATGGATGGCTAAATGGAGTTCCACTAGTGTGTTCTGCAACTTTAACACCGTGGATTCCGACGGCTGGAATTACATAAATAGATTTTTCATCAACAGTTTCTGCCAAAATAGGTAGAAAACCATCTTTTGTAGTATGATTAGCATTTATATCTTTATACCAATGCATCACTTTCCTTTTTAGCGTCAAAAGACCTTTAAGATTAGGTAGCAAGTCCGCCGCCCATGCGCCCAGTGTAACAATTACCTTTTGTGTTTTAATTGAATGGTTTTGTGTTTTGATTATCCAGCCGCTATGAGACGGCTCAATGGTTAAAACTTTTGTATTAAAGAGTAATTTACCTCCGGATTTCTGTGCCTGTCCGAGATAAGCAGAAATTGCATCTTCAGCCTTTAGAAACCCACCTTCACTTTCATATAGGAATTGCCAGTCCTTAGGTATGGAGTAATATTTAAGTTCCTGTTCAGACAAAAATTCTGCGCCTTCAATTAGATCAACTTGACATTGCTTTGATGATTTTTGTACCCCTTTTATTAGATTGCTTTTTGGGAGCCCTGAATATAAAACACCGCTTTGAACAAATAGTGATTTTCTTGTTTTCGCCTCTAGATCTTGCCAAAGGCGGATTGAACGCCTAACCATCGGAACGTAGGCTGGGTTCTCAGCGTATGCAACCCGAAGGAGTCGAGTCTCACCATGTGAACTTCCTAAATCATGGGGTGAATGATACTGGTCTATTCCAATGAACGATCCACTAAAATCAGCCAGATAATTCAACGTGGAAGACCCTATGATGCCCAGGCCAAGTACCGCAATATCGAATGATTCTTGTTGAGACATGGGTTGCTTATAAATGTTTTTTGGTATTGTGCGGATATTTGTAAAAATAGGCCATACTAAGTTTACAAAGGATATCTTTAAATAAATTTCTATTATAGCATTCCAACTTTTTTTTGACAGAGATTCCAATTTTCCATTTTCCACTTCCCCCATAAGCGTTTGGAGAGTAGCATGGATGATGAAAAACTAAAGGTTGTGCGTTGGCATCGTTTGTTGATTTATTGTGCGCTAACTTTCTCAGGTTTGGTTACTATATCTTTCGGACTTGCCGTTAAGAGCAATCCGGACTTTACCAATTTTTTTCTTGATCAAGTCTTTGTTATTGGAGGTACTATTCTATTAGGGCTGGGGTTTGCGGGGATAGTAACTGTAAATGGGGAGCATAGATTTTCTTTAACACTTTTAAGAATTATAGGGGAAAAATTTGAAGATCAAACTATTTCGAACAAACGCGTAATACAAGATCACGTTGCTGCCAATGATCTTGATGAAATTGTTCCAAGCAAGTATAGAGCAATTGTGTATATCTATCATCAAACCTCAGCTAGAATCTCAGGTGCAAGAAAAACTATTTGGGTATTAACTCCATTCGATTTTTCAAATGATTCCTCTATTCGACGCCCTAGAACTATAGATGTGCATGAAGATCCAAAGTCAGGAGACAAGCACACCTACGAAACAGAGATTCTGTGCAGGCGAAAAACCATTATTATATATTCCACAAATCTCACGGACATAGAAGAAAAAGTATCGGTCTTTGTTTTCGATGTTCCTGTGTTACGTGATATCACTTGTGGTTTCTTGTTTCACATGGATTGGAGTGAAGGCAATCGAGTTTCAAAGGCTATTTTTTCACTTAAACGAATTGAATATGCACATGAGGAAACAGGAAGTCTTATCGATAATAATTTGGAGAACTTATGGGATGATTTTGTGAAAAAAGAAAAGGAATATAAAATTTTTACATAGAGTTCGAAGCGCATCCCAGGCTCTTTAGTGTAAATTTTTGATATTGAGTAGGTATTTTATAGCCATAGCTTATTGCCTATCAATTTTACTGCGCGGCACACTATCAACTAGTGAAGGATTAGTTGTTTAACAATTAAACTAAATCTCAGAATTCCTTCCCCACCAACCGTTCTAACTCCGTGAGGGCGACGGACAATTCAAATCGGGCTTGGGCGTAGCCTTGAAAGGTTTGCCAGGGCACGCGTTGGGTATTTATTTGCTATTGGAGTGAAATATTCAACAGTCCTATTCGCGAAAAAAATTAAAAACCCTTACTACTGGGGAAGTTCAGTTCCGTGCATGCGAGCGAATACCTCCCAATCGAAAGGCTTGGGTGCGATGGCATGAAGGGCAATCGGCTCAATGGTTCCGGGTTCTCGGTAGGCTAACATGCATCCCACGGTCTGTTCGGGCTGTTCAACCAGACGCCGAATGGTTTCGTATGCGAGGTGTTGCGCCATCGTTTTGTCTTCAGGGGTCGGAGGAGCGCCTCGTAGGGTATGGCCGAGTATGGTGGCTTTGGTGGCAACTGAAAGGGGATAAGACCCCGATTGTGATTGAAGATGTGACCACTGGGAAATTTTTCCGCCCACATAGTCCACAAGGCCGTGGACTCCACCTTCCGGATGATGGCGGTGTGGGGTGCGTTCGGCCACGATGAAAATATGGCTTTTGTTCTGTACTCCCAAGGTTTGTTTCAATGTTCCAAGAATGACCTCATCAATATACGCATCAGGATCAGGATGTTCATTGACCAGCAGTCCTTCAGCTCGTGCCTGATAGGCACAGGTTAAGGCCAGATGACCAGACCCTGCTCCCATGATCTCTACGAAAAACACGCTTCCCATGGCTGCGCTTGTCGCTTTCAGCGATTCAATGGATTGGTTGGCCAGGGCGACAGCCGAATGGAGCCCTAGCGAGGTTGTGCCGGCCATATTGTTGTCAATGGTGCCGGGTATCCCTACGACCTGAACGCCATACCGTTCATAGATTGCCCGGGCACCACGAAGACTTCCGTCGCCTCCGATGACCACTAAGGCCCCATCCTCAAGGTACGGTTTGAGATGATGCATGGCCGCTAATTGCGCTTCTTCATCTTTGAAATCTTCAAATCGACTACTTCCAATCGGGCTGCTGGCGTGGTTGCTCATCCCACGGGTTTCCTGTTCGGTGACCAACTCAATCCAATTGTTGGCGAGTCCGAGAAATCCGTGTTGCACGAAGTATACTTCAAGACCCAACCGGTGCCCTGTCACGCGTAGCTCCTTCAATGTGGCGCCGGCTCCAGCAAAATCTCCACCAGACACCAAGGCCACCAACCGCCGAAGTTGATGGGGTTTTAGGGTGACCTTCTCTCGGCGGTTTTGTTCTCCCGTGACCCAGGCCTTGCGTGCGGCACGTTCTCGTTCTGAAAGACCGACTGCGGTGGAATATCCTGACAATTGTCCATGCTCATAGGTGAGGAGCACGACGTTGTCCTGGGCTTCCTTGTACCCTCCAAATTCGGTAAACGCTTCGCTGAAAGGGCGTGGATCCAAGAAAATTAATAACGCCCGGAGTGTTGAGCTGTGGGTGTAGGCACATAGAACTTTTCCTTGGTGGGTTTGCCCCAATTGATGAAAGCCATCGATTAACTCCATATAGAGTTCAAAAAAAGAATGGCCACCCGGGTAACTGTACAGGGGATGTGTGATGAGACGCTTGGCGATCTTCCCCTCCACTCCAAAGGCCTTGGCGGCCTCTTCGACTTCCACGGTTTTGTCAATGCCGGTGGCCCATCCGAAGTCTTGTGATTCTAACGCCCATTCTATGGTGGGTTGTGTGGTGCTGGCGGTATCCGGGGACAGGATGGTGACCACCCGTTCAAAAAGCTGCCGGGTATTGGGACTGGTGCTCACCATATGAATAAAGGATTGCGGGTCCAGGTAATTGTGCAGTTCAAGGAAGTCCAGTTGTTTTCCAACCAGGCCCAACGTTCGGGCAAGAGCGTTCCCGATGGCATCAGCCTTGGGGATTCCTCGTTCAGTATCCAGAACGTTTTTTAAGCGGCGTCCCACACGAAACTTCTTACTCTCGACGGTTGAGATTCCATGTCGCATGGTGAACAACAGAGTTCGTCCGCTTAAATCCCTGGGCATGAGCCAGTACCGATCATCGCCGATGTCCAGAACGATTCGACCTTCGGCCAAATTGGGGGTCATATGCTGGCGTGGGACGATGGCCACCGGGCGTCGTCGAGTCGGCTTTTTTGCGGTTTCAATTGGAACTCGCAATAAGGAAGAAAGCTCCCCTTGGGCGAGGAGTTGATTCCAGGCGGCATAAAAAACCAGCTCATCTCCCCCGCAGTCTTGTTGAATGAGAGCCTGCCTTGCGGACCGGTAAGCCGAAGCATCGGAAAACCCCGCTTGGGCATTCTGGACAAACCCTCTGATCGCGGCCATGGCTTCTTCGGCATGGCGTGGGCGGTCTGTCGTGGGTGGTGGGGTAGGAGGGAGCTCGATCCCCTCCATGTGTGAATGCTGGACAAGAGCCTCTCCATAGCTTATGAGGCCTTTGATTGTGACAAAGTCCAGTGTTCCCTCTTCTGTATTCATTCTTTGCCTCAATCAACGGGTCCAGTTGTTCACTCGTGTAACACAAGTCATGAGCTATAGTAATTGTTTTCCGCTGGGTCGTAAACAGAATGCCTGACAAGGCAATTCTGAAGAGGCTCCATTCGTACGAAGATTGGCCTTGTTCGGGGCTGCCTCGACTGGTCACGCGCGGCCCACTCATCCCACCCGCATTGCTGAATTTGAAGGGTTATTGCACAATTAAAGATCACTCACCTTCCAAGGACCGCCTTATGCAAAAGACTAGAATCATCTGTACGATCGGACCCGCGACAGAATCCTACGAGATGTTGCGAAAAATGTATGACAGCGGCATGAACATTGTGCGGTTGAATATGTCCCATGGAGACCAGGAATCTCACGCCAAGGTGATCAAACACATTAAGACGCTGAATAAAAAAGTTGAATTTCCTATTCCTATTCTCCTGGACACGCAAGGCCCTGAAATTCGCACGGGGAACTTGCTGAACGATTTAGATTTAAAGCAAGGCACGATCGTGTCCATCACCGCGCGCGGGCCAGAGGATGTGGAAGAAAGTTCTATTCACATCAACTATGCCGATTTAATCCAGACGGTGAATGTGGGAGATAAGATTACTGTAGATAATGGGTTGATCAATTTTGAAGTCCTGGAAAAAGAAGATCGACTCATGCAATGTCGCGTCCTGGATGGGGGCGTCTTGAAAAGTAAACGCCATGTCAATTTACCAGGGGTCCGGGTCAATCTCCCTGCGATTACTCATAAGGATGAAAAAGATATCTTGTTTGGCTTATCCCAAGATGTGGACTTTATCGCCCTGTCTTTTGTTCGTGAGGCAGAGGATATTCGGCAATTAAAACACCTCATGGGCAGCAAAGCCGGAAGAATTAAAATCATTGCGAAAATTGAAGATCAGGAAGGGGTTCGCAACCTGGAAGACATTATTCAGGAATCGGATGGCCTTATGGTGGCTCGTGGAGATTTGGGTGCAGAAATCGACCTGGAGGATTTGCCGAATGTGCAGCGCAGAATTGTACGGCTATGCGCGGAATATGGAAAGCGTGTGATTGTCGCGACCCATCTGCTGGAATCGATGATTCATAATCCCATTCCCACCCGCGCCGAGGTGACGGACGTGGCCAATGCGGTCTATGAAGAAGTCGATGCGGTCATGTTATCCGGAGAAACCACGGTGGGTAAATATCCGATTAAATGTGTTGAGCATTTGCGCAAGATTGCGACCAAAACTGAAGCGATTCCAGGCTTGCAATTTGCGAAACACATCAACATTACGACAGACAAACAGCAATTGGCGATCGCAGCGGTTCAGCTCGCGGAAGGGTTGCAAGCCAAAGGGATTGTCGTAATCACGAGAAGAGGCATCATGGCCGATTTCGTCTCAAACTGCCGTCCTTTTTCTACGAACATTTATGCCTTTACCAACATGAGTCAATCACGTCGGACCATGACTCTCAATCGAGGCGTGTTTCCCTTCCGGATCAGTTTTAGCTCAGATCCTGAAAAAACGTTGCAAACCGCATTTAGGATTTTAAAAGAACGTGAACATTTTCAATCGGGAGAAAAAGTCGTAATTATCTCAGACGTCTTGGCGCAACAACGGGTCGATTCGATTCAAATTCGAGATATCCCATGAGGCTTGCCTTGCCATTTTTTGCTAGGAAATAGGAAAAGCCTTCAGGCTTTTTGAATGCTACTAAGCTTTTATAACTCCTTTCCTACCAACCGTTCTAATTCCGTGAGAGCGACGGATACCTCGAACCGGGCTTGGGCATACCCTTGAAAGATTTGCCAGAGCACGCGTTGTGCCAGCAACCAGGCTTCTCCGAATTTAAAACTTGTGCGGGCAATCGGACGGCTTCTTTGGCTTGTTCGTGGGAATGTTGTAAAAAGCCGCCAGCCTTCGCCAAGGCTATGGCTGGCAGGCCAGCGCTTCCCTGGCTGGCGAAGCGGCTTCGCGCAGACAGGAGAACTTTTTTGAACATTCCCACTAACTACGGGTAAGAGTACTCTCTTTTTCAAAGGTTTGAATTTGCACTGAGGCGGTTTTGGAAATTTGGACTTTAAAGTTCAGCCTAAATTCACCTGATACCTTGTACTGCGGCCAGCGCCCGAAGAGATCAAGGCGCCGTTGGTCACTAAGTCTTGTAAATCCCTTGTCGCGGTGGCTTTCGACGTGCTGGTGATCGCGATATATTTTTTCGGACTCATTCCACCTTGAAAGCCTTGTGGGCCTTCCTCGAACATCCGCCGGATCACACGAAGCTGTCGTTCGTTCAGTCGATCGTGAAAGCGGCGAAAAAACCTCGTTTTCTTCAAGGTAAATTCAATGTGTTCCTGCGCCAGCATTTGCGCATCGACGATCACAGAGACGAAGTACTGAATCCAGCCCGTAATGTCGTTGGATCGTTGGCCTTCCTTCAACGCGCCGTAGTACGCACTCTTATGCGTCTCTATGGTGTTCGACAAACTCAGTAGGATCGGACGGCCTAATCCCTGCGATAATACCTTTTCGGCAATCGCCCGTCCAACTCGCCCATTCCCATCTTCAAGAGGATGAATCGATTCAAAATACAGATGCGCGATCGCCGATCGCACGGGAGCTTTTTTGATTGCCTTCTGGGCTCCTGGTGCCGAGTCATTGAACCACCGGATAAAGCTGTTCATTTCTTCAGGAACTTGCTTCGAAGGCGGTGCTTCAAAACGCAGTTTCCATTTTCCAATGGGTCCAGATACCACCTGCATCGGGTCTTCATGGGTACGCCATGCGCCAACCGTATGTGTGGTCTCTCCCTTCATAAGCATGGTGTGCCATGAAAACAGTGTGTCCTCGGTAAGCGTTTGAGCAAAGGTCTTGCGGACATCGACCATCAGCTCAGCAGCACCTTGGGATTTTTTATCTCTGATGTGTTCCGGTTGGGGGTTCAGTCCCAAATTATGTTTAATGGAAGACATCACATCCTGGCGGCTAAGGTATTCCCCTTCAATTTCAGAAGTCTTCATCGCCTCAGCCACCATCATGTCAATGATAGCTTCGGTCTGGGCATCCTCAGGCAAGGCCTTCAAAATGCCACTGACATGGCCTTCTTTTTCTGCAAAGGTAAGGAGAAGATCCTGAATATGGGTGAGGTCATACTGAAATTGGGGCCAGTCGGGCAGTTGCCAATTGTAGCTCATGAGCCGATTATAGCACTTAATCGGCTCATGATTCACTAAATATTGAGGCGTTTATGGCATTAAATCAACCCAGGACCTTTATTTATACCCGTTTATATATGGATGGAATAATAAATGAGTATAAAACCACGGGAATTCCCTATTATTAGCTGGACGGGCTTTTTTCAATATTCCTTATGTCATGGGTGGCGTTTTGCGAGTGCGAGATAGAGCGCCGCGGAAATTCCAGACGTTCCGAAGACCATACACATGATCACAATCTGATACTTGGTGGCCACCAGCGGGGACACACCGGAGAGAATCTGCCCGGTCATCATGCCTGGCAAGGACACCAGGCCCACGGCAAACAAGGAATTGGTGACCGGAATCAGCGACGACTGGAAGGCCGTATTTCTTGCATCGGTGTAGGAGCAGGCCCTCTCGCACTCAGCCTCGAACCGTTCTGCCGCAAGGCTGACCGCGTTCATGGAACTGGCAAAGATCATTCCAGCCAGCGGCACCACATACCGAGGCAGAAACCACGGTTGCACATCCAGCACAACCTGAGTGACCAGCCCAAGGGTCAAAGTGCCTCCGAGCAGGATAGCGCCAAACGCGTTTCGGTACAGGTGCCGCTGCTTAGTCTTGAGAGGGCGTAGCGCAATCCAGCTTGCGGTGACAAGCATCACGGCCAGGATGAAAACGATCACTCCCGGACGCTCGGTCTCAAAGATAAACCGCAAGACGTACCCGATCAGCAGCAATTGAATCAGCATCCGTGCGACGGCATACAGGGAGCCCCGCGCATCCAAGGCCCACCAATACAAAATGCCAATCACGATAACCGTCGGCACAATGGCCCACAGTAATCCTGCTGTAGAAATGGCTTGGACCGACGTATTCATATTTTGTAAACCTCTAGGGGTGGTGTAGGGTAGGATTTTGCTTTGACAGATAACGACGTAGAGTAAAACGAATGCTTCTTCACAGCAATAGTGAAGTGAATCAAGTTCGGGCCAGGGGGTGTTAAAACCAGTAGGGCGAGTCAATGAAACGATAGAGTCACATGCAACAAAAACTACACTGGTCCGGCTATACCAACACAGATAGGCTCACAGTCATTGAACAGGTCAAACATACCATCTCCGATAGCGGAGGGTGCATTGTGAATGTCAATATGTTCTCTGACCTGGCGTTGTCATTGACCATTGAAGTCGAAGAAAATCAAATCATTCCGTTGCACCAACAGCTCAGCACCATCCTCACCGTGTCAGATGTGTCAGATGGGAATATCAACCCCAACTCAAAGGAAGAATGGCTCCTCTTTGTGAATATCTCGTTTGGCAAAGGCAAAGGTGATTTGATGATTGAAGTGCCGGCTGTGCCTGGATAGGACAAACCGTTCAGGAAAAGTGGGCGAATTCTTACGGAATATTGTGTTTGCTCGGACGAGCCGTGGCTGGCTTTCCTGAGTCCGGCCCAACATTTTTCCAGTCCAGTTTAGGCCAATCGTTTGGTACTGGTAAAGATCGGGGCGTAAGTTCG
>JAJDBO010000140.1 GCA_029261305.1 Nitrospirales bacterium
TTGCAGGCTTTGCTGCGCTGACACAAGAAATCTCTTTGGCCTCTATCGAAGAAGCCATTCAACAGAAGTTTCCAGGCGTTGTTGGAGAACTCAATATTCAGGTGGCTAGGGAAGCGTTTGATTATGTCGGGAGTCATGTTCATGAAACAACAAATTGAAGGATCCCAAGCAGTGGCGAAAACAGTGGCGGCGTGTCGCCCAGAGGTGGTGGCGTGTTATCCGATCTCTCCTCAGACCCATATCGTGGAAACACTTTCACGCCTGGTAAAGGCTGGGGAAGTAGGGCCGTGCCAGTTTCTCAATGTCGAGTCGGAATTTGGGGCCTTGAGTGTGTTGATTGGTGCGTCAGCTGCTGGCGCACGCACCTATACCGCGACCACCAGCCAAGGTCTCTTGTTCATGGCTGAAGCCGTTTACAACGCCGCAGGGCTGGGTCTGCCTATCGTGATGACCATTGCCAATCGGGCGGTTGGCGCGCCAATTAATATTTGGAATGACCATTCAGATAGCATGGCCATGCGGGATGCCGGATGGATGCAATTGTTTGCCGAGGACAATCAGGAAGCCGTTGATCTGCACGTTCAAGCGTTTCGCCTGGCCGAAGAATTAAGTTGCCCCGTCATGGTGTGCATGGATGGCTACATTCTCACTCATGCGGTTGAAGCGGTGGATCTCCCAACTCAAGATCAGGTGAATTCCTTTCTTCCTCCGTATGAACCGGTTCAGATGCTCGATCCTTCCGATCCCGTATCCATCGGTGCGATGGTTGGTCCGGAGGCGTTTATGGAAGTTCGATATTTGGCGCACCACAAACACCTGCAAGCGCTCGAAGCTATTCCAAGAATCCAAAAAGAGTTTCACCAATCGTTTGGTCGTGCATCAGGTGGATTACTTGAGTCCTATAAAACGGAGGGTGCGGAAACTATTGTGGTTGCCCTCGGTTCGGTGAATGGCACAATCAAAGACGCGGTAGATGAGCTACACGAAGAAGGTGTGTCGGTTGGAGCGGTCAAGATTGTGTCCTATCGTCCGTTCCCGAAGTTCCAACTGAGGCAGGCGTTGGGCCATGCCAAGCGAGTCATCGTCGTCGAAAAAGATTTGTCCGTGGGCAAAGGCGGAATCTTGTCGAGCGAAGTGAAGATGGCGATGCGGCATTTGCCTGTGATGGTGGAGACCGTCATTGCGGGGTTGGGAGGGCGTGCGATTCCTAAAGCGTCAATTGTGCGGGTGGTGCATGAAGCGCTTTCCGAAGAAGGGCTGGAGGAACCGCATTTTCTGGATCTGAATTGGGATGTCATTAATAGCGAGTTGGTTCGTCAGCAAGCCAAACGTCGATCGGGCCCCACGCCGGAAAACGTGTTGCGGGAAGTTGGAACATTTGGAGTAAAGGCCGGGTAAATCCTATGCCCTATCCACAAGTGAAATTTTACCAAACAGGAACGTTCACGGTTGGCAATCGTTTGTTGGATGAACACAACCAAACGATTCAATCTCAAAGGGATCGAACCAACTCGCTCAACTCTGGTCACCGAGCTTGTCAGGGATGCGGAGAAGCTTTAGGGGCGCGGTATGCCGTGGATGCAGCCATGCGTGCGGCCAACAATAATCTAGTGGCTGTCAATGCCACTGGTTGTCTGGAAGTGTTTTCCAGCCCCTACCCCGAAAGCGCCTGGAAAATTCCCTGGATGCATTCCTTGTTCGGTAATGCTCCGGCAGTGGCGAGTGGTGTGGCAGCAGCCATGCGAGCCAAGGGGAAAAAGGAAACGCGAGTCATTGCACAAGGTGGAGACGGCGCGACCGTGGATATCGGGTTCGGGTGTTTGTCCGGAATGTTTGAACGGAATGATGATGTGCTCTACATCTGCTACGACAATGAGGCCTACATGAATACCGGGGTTCAACGGTCAGGGTCGACCCCCGCTCGGGCATGGACTAACACCACACAAGCGGTTGGTAGTGAACCTGGAAACCCGAGTGGTGTTGGGAAAAACCTTCCAGCTATTGCCATGGCGCATAACATTCCCTATGTGGCGACGGCATCCGTCGCAGATCTGCATGACTTGGAAGCCAAGGTGAGTAAAGCGATGGGCATCTCCGGCGCGCGATACATTCACGTGCATGTACCCTGCCCTCTAGGATGGAAGTCGGATCCAGCGTTGACCATTAAGGTTGCGCGAATGGCTGTGGAGAGTGGGTTGTTCCCTTTATTCGAAGCTGACAATGGAATCGTCATCGATCGAACACCTATTCGCCGAAAGGTCTCAGTCGAACGATATCTAGAATTACAAGGGCGGTTTAAGCATTTGTTCGTTGATCCGCCAGATACTGATGCGATTGCAGCTATTCAAGCTATAGCGGATGCAAACATTCGACGTTACGGATTATTGTGGCGGGAAGACAAAAGTGGAACGTAAACCCTTCGCCATCACACTTGACCCAAGTTCCAGCCTCGCCAATCACACGGGAAATTGGCGCACGATGCGCCCGGAATATGCCGACCATCTTCCGCCTTGTAATCACGCCTGTCCGGCCGGAGAAAATATTCAAGCTTGGCTTTACGAAGCGGAGGAAGGAAAATATTACGAGGCGTGGCTCAAGATCATGGAAGACAATCCATTCGCAGCGATTCACGGTCGTGTGTGTTACCACCCCTGTCAGGATGCGTGTAATCGTGGGCAATTGGATGAAGCCGTCAACATTCATGCTGTCGAACGATTTCTTGGTGACTTGGCGATCAAACACAATTGGAAGGTGGAACCAGGAGCTTCCACAGGGAAACATGTGTTGATTGTCGGAGCGGGTCCTAGTGGTTTATCTGCTGCCTATCATTTAGCGCGGTTTGGGCATCAAGTTACGATGTATGAGGCTGGCCCAAAAACCGGGGGCATGCTGCGTTTTGGTATCCCGAAATATCGACTCCCACGGGAGGTGCTCGATACGGAAGTTGCCAGAATTGAAGGCATGGGAGTGAACATTCAGGTAAATCACAAAGTTGAAGATCTACAGGCGACAATCAAGTCCGAAAAATTCGATGCGGCGTTTCTGGCAATCGGAGCGCATCTGAGTAAACGCGTCGAAGTTCCAGGCAAGGATGCCGGACGAATTTTAGATGCCCTCTCCTTTCTAGAAAAAATGGAAAGTGGGTCTCCCCCAAAAATTGGGCGTCGCGTCGCGGTGTACGGTGGGGGCAATACTGCACTGGATGTGGCCAGAACCGCCAAACGGTTAGGGGCTGAGGAAGCCATGATCATTTATCGGCGTGATCGAGCGCATATGCCCGCTCATGATTTTGAAGTTGAAGAGGCGTTGGAGGAAGGCATTCTCGTACGATGGCTTCGCACTATTAAACAAATCGATGATACCACTTTTACGGTTGAAGAGATGGCCCTTGATGAACATGGAAAACCCCAACCCACGGGTCGATTTGAAACATTGGAAGCCGACTCGTTGGTGTTGGCTCTTGGCCAAGAAGTAGATACGGGCTTTTTACAAAATGTGCCTGGACTTGAAATTTCTATGGATGGGGTGATTCAAGTCGATCATCGAATGATGACCGGGTGCCAGGGTGTATTCGCCGGTGGCGACATGGTCCCAGCCGAACGAACCGTGACCGTGGCCACGGGCCATGGCAAAAAAGCCGCCCGAAGCATTGATGCGTATTTGCAGGGAAAGGATTACACCAAACCCGTATCGAATCACATGGCTTCTTTTGAGCGACTCAATACTTGGTACTACACCGATGCGGATCAGGGTCAGCAAACGTATCTCGATTTGGCAGGGCGCAGAAAAAGTTTCGACGAAGTCTTAGGCGGATTGAATGAAGAGACCGCCCTACTAGAAGCCCGGAGATGTTTATCCTGCGGTACCTGCTTTGAGTGCGATAATTGCTACGGCGTATGTCCCGATAATGCTGTCATCAAGTTGGGACCTGGTCAGCGCTACAAAATCGATTACGATTTTTGCAAAGGCTGCGGACTCTGTGCAGAAGAATGTCCGTCCGGGGCTATCGATATGGTCAAAGAACGAAAATGAAATCTTTTTGATAAGGGAGAAGAGTGATGAAAGTACTACTTGCTGTGGATGGATCAGATCAATCTTTTGAGGCTGTACGAGCCGTCGAATGTTTAATGCCTGCACATCCGCTCACCGTGTTGTATGTGCTCAACCTACCTCGCTTGGCCTATCCGACCTTGGGTCCAAACTTAGATAAGGAGTTGTCGGTGAACGTGGAAGGGGCCATGAGGGAAGAGGGCGAAAGTATTGTGAATCGCGCCGCTTCATTGTTGCCGCCACATCATGGAACAACGGAAACACGAATGGTGGAGGGAAAGCCTGCTGATGCCATTCTGACAGTCGCCAAGGACATACAGGCCGATCTCATTGTGTTGGGTGCTCGTGGCCTTGGCCAATTGCAGGAACATGTTATTGGGAGTGTGTCGCATCGTGTGATGAGTCACGGTTCGTGCCCGGTATTTGTGGTCAAATCCCCTATTCGGCATTTGCAGAGAATGCTCATTCCAATCGCTGATGAAGAAGATGGGCAAGAAATAGTAAATTTTCTCCAAACCAACCCATTTCGTGAACGTCCGGAAGTCACGGTGGTGCATGTGGTGCCTTTTTCCGAACCAGTATGGCCCGTGGGCGCCATGATTCCTGAAGGGTTTCGACAAGACATGATGAGCTATGGCAAAAAGATTACCAACGGGGTCGTCGAAAAATTGGGTCCGTTAGGTTATACGGCCAGAGGCTTGGCGGTATTGGGATCACCAGCAGTGGCGATTGCACAAGAAGCTAGTGCCAGTGAATGTGACCTGATTCTCATGCGATCGCATGCCCGGCGCGGCATTAGTCGGTTTCTTTTGGGAAGTGTGTCGCATGGAGTTATGCACCATACCGGCTGCTCGGTGTTGATGTTGAGGTAATCGAATGCGCAG
>JAJDBO010000015.1 GCA_029261305.1 Nitrospirales bacterium
CCCACTGACGGCACATCACCCATTGGCGGACTCTGGCGACAATTGTGCCTGGAACCCAATCCCACGCGAGCCAACACCGCATCTGCGTAAAGCCTTACTCCTCTTTGCCTTGACGCTCTCAATGGAAAAGCTGATAATTCCAGCTCCCTCGTGCCGAAGTGGCGGAATGGCAGACGCGCTAGATTCAGGTTCTAGTGCCCTCACGGGTGTGCGGGTTCAACTCCCGCCTTCGGCACCAATTCACACCCTCAATTATTTAAAAACACCATGGTGTCTCCAAGGGTACTCTAGGCCTGTTAAAATAATGATAGGTTTCGTGAGGCGTCATGCGTCAGAAAAAACAGAATACCTTTTCTACGTTTCACGCCATCCGTTAGGTTGGTGATTCGGATGATGCTGCCCGGTGCGCAAAGGGGTTGGGTTTTCCAGAAATGGTCGCCGGTTGAATGGGAATCTCTGAGGTTGTTACGGCAACTTCCTCACCCGATTCGGGTTGATCGTGTTCTTCCTCTGTGTATGTTTCCAACGTGCGATCTTCTTGATACTCCTGGCTCACCGAGTGCACTTCGATTTCGACATGTTGACGGGCCAACAGCCGCTTTACATCCCACTCCGTGATCCAGCTCTTGACCCATTCCCGCATGCGCTTGCCTATGACAACGGTGGGCTGTAGGGCATAGATCTTCGCCATAGACTCCTGCTCACCACAATAGACGGATTGATGAATCTGGCGAATCTTATGATAGGCTTCTTCAACACGAACTTCCGTCAATTCTCGCAGTGCAGTTGAGTCCCATTCGATAAATCGCACACCCTCTTCAGCTTGTTTTTCTAACATGGCATTCGTCCCGACCTTGCCCAGGGCATCAAGCACCCGGGTTCTATCACCTTTGCCTTCAAGAATCTGAGACTGAAAATCATCGGTCAATGCGACGACGGACGCGAGTCCTGGAATGCCGATATCCGTAGAGGCACCCAATAGTCGTCCTAATTCTCCATACGATTTTAAACGTTGCCCAAAAGAGTATCGCCCAATGAGTTCGGCCTCATCGAGAAATAACACCCACCCTTTGTAGCCTGCCAGCCGCATGAGTTTTGAGGCGAAGTGGAACCGTTGCACTCCCAAATCTACCTCACGAATCCTAGCAAACGAATATCGCTGAAAGACTCCACATTGTCGGAGACAAGCACGGATCTCATTCATGGCCAAGGGTTCACCACTCCAAAACCGAATGACCCGATGGCGAAGCTCGGGTTCGCTGTACATCCGTTGGAATAAAAACATGGTGGCGGCAAAACGTTGATCTAACCCATTACGATGGTCATGTACCCAATCGGATAATTCCTGATAGGCGGGACTCCACACATCAAGGCGATTGGCAACTTCTACCAACACCTGCCCAGCCTGGCCTGGCATGACGGCACTCTCCATCGCTGAAAGAAAAACTTTCAGGGGATTGTATACCGGTGTTTCTTTGCTAATGATGACCTGACTACAGATACATTGTTGCTGTAACGCCAAGTGTTGCAAATAGGCCAACACATGAGATTTCCCAGTCCCGAAACCTCCTTCGACAATCATGCCTCGCGTTGAACGACCTTCTGTCGCTCGTTGATCAATGGCCATGACCATTCGTTGAAAACGGCCTTCCACCTCAGGCTGATAACACCCCATAGCTTGAATGACATCACGGTTGGGCACGCCCGCTCGTAAGCCCTCGATCACTCGTCGATCAGAGAGTGAGGCAGAACTTTGATGAAGGGTGGTTGTGGCCCTCTCAATGGTCGAAGTCACTGGAGTCTCGCTCAATGATGTCAGCCGCACCATTGGGGCAAGCGGGTTCTGTTGATATTTGTCGCGTACATCATCCCAAATTCGAAGCTTCAAGGCTTCATAACGATCAAGCCCACGTCGAGCATCGCGTAAAAATCCATCGGGAGCCAGGACCACCATCAAACACCCGGCGAAATCCTGCACGCCATCGATGAATTGGCGCAGCATGTCATACAAGTCCAACACTGCCGCCGCACTATAATAGAATGTCGTGTCTGGCTCACTTGGTTTCTTGGCCACTAGGTACCGTGAAATATCTAGTGTCATCACGAGGCCAGATTTCTTGCTTCGTCGCAACCAATGCGTCAAAGAGGTCAACATGTGGCGCCCATTGTGCCGAGTTATCTTTTGAAAAATCAGGGCATGTTTCACGCTAGAAATCAGTCGCAATTCACCCCGGAGCCATTCTTTGACGGATTGCGCCAAATTGAGATCCGCCTCCCCGGCTTGCATCTGTGCCGAACATAAACACAGCATGGCCATTCGAAATTCCTGGCAAAGGTTCCGGTCGCTTTCAATCGCTTTTTCAATCCACGTTTGAATATCTTTCCACAGAAGTGCTTCTTGTCTATCGTTGATCTTGGCAAGGTTCTGCAAGCTGAAATCTTCCCACTTTTCAGGAACCTGATACCCCTTGCTCCGAATAAGACTCACAAGGAAATCATAGGCCAGTTCGTCCCAATCAATTTGTTTCGCGATTTTAAAAAAGACGCGATCCACCATATGGATCTTGGTATACCGAGCATCAAGCCGAGCAAAGGCTAATCCCTCACTTTTAGCTATGGCACTGACACCTGATTGAAGCGCCGCATGGGTATCGTCACCAGAACTAATCGCAAATTTAACCGCACACCCTCCATCCTTGAGAAAGGTACGGATATATTCTTGCTGTAAAATGGATAGCCAATACTCAACTGATATTTCGGATGAAGGCGGCTCAAGAACCTCTTGAGAAACGGCCTGGAGGGAATTGGTAGAGGATGTAACCTCGGGGACACGTGGTCCAAAGAAGTCTCCTAACCCTGATGGTTGGGTCTCGGATGACTCTCCCGTGAATTCGTTGGCCGATTTCGACAAAGCCGGAGGAATCTCGTCTGCGGGAGACTCTGCCGCTCTCGCTGCTTGAATACGGTTTAGGGCTTCCACAATCGCACTCATGCCAGTGTCTATCCTTTCTAGAGTTTCATACGTATCTGATCCAGAAATTACCTGTGTGTGAGTTCCACTATATGGTGCCACAATGACCTATTATTGAGGGTTCTCTCCTGTTTACGGGACTTACTAGACTTTATCGGCTTTTTCTCGAATTTCTTAATGATTTTTTGTCCCTGCCCAAGAAGAAAACCACAGAACATTGACAGACAAGCTTCTCCTTAAAGAAGGTTGGAGCCCCTTTCTCAGATCTGTTACTGTGAATTCAGATAAATACACAAGCCAAACTATTCATCAAAAAATATATTTCCACGAGAAATTGCCCACTGAAAGGAACAGGACATGTTCATCGCTACCCAGCCTAAAAAAATGGGGTTTTCTTCACTTCTCATTTTTATCCTTCTGACCGTAATTGGAGGAGCCACATTAGCTCAGGCTTCTACCATTACTGGCGTGGGAAAATTAGTATTTGGCATGAAACCGAGTGAGGTGGAAGCGCTGGAAGGATGTTCCAGCCAGACCCAATGCCTGTATGACCTGATGGGGAAAAACCGATATTTTACTTTACGATATGATGGGAAAGGCCCTAACGACCCCGTGCAACCCATGCTTCGGCCAACGGCGAAACTCACCTATATCGATATCGATATGGGCATTCATACAAATGTATGGTTTGGCGAATTATATGAAGTGTTGGTCGGCCAATACCCGGTTGCCCATATTCCTACCGAGCAAGAAGACATCAAATTTCAGAACGGAACAGACAATGAATTGATTATCGGATTTGCCGACGGGTCTATTCTGCTAAAAATTGTCCGCCGTCAGTTCGGGAACACGATTCTTCGCGTGGTCTACCAAGACAATGCAGCCGCTGAAATTCAACGCCAATCCTGGGAACAGAGCCAACCAAAATCTGCCGCCCAATAATTCCATCTGGGTTCTGCGGTAAGATGTCTGCCCCAGCCTGCACAAGAGTGGTAAAAAAGGATCGTATTCTTGCGACATGGGGAAATTTTCTTGAGAAATCGCCACCTATCATTGAGCATGCTTCTTGCTATTCTTCATCCAAGGGTTACGAAAGGTGAAGAAGTATGGAAGTGGTCGAACAGATCATCGAAGGAGCGATTCTTCTTGAACTTCACGGAGAACTCGATTTTTCCACCAGAAGAGAATTTATGGCCGCTATTCAGCAAGCCGGCGAAAACAATCATGCCCATGTGATTGTGGATCTTCAAGGCATCACATGGACGGACGATGCCGCCATGAGCCTGCTCGTCATTGCACATCAAAAACTTATCCAACGACAGCATCGCATGAGCTTGCTCAATCCATTTCCACCACTCGCGGAAAAGCTAAGATCCATGAAGTTCCCCAGAATCATCCCGATCTATACGTCTCTTGATGAAGCCCTCAAACGAAAGATTGTTCGATCCCCCCTGGTTTCCTAATCGAGCCCTGGCCCAAAGGATTGCTGAGGGGACCGCATCTCATTGATTCTCAAGTTTCGAAGATTTCAGGCCACTCTGTTGTTGAATCCTATCCTGAATTATGTAATCGTTTCACCGAAACGTCGAGGATGCTGGCACGAAGTATCTTGCATCATCCATTCTTTGCAAACCCTCGTGCCTGGGAAATAACCGGACGGAAATAATCCATCGCCAAGATTTCTATTGAGAGGATTGCCATGAGTGTTGCTGCCACCGAAACGCCTTTGACTTCAACTGTTCAACATTTTTTATCCTCTGACCGCAGAATGCTCATTGATGGCCATTGGGGACCTGCGCTCTCCCGTCAAACCTTTCCCACATTAAACCCCGCAACTGGCGAAACCCTTTGCCAAGTCGCTGAGGGACAACAAGGCGATATAGATCTAGCAGTAAAAGCCGCTCGACGAGCTTTTGATACAGGGGCATGGCGAAAACTCACTTCCTCGGAACGTGGGAAATTAATCTGGAAATTGGCCGATGTCATGGAATCCCGATTGGAAGACTTTGCACAATTAGAATCTCTCGATAACGGCAAACCCATTGGAGTTGCACGAGTTGCAGATGTTCCCCTAGCCATTGATCTATTCCGCTATATGGCTGGATGGACTACCAAGATCGAAGGCAATACCATTCCTATTTCTGTCCCCTATGCCCCTGGTGCTCAATTTCATGCTTACACGCTCCGTGAACCTGTTGGCGTTGTCGGACAAATTATTCCATGGAATTTCCCCCTCCTCATGGCCGCCTGGAAGCTAGGGCCAGCCCTTGCCGCCGGATGTACGATTGTGCTGAAACCAGCTGAGCAAACGCCCCTGTCGGCACTGCTTCTCGGCGAGATGTTCTGCGAAGCGGGATTTCCTCCTGGTGTCGTCAATATCGTCACAGGCTTTGGCGAAACCGCTGGCGCAGCGCTTGCGGCTCATCCTGACGTGGACAAAGTCGCATTCACCGGCTCAACAGAAGTCGGCAAACTGATCGCCAATGCCGCGACCGGCAACCTCAAAAAAGTCACCCTCGAATTAGGTGGAAAATCGCCAAGCCTGGTGTTGCCCGATGCCGACTTGGAGAGTAGCATTCCGGGCGTCGCCAACGCCATTTTCTTTAACCACGGACAATGTTGTTGCGCCGGATCACGGCTGTATGTGGAAAAAAGTATCTTCGACAAAGTCGTCGCTGGCGTGGCCGATCAAGCCAAACAGATTAAGGTCGGACCTGGCATGGATACGCAAACACACATGGGACCTTTAGTTTCCGACGAACAACAACAACGTGTATTGGGATATTTGGAATCAGGAATGAATGAAGGCGCCAAAGCCGTAGCTGGCGGGGGACGGTTTGGGGAGAAAGGGTATTTTATCCAACCCACAGTCCTCGTCAATACGAATCAAAAGATGAAGGTCATTCAGGAAGAAATTTTCGGCCCGGTGGTGTGCGCAGAACCCTTTACTGACCTTGAAGAAGTTGTGACCAAAGCCAATGACAGCATCTACGGCTTAGCTTCCTCTATTTGGACCAAGGATATTGGCAAAGCCCATCGCGTTGCGGCTCAACTACGTGCAGGGACAGTCTGGATCAACTGTCACAATATTTTTGATGCCGCGTTGCCCTTCGGAGGCTACAAGCAATCAGGGTGGGGAAGAGAAATGGGACACGAGGCTCTCGATCTCTATACCGAGGTCAAATCGGTGTGTGCCCGATTGTAAAACCAAGAAACCTTCGAGCGAAGTACTCAAGAAAGAACACTGGAAAAATTCTTGAATCTAAGGGGGGTGATTGCCCAGCAGAGTTTTTGATTTTTGCTCATACCCTACCATCCCCCAATTCATCAATTAGGCGACTTCTCGCCTTTCGTCAGAAAAATAATATCCCGCCCCATCTAGCGACTCGCGACTCGTTCGAATGATTTGCCGCCAGCAACTCCGGCAGAGATCGTGATCCTTTAAGCTTACGGTCCGACCAAGCTTTCCAGAATGAGGGTTGCGTTTTGGCGACACATGAATTTTCACATCGGTGCCACATTGAGAACATTTTGACAGCCCGCCCGTGTGACTTTTTTCCATTCGGTCAAATTTCAATTCTGATAGAGGATCATCGTCCCAGAAAGAAGATGTACCCCAATGTTCAGGTTGATTCTGTCCTATGGTTAATTGAGCAATGGCCAAGCGTGGCATAGCGACCTCCTTGTCGTCTTTGGCGGCACCCAAAGGTGCCGACTTCCTAGTATTCACCGAAAGGGCTTCGTGCCTTTCCCTAGATAAAAGCAAAGGGAATGCCAAACAGGACTACTTGTTCTTTAAAAAACGCAACAAGTTGAAATTTTTGTGTTTTTTGGGTCGAGTTAGGCTTGAAACGGAAAGGTATCTGGAAAGCCAATAAAAAAATTGGCCCGTAAACTAGGGGAATTATTGACAGTCTGTCAGACGACAGAACAGAAAATTGGTAGCAATGAACGAATAATCAGAAAGTAGTAAGTGAGGAATTCATATTCAAGGGCGCCTCAGGCTATGCCCTGAGGGACCAAACGACACGAGGGCAACAAGTCATTATCGAACTTTGGCGCCAGGAGCTGACTCGTTGAGGATGAGCCAATACAATCCAAGCTGTTGAACCGCTTGCGTGAACTCGACAAAATCCACGGGTTTGCGAACATAGCTATTGGCTCCGAGCTTATAACTTTTCATCAAATCTTGTTCTTCTTTGGATGAAGTCAAAATCACCACGGGCAAAAACCGCGTTCGATCATCGGCTCGCAATCGTCGTAACACTTCCAACCCGTCAATTTTGGGTAGCTTTAAATCCAAGAGAATAAGCTGAGGCATCACACTCAAATCGCGCCCCGCATGGGCCCCAGTGCCAAACACATATTCCAGCGCTTGAACACCATCACGAGCGATCACCACCTGGTTCATAATGTTGTTTTTCCCAAGCGCTCGCATGGTGAGTTCTTCATCATCAGGATGATCTTCCACCAACAAAATCACTTTTTCACTCATGACCTACCTCCCTCATTTTCAAAGGTAAAGAAAAAGGTGGCCCCTTTTCCCATGGTCGCATCTGCCCAAATACGCCCCCCATGGCGTTTAATAATACGATGCACCGTCGCAAGCCCAATCCCAATACCTTGAAATTCACTCACGGCATGTAATCGCTGAAATGCCCCAAAGAGTTTATCTGCGTAGGTCATATCAAACCCCACGCCATTGTCTCTGACAAAAAAGACGGGTTGGGCATAATGGTACGTCATCCCTAATTCCACTCTGGGAAATTCTTCATGGCTGGTAAATTTCCATGCATTCGCAAGCAAATTTTCTAATACGACTCTAGTCAGATCTGGATCTGCGATCGCACGGAGATTGTCCGCCACGACTACTTCGACCTGACGGTCAGGTTCGGCTTTGTTCAGGTCTGATACAATGGATTGGCCAATACTGGAAAGGTCTACCGGCTCAAACGTCAATTCCGCGCGAATAAGTCTGGCGAGATTCAGCATGGCATCAATGAGTTTGGCCATGCGCTGGCTGGCTTCACGTACCCGTTGCAAATACTGCCGACCCGTGTCGTCTAGCTTATCGTGATAGTCATCAAGCACTGCCTGACTGAACCCATCAATCCCGCGCAACGGGGCCCGTAAATCGTGAGAGACCGAATAACTAAAGGCCTCTAACTCTTTGTTCGAGGCCTCTAACTGGGTCGTCCGATCAAGCAAGTCGGCATTCAGCTTGCTCATATTATCCTCGACGCGTTGCCGTTCAGAAATTTCTCTTGTCAGTTCGATATTCGTTTCTGCAAGCTTGGACGTGCGCTCGTGAACTCGCCGTTCAAGGTCCAAATGAGCTTGTCGCAATTCTTCTTCCACACGACAACGTTCACTCATTTGCCGTTCAAGCTCAAGATTGGAATCCCGAAGGGCCGATGTGCGTTCCATCACACGATGTTCCAACTCTACAGACGTGCGTCGAAGTTTGCTGATGACGAGTCCTAATCCACCCAACCAAACCACAAGAAGAAAGGCTGACAATGAATAGACGTTGTACCAATCGTGAAACCGAACCCGTTGCACAATATCACTTGAATACAAACCGCGCAGATCATCCAACGCTTTGGAATACACTTGAGAATCAGCAACCGCCATCGACTCAATCAGGTCCCCTTGTAGTTGGGACACCTGGAGTAACATCAGCGCTAAGCTTGAACAGAACAACACGGTAAGCACAAGGACCATGCGCTCATATAAGGGATCCATCACACGGGCTAATGCATGATTCATAACATGACCTATCGCCGACACGTGTTCACGTAGCGTTCCCATATCTACAAAGACCATCTACTCCACTTAGCCGACTTGCGCGGTGGCATATTCCGCGGGGACAGCGAGCTCCTCAGCTCCAACACCAACGGGGTCTCCCTCAACAGGCGTTTCCAACTCGGTATCTTCCGTATAACTTGGCCGCAATGGCGTCACTTCGAGATCCACGGCTTCCTCTGGAGCCAATCGCTTTAGGTCCCATTCCGTGATCCAGCCTTTGACATATTCCCGCATCCGCGTACTGGACAACTTTTCACCGGAAGGGATGGCCGGCGGAGACCAATGATAAGCAGACGCATGAATACCTCTGACTTTTTCCTTGGTTTCTTCAATCATCCGATCGTACGGGCCAACCAATCGCGCCCGCTCGCTCTCGATCAACCGCATTCCTTCGACGGCTTGATCCGCCAACAAGACATCGGTTTCCGATCGGCCTTCTCGCAACTTGCTTGGAATTTTTTCACGATCGCCTTTGTCTTCTAAAATCGCGCTTTGAAAATCGTCCGTTAGAGCAATCACTGAAGCCAAGCCCGATTTATATCCAAGATCCGCGTAACTGGACGCCTCAAGACCTCCCATCCATCGGGCTAATTCCGCGTAAGACTTCGCCCGTTGTTTGAGGGAATAGCGTCCAATGATTTCCGCCTCATCAATCAACAGGATCCAGCCAGAATATCCCGCGGCTATCATCAAGCGAGAAGCGAATTTAAATCGTTGCAACGCCAAATCTGTTTGAGAAATTTTTTCGAACGTGTAGGGATTCGAGGCACTGCAGGCTTGAAGATAGCGTTTAAGCTCAGCCACGCCAATGGGGTCCCCAGACCAAAACCGGACAAGACGATGGCTCAACTCCCGATCGTTCGCTAACCGTTCATACAAAAACAATGTGGCAGCGAACCGACTATCTAACTCTCCGCTTGGCCCATGCACCCACTCATAAAAGTCGGCATATTGTGGGCCCTGGAAATTCAATTCTCCTGCTACTTCCGCTAACGTTCCGCCGCGTTTTCCAGGAACCAGAATGGTTTCTATCGCCGCACGATAGATTTTCACAAGACTGTACAGGGGTGTTTCTTTACTAATGACAATGCGACTACAGGCAAAATTTTTCTCTAGCGCCAGTTCTTGAAGATATTCCAAGGCATGGGATTTTCCAGTCCCGAATCCACCATCTAACAAGATACCCTTTGTCGTGGTGCCTTCGGTCACGCTGCTTTGTGCACTTTCAAGCATTCGCCGAAATTGTCCTTCAATTTCCGGTTGCGCACAGCCCAAGACCTGAACGGCATCTCGATTGGGCACTCCAGCCCGCAATGCCTCGATGGCTCGACGGTGCAACATTTCTTGTCCATTGGCGACAGACGCTCCTTGCTCAAGGATACTTACCAGGCCCCTAGCTAAAGCGGCTTCCCCAGAAAGTCGAACCAGGGGAGCAAAGGGATTTTGTCGACGTTTATCCCGCACATCGTCCCAGATTCGAAGTTTAAGAGCCTCATACCGATTCAGCCCTCGTTTCTCGTCTTTCACGAACTCCTCAGGTGCCATCACCACAATTAAACAGCCTTCGAGTTCATCCGTACCATCAACAAATTGACGCAAGACTTCATACGCATCCATGGCTGCAGCGGCTGTATAAAAGAAGGCAGTGTCCGCGACATTCGATCGTTTAGATACCATGTATTGTCCAATATCCAACGTCAGGACTAACCCCCCCTTGCCCACCAATCGCAACCAGTAGACGAGCGAGGCCATCATATCCCTCGCATTGTGCCGGGCGACTTTTTGAAAAATGAGCGCATCCTTGAGCGTAGAAATCAGACGCAGTTCTCCACACAACCATTCCTTCACGGCATTTGCGAGAAATGGGTTGGGATCACCACTATCTAGTTGAGCCAAACATAATCGAACCATGGCCATTCGAAACTCTTGGCACATCCCGGAATCTCGAAAAATGGCTTTTTCTAGCCAGCTCCGCAGTTCACGGCGAAGTAACATTTCCTCTCGATCGTTCAACTCAGCAATAGCTTGAAGGCTAAACGCTGCACGATCATCTGGGACTTGATATCCGTTTTCGACTAACAGTCGTGACAAAAACAAATGCGCCAATCCATCCCAATCAATCTGCCTGGCCACTTTATGAAATAATCGGTCAATCATGTGAATCTTGGTGTACTGCGCATCCGCTTTGGCGAACACATACCCATCGTCTTGCGCCACCTTGAGCAGTTGCTGAGGTAAATTCCGACGAACCTCTTCTTCAGCACTCACCACAAATTTGACGGCGGACCCTCCTTGTCGCAAATAACTTTGGACATACTCTTTCTGGATTACCGCCAACCAATCCTGAGATGACATGTTCATGACGATCCTCTCTTTCCCTTGAAATACGACCACATGATATAGACCAACGCAATCATCGGTATGTTTCCTTTTGAGTCGATGCTGTGTGAAGGAGAAAAAGAGGAAGAGCCCGATCTCGGGCACGGAAGAGCAAGCGTTACACTTCGAAACGTTGCAACCAGACAAACCCTGAAAGGAAAGATCCTTCCCCTTCTGCTTAGGTCTCTTGGCTTTGCGTCCTACCCTCTCAGGTAGTTTGCCCTTTCGCCTCCTACTTCTAAAGCTATCGGAAGGATCAAATTTTTCTTGCTAAGAGAAAAAGGCGAGTGAGGCCCATCGGCGATAGAAAAGACCAAGGTCAACAGACTCCAAAAAAAAACGAATATCGTTCGAAGAGGGGTACGAAGCCGAACCATTAACCCGCAGGGATAAACGAGGTTCCATAATAAGTACGCAATCGTCCACCTTGAGTGATCACACTCAAAGTCTTTGTCGCGTCTTTGATGCCAGTACTGGCATGGAAGTGAAGGTGGTGCCCCTTTTTTGTTTGAGCGACACCACTTTTATCGAGGAAATACAAATCTCGTGCAAATTCTTGCCTCGTATATTCAAAAGATTGACGAGGCAGCATGGTTAATAATTCATAAATCTCCATTAAGGGTACCACGATCCCTGTCCCCAGGAGATGCTTGCCACGAATTCCAACCGCAATGGAGTAAGCTGAATACAAAATAGTCAAAAATTCATGCGGCTTAAATCGATATGGCCTCGTTTGTAAAGCTTTTAACCGTTTGATCAACAAGGACGGTCGCAATCGCGTTTCCCGTACACGATCAATGGTCACAGCTCTATCGTTGGGATGAACCCGGACTAACGCTGGATACGCACATAGGGTGCCTTCATGCTCTATAAGATCAACCCCTGCCTGCTCCGCCATGGCTAACAAGTCCTGTTGAAATTCAGTCCCAGACAAGTAGGCCACCTCGTCAAACTCCCAACTTTGGTTCGTCACGTCTAGCCCTTGCTGAAACCGAGAAGCCGCCTCGTTCGCTTCCTCAAGGGCGGCTCGTAACTTTTGAAAATCTCCGACATTCGCAGCGGTACGAATTTTTTTAACGGCCGCGGCCGCATCCGTCACGGATTTCACGAGTAATTCAGATTCTCGTTCGATCTTGGCCAACGTATGTTCAAGATCACACCGCGTCTGCTGTTCAATCATCGCCCAGGTCCTTTAGTGTCAATAGTGAGGGAAACCAGTGAAATATGGCCTAGTCTTCCTTCTCGGTCACCTTGACGTTTCCTAAAGACACGCTAGGATAACACAGACGTTTATGGAATTTTGGTCACGTTCCTGTACGTCTTTGACGGGAGGATCGCTAGCGCACTCATTGGGATTTGATGGATTTTTGGATATGACAGCAACAAACAGGCCCTTCGCCATCATCACTGGTGCATCACGAGGTATTGGAGCCGCGTATGCTCGCACACTCGCAAGCCAAGGGCACGACTTGCTTTTAGTGTCTCGAGATACCGATCGACTAAACCAACTCTCTCAGAAACTGGAAAACGCTTATTCCATTCACGCCCATGTATGTACCCTTGATCTGGCCCAACCCAATTCCGCCCATCAATTATTTGTGGCCGCTCGGGAGTATCGACAGACACCAGATCTCCTGATTAACAACGCCGGCTTTGGGTTATATGGCGATTTCATCTCACACTCACTGCCTCGCATCCAGCAAATGCTGCAACTACACATTCAAACCGTAGTCGAAAGTATGCGACTGTTTCTACCTGGAATGATTGAGCGTGGCTCAGGGACCATCATCAATGTCGCCTCCATTGCAGGAATGCTCCCGATTCCTTACTTCGCCGAATATGCAGCCACCAAGGCGTTTCTCATTTCCTTTTCTGAAGCACTCGCTGAAGAAATGAAATTCACGGGAGTTCACATTCAAGCCTGTTGCCCAGGTCAGACGGAAACGGACTTTCATGCTTCAGCAGGGTTTCGCCCTTTTACCCCAATTGCTGTACAAACGTCTAAAAAAGTTGTTGAAGTTTCCCTTGCGGCCTTGAGGAAAAAACAAACCGTCGTCACCATTGGATGGCAAGGCAAGCTCTCTTCATTTCTTACGAAATGGGTACCACGAAAAATTCTCATCAAGAAGACAGGGCAAAGGACACAACCACCCTCATCCTAACCTCCTTTCCTCGGCAACCTCTTGAGAAATTGAGTGCAATGAAAAAACAAAGAATGAAACGAAAAATGATAAATTCAATGTCTTGCACCATCTTCATAATGATTTTGGGAACGATAGCATTGTTCTTGCTTCTAGGTTGTGCGGGGCCACAGCCAGTCTTATACCCCAATGACCATTTTAAATCCGTCGGCCAAGCACAGTCAGACGTAGACATTGCCGAATGCCAAGAGTTAGCTGAAGCCCATACGTCCTCACCAAATAAAGGCAAAGAAGTGGCACAAAGTACAGCAATCGGTGCTGGGGTTGGTGCGGCTTCTGGCGCTGTGATTGGCGCAATTCAGGGATCAGCTGGAAAAGGGGCTGCTGTTGGAGCCGCAGTGGGAGCCACAGGCGGGCTCTTGCGATCAGTGCTTCGTGGATCAGAACCCAGCCGGACCTACAAAAACTTTGTCAACACATGTTTGAAGGAGCGCGGCTATAACCCAATTGGATGGGAATAGCCTCCCACGAACGTCTTCATTATGAGTCCGCTAATTTTCTCGTTCAGTTCTTTTTAAGGTGCGCATCAGCGCCTTATCTTTTAAGGCCATCTCGCTGAGCGCATCCATGATGTGCAAGTCCTGAGATTCCATGATCTCCTTGGCCTTGGCATATTGCTTGGCGTTGAACCGTGCCACTGTGGGTTGGTTATTGATCACCTGACATGCCAGCACGCCATCTTCGATTTCTAGGGTTCCCCCTTGGTCAATGAGCTCTTGTGCCTGCGGAACCGTAATCCCATGCAACGTCGCAAACTCCTGAATGCCGCCGGTCTCAACCATTGATCCATCAGGCATGGTGCATTTGCGTTTAAAATACTGCGACCAATCTTTTCGATAGTCGATATATTTAATATCCCCGCCTTTGGCCACAGACCGATCCAGCGTCGAATAATCTAACCCAAGATTTTTTTGCTTGAGCCGTTCTTGTAATTCTTCGGGCAGACCTCGAAAAAATATCCGTTCTGCGGCTTCCGCCAACGGAATCTCGGAATATCGCCCAAGTTGTTCCGCTTCCGCCGTTTGGCCTAAATCTAATATCCAGGTTTGTTTTGGCACCTCTCCTGTTGAATCAATTTTGCACACAAACATCCCGCGAGTGACCACGCCTCCGGTTTGTGGATACGAATAGACCCCACCCTCTGCCAATAAGGTTTTAATTTCATCTACAGGAATCTCATAACTTTCGCCGAGAATTTTGGCATGATGATCAAGATCTTCCTCGCAAGTCATGGCACAGACCATGACATTTCCTGGCGGATCGAAATCCGTGTAATTCTCCAACACGTTATATAGCTCCGGTTCTTTCTCGGGCTTTAACGGGCGCTTTCGTAATTTAAACATCTTTCCATTTCTCCATTATCGCTCTGTCCAAAACGGTGGGTTTTACCGTTGCCTTGGTTCATCATTGAATGATAGAACAGATCCCGACATTATCCTTTTGACCATCATAGGTTCTGATGTATAAAGCACAACTCGCAGCATTATTCTGGAAGTACGAAGCATTTAAATGGGACCCCGATGACGGATTCCTCCTAGCTTCTGGAAAAAAGAGCCCTTTCTACGTAGACTGCCGCGCGCTCTTAGCTCACCCCGATGCCCGATGGCTTGTGGCCAACCTCGCCTGCGCCTCCATTCAGAGCCTAACCTTTGAAGCCATTGGTGGCTTGGAGATTGGCGCGATTCCCCTGGCCACAGCTATATCCGATTATGCCTTCGCGACTCAACCTTCGAGGACCTACCGGACCTTCGTGGTACGAAAACAGGCGAAAGACCATGGGTTAGGAAAGCGGATTGAAGGCGCTGCTAAGGCTAACGATCGGGTATTAGTGGTCGATGATGTCTTGACGAGTGGCGGATCTATCTTGCAAGCCCTCCACGCGGTCGAAGAGGCAAAGCTTCATGCCTCCCATGCGATGGTGATCGTGGATCGACAAGAACAAGATGGCAAACACAAAGTCGAAGCGGAGGGGGTTTCACTCATTAGTCTCTTAACCATGGAAGATTTAAAAGCCGCGAAGCCCGCATCGACGTCCTAGCCTACCGTTAAGGCCCAGAGTCCACACACCGAAATCGAATACCCCACCAATTTTCGATAATAATATCTGAACCTGAACCCACGACGCCTTCAACCACGCGTTGGCGGCCTTTGGTTGCACCTTCCTTTACAACATCAAAAGGCCCACGGCAGAATTTTCGAATTTCTTGGAAGGCCTCTCCTCGCCGAGGCGTGAACATATGCCCATCGGTCCCCTTGTAGATATAGGTCATGACCCCACGCCGCTCTCCCTCAGGCACCATCTGCAGACCACCTCCGCATCCAGGTAAAAGTACTAATCCACAGACAAGCCAGACTCTTGACCAGTGGTAAAGACAGGGCATACGATATTGTATCAGGAGCTTCGGTTTAGACATGAAAGTTTCTCTGAAAAATGGGGTTCCCCCGTTTATACCTAAAGGAGGCCGTCATGACCAAGTGGAAACCATATCTCGCGCTATTTTTTATATCGACGACATTGATGATCGCGACCAATCCTGTGGCTTTCGCTGCAGAAGAATTTTTTGTGCTTTCCGTCCATGAACTGAATGGCGGATTAAACAAAGCCCCAAATCTCGCTCAAAAAGGTTTTACCTTGATTGATGTCCGAGCCCCCGTGGAACATAGCGACGGATTCATTCCCGGCACCGACAAGAACATTGATTTTCGGGAAATTGGCGCTCGACATCAAGAAATTGGCGCCAAATTTGAAGATCATATTGTCGTCTACTGTCAATCTGGACACCGAAGCAGTATTGCCGCGGAAACATTGACAGGCCTGGGCTACAAACATGTCTACAATGTGGCGGGAAGCATGAACGCCTGGACCGAGGCTGGATATCCTGTTCAAACCGTGAACCGATAATCCCCCCTTACCATTCTTCACAGCCCATTCAAGCAATTTCGATAACTTAAAATCGCGGCAGGTCCTCAATCAATTCTGGGAGCTGCCATTCCCTCTTCCGCGATCTCTGAAAAAATTACATCAAATTGTTCGTGGATTTCTCGAAAGGCCTCCAACATCTGTGGATCGAAATGGGTTGGCCGCGTGCGGTCATCCCCATTGAGCATGATATCGCAGACTTTCGCATGGCTGAACGCGGGTTTATATGGCCTCAGACTCCGCAAGGCGTCATAGGTATCAACCAACATGACGACGCGCCCACCAAGAGGAATACCTTCCCCCTTCAAACCTTGCGGATAACCCGTCCCATCCCAACGCTCATGATGCGTGAGCGCAATTTCTCTTGCGGTCTCCAACAAC
>JAJDBO010000141.1 GCA_029261305.1 Nitrospirales bacterium
AAATGAAGAGTTAATTCGTGAACGCTATCGGGGAATCCGTCCAGCCCCGGGCTATCCTGCATGTCCGGATCATACCGAAAAAGGCATCTTGTTTACGCTTCTCAATGGAGAACAGGCTACAGGCATTCAGCTGACGGAAACATTTGCCATGTTTCCGGCTGCATCGGTAAGTGGGCTCTACTTTGCTCACCCTCAAGCTAAATATTTCGCCGTCGGCAAGATCGATCAGGATCAGGTGCAGGACTACGCAGGTCGAAAACAGATGGATGTCGCGATAGTCGAGCGGTGGCTTTCACCGAATTTATTGTCTTGACCAAATAGATTGGGCGAAGGTGGTCTTTTCCCAGGAACACTTTCGAAATCTCGAGGAAAATCAAGCGGCGTTAGGAACTTAAGGATACGGTTTCTTGAGCGGGTTCCTGGAACATGGTGTCGATACTGACGGCTTTCAGCGCATCAGTAATCCAAGTATGTCGTTCTTGAGCCCAGGCGTTGAAGGCTTGCGTGTCTTGGAACATCAGATCCCAGGCTTTGACGCCATCAAGGAGCAGTAATTGGTGAGGTTTATTTTCTCCAGGAAAGTAGACGATCAGGACTGCGGAGTTTCCCATGACGCTGATATCCGTAAACATGTGGATCATGGATTCTTTGGGTAGATAGACCGAGCGAGAGGCGGCTTCGACAATCGGTCCATACACACGGTGTAGAAATTGTTGAATGGCTTCGTAAGGTGATTTGGATTCGTGAAGTTGGGTATTAGGGGCCTCCCCAATAAGATTGGAGGTCAAATACTCCGTGGCTTCCCAACTGGGCATGGTACCAGAATGCACCAAAGAATCCATGAGATAGGCTAGCCAATTTCGTTCAGTGGTATGGGCAGATGTCGTCATCCTTCGCTCCTTAGGCACATTTTTCGGGTCAATACCTTGTTAACTTGAGTTGTTTTAACTTTGGTGGTGTCTTGCTAAATTCAGGCGGGATTTATCCTGAGAACTTAGTTGCAAACACGAAATTTCATGCTACCTCACACCGTAATATCTGTCAATGGAGTATCTCCTTATTTTTCACAGGCTTAGCAACCTTGACCAGCCTTTTTCCTGGGGCATAGAATAGCACACAGATTCATTAACCATTTGAGATATCAAAGGTTTCTACATAGTCATTCGCAGAAATTTTGATTGTCTTTCCTATAGAACTGTCTTGATAAAGGATTGTCATGAGGATTGATTATAATAAAGGCGGTCTGCTGAGTTCCGAACTCATTCAACTTCGTCGAAAAGAATCCAATGCCGGTACCGGCCCCAAAAAAAAGGTCATGCTGGTATTCCCTCCTGATTGGTACCCCTCTGAACCCTATCTCAGCCTCCCCACGCTTACGGCGTTTCTGCGCCGAGCTGGCCACGATGTCGTACAAAAAGACGTCAATTTGGAAATGTATGATTGGTACTTTAGCGCTGATTTTCTCAAGCGGGTTCTCAAACGTGTTCCCCAACAATTGGATCGCCTTAAGCGAATTAGTCGTGACCGTGGCCTGACTGATACGGAAACCGAACAGCAATTGGCGTTATGTGAATGTACGCGATCACGGATTGCGGAATTAAGCGACCAAGCCGAGAAAGCCAAGGCGATCGTTCGGTCACCAGAGTTTTATGACGCAGAAAAACTTGAATGGGCCATCAATATATTCCGGGAAGTGACGACGACGATCTCCCTCGTCTACTCACCAGCACGCATTTGCATGCCTCCTATGGAAACCGATCTTTCGTATAAAATATTTATGTCCTCCGAAGTCCTCGCGGCGGTCGAAGACACACAAGTCAATGTGTATCGTGATGTGTTCGAACATATTTTGAAACCAGCCATCATGGAAGAAAAGCCCGATATCATCGGTCTCTCTATTGTTCTTCGCCAACAGCTGTTTTCGACCATGACCTTCTGTGCCATGATCAAAGAGGCTTTTCCTGAAATTCATATCACGATTGGTGGCAACACGGTTACACGTCTACGGGATGTGTTGCCCAGTACACCTAAGTTATTTGAGCTCTTTGATACCGCGATTGTCTATGAAGGTGAAACAGCATTTCTGCAATTAATTGAAGCCGTGGGGACAGATCGTGATTTTAACGAAATTCCAAATCTTCTTTGGCGGGACAAATCGGGAATTCATACGTCTCCCGTGACCTCGTCCGAGAGTATGTCAGATTTACCACCTCCGGATTTTGACGGACTTCCCCTTGAAAAATACTTCGTGCCAGAACCGATCCTCCCCTACCTAGCCACTCGTGGTTGCTATTGGGGACGGTGTGAATTCTGCGACCATGGGGAAGGGTACACGGCTGGATATCGGACCAAGAAAATTCAGGAAGTCATTGAAGAAGTGAAATTTCTCAGAGATAAGCATCAGGCTTACATGTTTCACTTTACCGATGAGTCCTATCCACCGGCGTTATTCCGTAAGCTCACGCGTGCCTTAAAAGAAGAGCAAATGGGCATTGCTTGGACGACGCATATCCGCTTTGAGAAAAGTTTACTGGATGATGAAGTCTGGCAGGACGCAGAAGATTCCGGTTGTAAATATCTTCATTTTGGATATGAGTCTGGCAGTGAACGGGTGTTGAAACTGATGGACAAGGCTACGACCACAGACGTGATTCAGCGTAGTATGGAATTGTCCTCGAAGCATGGAGTATGGAACCACGTCATGGGTTTCTTTGGATTTCCTGGTGAACGATACGAAGATGCAAAGTTTTCCATGCAATTTTTAGAAGACAATAAAGAGCACGTCCATTCTATTGGATTTGGCACGTTTGATTTGAGTAAGCATACCCCTGTCGCTCAGAATGCAGAGAAATGGGGCGTGACCTATTATGCCAATCCTGAATGGGACCTGGCGCTGGATTATTACTTTACCGTGAAAGATGGTCTAGGCATTGAAGATGCCGAGCGCGTGTTTGAAGAATTTGAGCAGAATCATTATACCGGGTGGGATTTGAAAATTTTCATCCGTGAGTATGTGTTCCTCTATGTAGCCCATTTTGGTACGAATAAACTTCCTGCCCTTCAATTTCGAATCACTCCAGATGAAAAGGGCCAAGAATTGGCAAAAGTCTAAACATCATGTCCTCTTCCATCATACAAATTGACACCAAAAGCGAGAAGCCGAAGAGTGGTCGGAAATTAAAGACCATGCTGCTCTTTCCCCCCGAATGGGTGCCAACGGCGCCCTATCTTGCGTTGCCTAGCCTGACAGCAGTGCTTCGTGAACATGGCCATGAGGTGATTCAGCGAGATATCAATATTGAAATGTATGAGTTGTTCTTTAGCGATATGTTTTTGATTTGGGTAAACGCGCGGATGGCTCAGCAACTTCGGGAACTTAAGGCCAAAGAAGCAGGCGGTGAGTTGTCAGAGAAGGAGATCGATCAAAAGGCGTGTTTGGAAGAAGCTTTGTCGTTTGACCTGATGCAATTAATTTCCAACGCCGAAGAAGCCAAACGGATAAACCGAAGCGAAGATTTTTATGACGCGGGCAAACTTGAATGGGCTTTGAATATCTTTCGAGATGTCATGCGATATATCTCGGCTGCGTACTATCCAGCATCCCTTGTCTATTATCCAATGGAAAGTAATTTGGGGTATCGACCTGGGGTCTCGAGCGAAGTGTATGCCTGTTTGAATGATCTGCAAGTCAATGTGTATCGTGATGTGTGCCAACAGTTGGTGTTGCCTTCAATATCCAAAGAACGTCCTGACGTGGTGGGTATTTCTATTGGCACCCAAATGCAGCTGATTGCAGGTTTGACCTTTGGGAAAATGATCAAAGATGCCTATCCGGATATTCATGTGACGGTTGGGGGAAATGTCATTACTCGATTGAAAGATGACCTGGCTAAGCAGGAACCATTTTTTAGTGAAATTTTTGACTCGGCCATTATGTATGAAGGAGAGCATGCGCTCTTGTGGTTGTTAGAAGCCTTAGTTGGTGATCGTGAATGGACAGCAGTGCCAAACTTGATGTATCGGGAACAGGGCCACGTGCGGATCAATCCAGAAATTTATACAGAAAAAACCACAGCGCTTCCTCTTCCAGATTTTGAAGGGTTTCCGCTCGATTCATATTTTGTGCCCACACGTATTCTACCCTATCTCGCGACCCGGGGTTGTTATTGGGGGAAATGTACCTTTTGCGATCATGGACAAGGGTATTTTGACCAGTACCGTGGCAAATCGGCTCACGATGTGGTTCGTGAGGTCAAAGCTCTTAAGGAAAAGTATCAGTCAGACCATTTTTTATTTGC
>JAJDBO010000142.1 GCA_029261305.1 Nitrospirales bacterium
GCTCCGGCCACTCGTTCACGAAAGGTGGATCCGATTTTTGCCCCATTGTTGACTCTCAGAATGGCTTCGCCTGCTTCTGGGACATTAAAAATCGTGGAGTCTTGTTGGCGCCATCCTTGTTCGATTTCGAAGATCTTTGTCCCCAAGACTGTTCCAGCGGGATTCGACAGCGCCTCAAGTGGCAGGGTGAAAGATTCTGAAACAACTTTTTTCTTTCGCCAATATCCCTTGTCAACCAGTCCAGTGACACGGGTTTGAATGACTCCGCACGTCTTTGATGGGATCTTTGCAACGCCGGTAAAAATATTGTCACCAGCTGTATCGTCGCCTTGATTTCCGTCATCGCGAAGGATGGCTAGGGATTGAGAACGTCCAAATTTAAAACGATTGTTGTGTCTATGGACATTTATAAAAGGTTTTGAGATCTTTGTAACCGTAAGCTTGTTTCGAACCAGATTGGGTATGGGGTCGAGAAGTTCGACTGAAATTTTGGCAAGTTTGAATTCACTCGACTGGTTGGGCTCAATAGGTTCAACTCCCACAGTCCCAATGCTTAACATTTGTTGAGTGTAATTCGAGGCCTGAATGCTACTGTTGTTTTGAAGGGTGAGGAAAAATACAATGAAGATTGTGAAAATATAGAGATGTCGGGAGCGAAAGGTATCCATGATGACTCCTACACAAATAGAAGGACATTTTTTGATTCAGAAGAGTAAGTGTAAAGAAAAGGGTGTGAGTTATAAAGGGTCTTTCTGTTGAACTGAGAAGTGGAAGGGCAATCGCTGCTCTTCATCGTAGGATATGAGAGGCGTGACGATAGTTATTTCGCGTATTCCACTCTTGTATCGTGTTGATTCTGAATAGATATTTTCGATAAGTGGCCTCCAGTAACTGGTTCAAGAAGCGGCCACAGGACTTGTGCCAAAGTTAACATGCTGACGGGTTGGGACTGGAAGGCTGGATCTTGAGATGGGTCTTTTCCGTTGAATCGACGGAGGAGATGGATATTGATCAATTCATCCAATGCGACGATATCAGTCACTCGCCCTGTTGTTGAATCAATGGTGCCTCGGACAGATACATCAACCGTAAGGTGGGATCCCAGCGTTTGCATCGAATTGTTTGAAGAATTGATACTTAGGGAATAGCGTCGGGTGATTTGTGCATCTGATGGCTCTAAGTACTCGGTGGTAGAGTTTGGGCTTTCAGGAATATTTGTTGTGTCAAGTTTCGCCCAAAGGTCTTCACCTTCCGATAAGCGAATAGTGCGGAGATCCTGTGTCTCAGGGCGTTCACGAAATTTTCTCCACAGGACTAAGGCTAGATTTTCTGTGGTGGGGATGAGGTGTTCGAAATAGGGAGTATCCAAGTTCAAATGCTTATGATCAAATTCTTCTAGAACTTCCGTGACAATGAGCTTGAGGTCATACAGATTGATGATCATACCCGTGACAGGGTCAACTCGTCCTTCCAGCGTGACTTCTAGCAAATAGTTGTGCCCGTGTTCCCCATAGCAAGGCCCAAATATTTTTTTATTCTTATCCATATCCCAATCGGGATTGCGATAAAAATGCGACGCTGAAAACTCTATGCGTTTGGTGAGAGTTGATTTAGCCATAACAGGATTTTACTTAACTGGAGATTCTTGTGAAATCTCCTAATATGCTTCAACGGGCTTAGCACGAACGGATAAAAGACTGAAGCATTTTGTAAGTTTCCGTTCGTCTTTAGGTTTTTGAAGGATGGACGGATAATCTAGCTGCAACCTCATTCTACAGAGAAATAAAAAGGGCCAGGAATGTTACCAATTACTTGGCAAGATACCCGGCCCCATTTAATTTCTTGTAATGTCTCGTTCAATCAGGTGCTGAAGGAACTGCCACAACCACAGGTGCTCTTGGCTTGTGGGTTCTTAATGGCAAAGCCAGAACCTTGAACGCTGTCGACATAATCAACTTCCGCGCCGTTCAACATAGGTGCACTTTGTGAATCGACAATGACTTTCACGCCGCCTTTTTCAATGACGGTGTCGTCGTCTTCCATCTTGGACTCAAAGGACATGCCATATTGGTAACCACTGCAGCCACCACCTTTGACATAGATCCGTAATCCAATTATTTCCTCTTCAGTCTCCTCATTAACCAATTCCTTAATTTTTTCTTCCGCCATCTCAGTTATAGTAACCATAGTACCCTCCACTCAATATTAGGTTGCGACCTGTTCATGTTTGCCCTCTCTTTGCTTGCAATCGAGGGAATATGTCTTGTAATCATCAATGATAACCACGCCCCTGGTGGTTGTCAATTTATTGAAGCCAAAATCATTGAAAAAATAGAGAAAAAGTTAGGTTTCCAGGTCCTTCAGCCATTCCTGCCTCATTTCCTCAGGCACTTGAACTTCAGCTACGTAGTTCTCATGACGGATATGCATCGAGGCGTTAGCCCCATGAGTTTTGAGTAAGGAAATAAAGGATTGAGGAATTGAAAATCGAATAAAGTGAACGGCACTGATTTTGTCCTCTTTGCTATGGCCAGATTCAAATTGGGCAAAGACTTTTTCATCTTGAATCTCAATGGAAAGCGTGTCGGAACGATCCATCCCTTGGAAAGAATCAAGGACGGTTTTAATGCGTTCGTCATCGGTAATTTCAATCATTAAGGTGGCACTCAGTTCCCCTGGTTGAGGAAGAATCGCATTGTACACATCGAGTTCCTCTTGGATTTTGGATTCCTCAAAAATGCGTTCGACGCGAACCATTTCTTGAATTTGAGAACAGAGGGTCTCATGGTTTTCAAAGAGTATCGTGACCTGTGCCCCAACCTCGATGCGCCGGCGCTTTTTCAGCGCAATAATATTTTTTCGATAGGTTGGGCGTTGAGCCTCGTAGTCAGCATGAGAAAGCAAGTCGTCGTGTGTGAGAGGTTTCATGATTTTAGTCTTTCGGGCTCGTTCAACAATAACTTCCTAGGTTTGGGCGCCGATCCATCCCGCCTGGCGGCGTTGCTCGTCCTTTTCATACGGAGAGAATGCGCAGTCCTCCCGCCTTGCCAGACGGACGCCTCAACACCCAAACCAAGAAAGTTATTCTTGCTCGAGCCCATACGCATCGCGAATAACTTGAATGGGATGTTGCGTCGCCTTTCCCTTATCTGGCTGCGTCGCGCCAGCTTGGTCAAGCTGAAGAGCTGACAGCGGACAGTCCGAGGCGACAAGATTTGGCTCACTATTGAGTATTGGCCGAACGGCTTTTTTTGCGATTTTCATCGACATGTCAAAGAATTCGACTTTGGCTCCCCACGATCCATCATGTCCCGAACATTTTTCAATGAGTTCAACCTTCGCCCCGGTGAGTTCCATAAGCTCTTTTGATTTAAATCCAATATTCTGATCACGCAAATGACAGGGCACTTGGTAGGCGATGCGTTGGGTGTTTGGTGAAAACTCAAGCGACAAGGCCCCTTCTTTTTTCAACCGCATGAGATACTCGGACACATCAAAGGTGCGTTCAGCTAAGTGAGTCATCTCTGGTGTCGGCACTAAGTAGGGGTATTCTCGTTTGAACATCAAACTGCAACTCGGGGTTGGTACAACGAGGTCATAACCTTGATCAAGATATGGTGTGAACAGTTTCAAGTGATATTGGGCTGTCTGGACCATCGTATCGGTATCGCCGACATCAAATGAGGGCATACTGCAGCACCGTTGTCCTTCGGGAACCACCACTTCAATGCCATTTTTTTCAAATACTTGGACCGTGGCTTTCCCAATATCTGTGGCCTGGTAATTCACCATGCAGCTGGGAAAGAGGACGACCTTGTGTGTTGCTGTTGGCGTGGGAACGAAGCCCGTTCGTTTTCTCCACCATTGCGGGAAACTCTCTTTGGCAAAAAACAACACGTGTCGATCACGATGGAGCCCCGCAACCTTTTCGAATAGTGTTCGTAGCCATGGTGTCGAGAGTGCCCAGTTGGTCAATGAGGCGGTCATGCCACCCACCTTCCCAATCAGGTCAGTTTGAATGAGAAACCAATCACGCCATGAAGCACCTTGTTCCTGGATTCGTTGTTTTTTCCAAGCGGCCATAAGGCGTGGAAAATCTATTCCGTATTGGTGAGGCGGCGTATACGGACAATGGTTATAACAGAGCTTGCAGTAATAACATTCCTTTTCGACTTGTTCGTAGTCAGCAGCCTGTATTTTTGAAATATCACTGTCGTACTCGTCAATTCGATCCAAAAGGGTATTAAACGATGGACAGAGGTTAAAGCAGCGACGGCATCCATCGCAGACATCAAAGATTCGATTCGTCTCCTGTTCGAGGTCCGAACGAGTCCAATCGGTAGAGATGAGGTTGATGCCTTTCAAAGCGCAAGCCTCTTAATCCCTCCCCTTTGTAAGGGGAGGTTAGGTGGGGTAGAGTCCCCGGCGTGTTTGAGAATCATGGTTGTTTGCATTGACAGATTTCGTG
>JAJDBO010000143.1 GCA_029261305.1 Nitrospirales bacterium
CAACCTTGGCCGATGATACTCAATGCCATCTACTTGGCAATCAATTCGATTGGCGACTTCAAGGACCCCGGGGAGAGATTTTTCCGGTGACTCAACACGGATATCCAAGCCATTGTCAATTCTACGGATATCTCGAACGTAAGGAAGGGTTTTCACTCCCTCGCTGAGCTGGTCAAGTTTCTCAACCTGGCTTTCTTTGACGGTCAAGATCAGACGATCGCCACCTAACCCGGCTTTGAGTTCCTTGGGGGATCCAATGACTTTAATCTTTCCTCCATCAATGATGGCGAGCCGATCGCACAGTTGATCGGCTTCTTCCAAATAGTTGGTCGTCATGACGATGGTGATGCCTTGTTCCCTTAACTGGCGTATATAATCCCAGATCCGAAGACGGCTTTGGACATCAAGGCCAAGCGTGGGTTCATCGAGAAAGACGATTTTGGGATTGGGCAGCAAGCCGCAGGCAATATCTAATTTGCGCTTCATTCCGCCCGAATATGTTTTGGCAGCTCGATCCGCTTGTTCTTCCAGATTGACGAGTTTGAGCAATTCCTTAATACGTTCCTTTGCGTGGGCCTTGGGTAAGTGATAGAGGTCACCCAGGAGTTCAAGATGTTCACGGCCTGTGAGGAATCGATCGATTGCTCGTTCTTGGGGAACGTACCCAATGAGACTTCTGACGGTGTCCGCTTCTTCCACGACATCATGTCCGAGCACCGTGGCTGTTCCAGATGTTGGTTGAAGGACGGTGATGAGAATGCGAAGCGTCGTACTTTTCCCGGCCCCATTAGGACCGAGGAGGCCAAAAATTTCTCCGGAGTGAATGGTTAAGGAAAGATCATCAATGGCCGTGACAGACCCATACGTCTTCCTTAAGCTTTTCGCTTCAATTGCAGGATTCATTATTCCAATTCTTGTGAATGTTGTTGTGCGTCAAGTTTAAATCGAAGCAAGTCGATTAGTCGGCGTGTTTGTTGGTGCAGGCTTTCAGATTCCAATAAAAACTGTTTTTCCAATGGGGTGAAATCCATGCAAGACGATAGGCTATTGATGAGCACCGAGTCTGAGATGGATTGGCCGGTGATCAATTTACACAGTTCTTGCGCTTTGCGGGCGCGTAAATATTGCAAGGCGAATTTAGTGAGGGTGAGTCGAATGCCTGGATCAATGGGGTCTCGGAAGGCCTCATCAGTCCTCAGGGAAATTTTTGCTCGTCGATAGCTAGTATCAAAAAATTCTTCTTCAATATCGTAGCGCGCCAACCCGTGTAAAATGACATTCGATCGTCCATCTGCGAGAGGCTGAACATTTTTGATCCTTCCCACGCATCCAAGCGAGAATACAGGGGGATTGCCATAGTAATCATTTTCCCATCCCTCTTTTAACAGCACCATGCCGATGCACTTTTCTTCCTGGTCGGCGTCCATAATCATGTCGCGATAACGTGGCTCAAAAATATGGAGTGGGAGATAGGTATCAGGGAAAAACACCACATTTGGCAGTGGAAAGATAGGAATCACATCTGGAATCGGAAAGACTTCAGATGGTGTTCTTCGATCGAGTTCGGGCATGAGGTACGATAGCGAACGCCTTAAATGCTTGTCAACGTGACAACACACGAGGCAACGTCCATGCAAAACCATGAATTCCCGCATGAGGAAAGGCGATTGCGAGTTCAATGACTGCATGCTATAAGCGGTACCAGGATGAGAAGGCTCACGTTTTGCGTCCAATGAAACGGTTCAATCGAGGGTTTCTCTGCATAGAAGGCATTGCTGTGTTTTTTGCAGGGGTGCTCTTCAGTTTTGTGATCGTTCCACAGTCTGTGGTGGCTGTAGAAGCGATTGACTCTTACGACTCATCTCTCGGAGGGGCGCAAGCTCGGCCAGGCTACGTCTATTCGTTTCCACGTGACCACGGATCCCACAATCAATATGGACTGGAATGGTGGTATTTCACTGGGCATCTTGCCTCGGAAGCAGGTCGGGAGTTTGGATATGAGCTGACCTTTTTCCGCAAGGTCATAGATAACTCTCAAGTCCAGAACAGCGCGTCACGTTGGGCCATCAAGCATATATACTTTGCTCATTTCGCTTTGACGGATGTCGAAAGCCAAACCTTTCGATTCGCGGAAAAACTTAGCCGGGCTGGACTCGGGAAAGCTGGTGCCCATGCTGAGCAAATGAGGGTGTGGATTGATCGCTGGACCATTTCCCCGGTGCGTCCCGATCATCAAGTGCTAGAACTCCAAGCCTCTGACGGGGATATTGGTGTGGACCTTCGACTTGCCCTGGAAAAACCACCAATTATTCATGGAGAAGAAGGCATTAGTCGTAAGGGTGTGGATGTGGGGCAGGCCTCACATTATTATTCTCTAACCCGATTGGGCACAAAAGGTCTGCTGAGTATTCAGGAAAAAACTATTGAGGTGGTCGGTCTCAGCTGGATGGATCATGAATTTGGTTCGGGAAAACTTGGCGATGATCAAGTTGGGTGGGATTGGTTCAGCATTCAGTTTGGCTCAAACATGGAATTAATGGTGTATCTCCTGCGAAAGAAAGATGGGTCTATAGACAAAGTGTCGAGCGGGACTCTCATTTTCCCGGATGGCCGGTCTCGCCATTTACGATTGCAGGACATGAAGGTCGACACGCAGGATTTTTGGACGAGCACAAAAACCCAGACCAGGTATCCGGCCAAATGGGTGCTTGAGGTGCCTTCGGTGCAACTTCGAGTGACGGTCCAGCCTGTATTGTCTGACCAGGAATTGCAAACATCTAGGAGTACGAACGTTGCTTATTGGGAGGGGGCGGTGAACGTGAGTGGCCAGCATGGTGACATGCCAATCTTTGGACAGGGGTATGTGGAGCTTACTGGATATTCTCGACCACTGAAGATGAATGGGGAAAACCCCTGAACTGACTATGAACGTTTTCTCCAAGATGGCTCTTTTTAGTCTTTTGCCCCTAATGCTGCTGATTGGGTGCAGCCAGCGCAGTGATCGGGTAGCGGCGGTGGCGGTCCATCCGACCAAACCCAACATTATCTATGTGGCCACTGAAGAAGGTGTGTATAAAACCAGAGATGGAGGCTTTGGATGGGAGCGCCTTACTGAAGGGTTGAGTCGTATTCGAGTGATGAACCTGGCTATTGATCCTCTTCTCCCAGCCAATGTGTTCGCGGGAACACTTACAGATGGGGTGTATAAAAGTCCTGATGGTGGGCGACGGTGGTTGCCAAGGAATGCTGGCATTCAAAAAGGCACCATCTCCGCCAATGTGAATGAGCTGGTGTTTCACCCTATTGATTCTCAGACCATATACGCGGCAACGACAGTTGGGGTATTTCGTAGTACGGATGGGGGGCAGTCGTGGGTTGAACGCATGAATGGAATGAATGAAATTAATTTTATTGTGGCTTTGGCTGTTGATCCCCAACATCCCAATATTATTTACGCTGGGACCAGTGGTGGGGTGTATCGGAGTTTTAATGGAACGGAAAATTGGATAAAAATCAATGATGGCCTGGTCCCCGATGATGCCAAATTGGCCTCGATGGCATTGGGAGTCAATAAATTAGTGATTGACCCATCAAATACGAGCCTTGTTTATGCTGGAACCACCAAAGGATTGTTTAAAACATTGGATAAGGGAGTGTCCTGGACAAAGATCGACACAAGTTTGGGTGATCCCTACGTGAGTAGTTTGGTGATAAACCCCAAGAGTTCCTATCAATTATATATGGGAACGAGTGAAGGGGTATTTGAAAGTCAAGATTCCGGGGGTACCTGGGCTCCCAGGCAGGAGGGGCTTGAAAATCTAAATATTCGAATCCTTGTTATGGACCCCAAAAATCCTGAAATCATATATTGTGGCACCAATGGTGGCGGTTTCTATAAAAGCCATAATTCCGCAAAATCTTGGGACTCCATTCCTCTAACCCTCCATCCTTGATTTTTTTGACTATTCAAATCAATTTCTCGAAGAAGATTTCGCAATTTTTTGACATTTCTGACTATTTGTTACGAAAAGGTAACTAGTTTATTTCAAGGCCTTCGTCTTAAAAAAAAATATAAATTTTTCAAGATTGGTCGGTCTTACTATGGAGCTTTCAGTAAAATTCATAAAAGTACTCCAACTTTGCTGTAGGACAAAAATGTAAACAAAACAAATGCCTTAGTATGTTACCAAAAATAAACATCAATGAAATTTTTGAAATAAACAAAAAATCCTATGGAGATAAATTGTAATTATTCAACATAAGCTATTGTTTATATTGTATTTAAACTAAATTTTGTGCCAATTATATTAATGATTTGTAATTTCAATCAATAAATTATTAAAAATACGTTACCAATTAGAAACATGACAATGAAATATAAATCCAGGAATAGTTTAATTTTAACCTTTTAAAACAAATAGTTATGGTTTGTTTTTGATGCTGAATCTAATGGCTTAATAATTGCTTATTAATTACTGTCATTATTTTAGGGAAACGAAATGTATTTAAATTTAACCAACAAAAAGAATCAAAGGGAGGGAGGTGGCCCGGTTAGCTTGTCCCTTTTTGAAGGGGAAATTTTTAATGTTTAACGTATTCCACGTTAGGCTGTCTGGAACAGCCGTTACACGAGGAGGTCTTTGCAATGTTTCTTTCTAGAAGACAGTTTTTAAAAGTCACCACTGGTACCGTGGCGGCAGTGGCCTTGGCTGATAAAGCCTTGGCATTGACTGCGCTGCAGCCAGTCGTCGAAGTGGGGAATCCGCTCGGCGAGTATCCTGACCGCGCCTGGGAGCGTGTGTATCACGATCAGTACCGGTATGATTCATCCTTTACGTGGTGTTGTTCTCCGAACGATACCCACGCCTGTCGTATTCGGTCATTTGTCCGAAACGGTGTGGTGATGCGGGTCGAGCAAAACTACGATCATCAAACCTACGAAGATTTGTACGGCAATCGCGGCACCTTCGCGCACAATCCTCGGATGTGCTTGAAGGGGTACACGATGCATCGTCGGGTGTACGGTCCGTATCGGCTCAAAGGCCCCTTGATGCGCCGTGGCTGGAAAGCGTGGATGGACGCTGGGAGCCCAGAGTTCACTCCAGACGTCATGAGCAAATAC
>JAJDBO010000144.1 GCA_029261305.1 Nitrospirales bacterium
TTTGAAAAGTCCAAAATATCGTTAATGATATGGAGCAAGTTTTCCCCACAGGATTGGATGGTAGAGACACAATCATGTTGTTCAGCGGTAAGGTCTGTGTCACTGAGTAATTGAGTCATGCCAATGACCCCGTTCATGGGTGTCCGAATTTCATGACTCATGGTCGCAAGAAATTCGGACTTAGCTTTTGAGGCGACCAAGGCCTCGTCACGTGCGATCTCTAATACCTGATTCTGTTGTTCCAATTCGTGTGCAGATTCTCGGACTCGATGTTCCGCAGCTTTTCGTTCAGCGAATTGTCCCATTTGGCTGCCGACGGATCCCATCATGGCGAGCAATTCTGGATCCAATTCTTGCGGTTCTCGGCAGAAGAATTCCATGACGCCTCGTACCTGACCTTCAACAGAAATTGGAAAGGCAAACCCGGCATGTAAATTTTCTTTCCGAGCGAATGGGGATCGTGGGAAATTGGTATCATCGACCACATCAGGGATCCACCCTGGGCGTCCATTGGCCCAGACACGTCCCGGTAACCCGACCCCTGCCTCAAACGTTGTTGCGCGAGTTTGGGTCAAGAACGTGGGGTGGGTGCCGATGTCGTCCTCAAAAGTTTGAGTGCAAATGAGGTGTAACCCGGAAGCACTGGGTTGCCAGTAGGCTCCGATCTGCCAGGACAGGTTGGTACACACGGCCTCGAGAATCAATCCTATGGCCTCACGTAGCGTTGAAGATTCCGACAGAATTTTGGTGACGAGATGCTGGGTACTGAGTCTTTGGTCTGATATGTATTGATCCGTAACGTCGACAATCGACCCCACCATGCGAGTCGGCATTCCGTGGTCACTCCACACCGCCTCACCGCGGACACGGAACCATCGGTAGGGCCCAGATTGTGTTTGGAGGCGATAGTGGTGGTCATAGGGTTTATGGTGGCGCAGATGGTGGCGTAATGCCAGTCTGGTCGAATCTACATCATCAGGGTGCAATAAAGCTTGGAATGCCTTGAGGGTGTCGTCCATTTCACGATCTTGAAATCCTAAAAGGGTTTTAAACCGTGGCGCATAGTAGACTGTGCGGTTAATCATGTCCCAATCCCAGAGCCCTTCACTCGTCGCATGTACGGCTAAGGCATACCGTTCTTCACTGGCCCGAAGATGGCCTTCAATTTCTTGCCGCTCGGCGATTTCCTTCTCTAATTGGGTATTGGCCTGTTCGAGCGTGTTTGTTCGTTCATGAATTTTTTCTTCTAAGTTTTCCAGAGTGTATTCCACGGTATGAGCCATGGTATTTAAGGCTGAACCCAATTGCCCGATTTCATCAGAGCGGCCGCTCTCAAAACGAATGCCTCGATGGCCCTCGGCCAAATCCTTTGCAGCTTTCGTGAGAGCAAACAGTGGGGCAATAAGATGGCTGGAGAGAATGGTTCCTAAAAACCCAAATAATAACCCCATGCCGGCCACGAGGCTGATGGTGGAGGTCTTAAGGTGAGTAAGCGGTTCAATGACATCTTGTTCATCAACTTCAGCAATGACGCACCAGTTGGTCCCAGCCACGGGTTTCCACGCCCCTACCACTGGAATAGCTCTATAATCTAAATAGCCAGTCATTTGAAATGAGGGGATGCGGTCCTTGCCCTGCCGAAGTTGGGTGCAATATTGATACGCCGTGGTCATGGTTTGGTGGCCAGGGACTTGAAGCGTGAGCTCCAACTCCGACCGCTGAGAAAGCCGTCCACGTTTTCGCAAATCTTCCTCAAAGGAGGAAGTGCTTAAAAATTGGCCCTCTTGATTGACAAGATAGACGTCAATGGATTGAATTCCCAGCTCCTGAAAAAACCCACGGCCCTTCATGAGATGTTGCCCTAATTCTTGGGCATTCGTGTGAATAGTGAGGATTCCCGACAGCTCTCCTTCGGTTTGTATCGGTGCCCACAAGGTGCGAAGAGGAAACCCGGGTTTCTCGCTTCCCTGGACCGATATGGTTTCGTTTTTCGATGCATGAACGGGGGAGGTCTGGAGGTCTCCGCGAAATACACCTTTGAGATCAGCCTGGGTCCCCGAAAATGGCTGATTGATCCTTGTCAAATTTGTGGCCATCAGCACGGTTCCCGTTTCGGGCTGGTTGATTTCAATGCCCTGAATCCAGGGATTGCCACTCATCATGAGAACAAGTTGTTGGTGTAACCGAAACTGAATCAGGAAGTAGGAATCTTGCTGAGGATCCAGACTGCGTAATCGCCGAACCTCTTCTCGCAAAAGCGTATTTTTTGCCAAGTGTTGAACTTGTTGGACGCGGTCCTTCACAAGGCGCTCTACTTGTTCGGCACTTTGATCGGCTAACATCCTGAGGACACCTTGAAAGTCTTGGTAATGGCTGGTCTTTTGGTGGTCATACCAGTACACCCCCATCAGTGTCACAGGCAGAAGGGTGGCCGCCAGTACCAGCCCAATGACCTTTTTTTTGAAGCTTTGGCTATGGGCTTGGCTAGGCATACGGTTAGAGCTTTGTGGGGAAGGGGTTAGGTTTTACCGGGAGCTGAGAACTCCACATGATGCGAAATTGGCCATTTTCTTGAATTTGGCCTATTCGTGCGACTTTCCAGGTATGGGAGGTCTCAGGATCCACTCGAATCAGTCCCTGTGGTGCATCGAAAATTAACCCTTCTGTGGCTTGTCGCACGGCCTTCGGTTTGGTGGTGCCAGCCTTGGTGGCCGCCATGGCATACAGGTGAACTTGGACATAGGCCGATTCAATGGGATCGCCGATTACACGGTGTTGTCCATACCGTTGTTGAAATGAGGAGACAAAATGATGATTGGCTGGAGTATCAATGCTTTGAAAATAATTCCATGCCGCAAAGTGGCCTTGAGTCAGTGCCGGGCCGATACGTTGCAATTCATCTTCCGCGATACTCATCGAAATGACAGGGCAGGAATTCGAAAATACTTTGACTTGAGCAAGAGCTTGGAAGAAACCTTGGTTACTATCGCCGTTGATGGTGTTGATGATGAAATTCGGTTGGCGGTTCTTTATCGCCTGTGCCGTGTCTCGAAAGTTTTGACGACCTAAGGGTTGATAGAATTCCCCACTAAGCTTCCCGTGATGACGAGAGAGCTCCGCTTTAATCAGGCGGTTGGCTGTTCGGGGAAAGATATAATCCGACCCGACCAAAAAGACTTTTTTCCCGAATGCTTTGAGTCCCCATTCTAGAGCCGGAAGAATTTGTTGGTTCGGTGCAGCCCCACCATACATGATGCACGAGGACTGCTCGTAGCCCTCATATTGAACGGGATACCAAAGCAGATGGTCTTCTCGTTCTACAACTGGAAGAACTGCTTTTCGACTAGCCGAAGTCCAGCATCCAAAAATAGTTTGTACCTGGTCCTCTTTAATCAGTTGAACGGCTTCACGGGCAAAGAGGGAAGGGTCGGATCCACCGTCTCGGACTATTGGATGAAGCAGTCGGCCTAAGATTCCGCCTTTTTGATTCACTTCATCAATAGCCATCAGGATAGCATCGACAAGCGATCGTCCGTTGGA
>JAJDBO010000145.1 GCA_029261305.1 Nitrospirales bacterium
CCAAAGTTTTCGGAAGAGCAGATTGCATTTGCGCTGCGACAGCATGAGGCCGGCACCCCGGTCGCTGATGTGTGTCGGCAAATCGGCGCAAGCGAAGCGGCGTTTTACATCTGGAAGAAGAAGTACGCCAACCTTGGCGTATCGGAGTTACGCGAGCTCCGCCAGTTGCGTGACGAGAATACCCGCCTGAAGCGTTTGGTGGCGGACTTGACGCTGGACAAGCAAATCTTATCGGACGTCGTTAAAAAAAAGCTCTGAAGCCGTCGAAGCGACGCGCTTTGACGGCCTGGATCATCGCGACCTATCAGCTGAGTGCACGACGTGCGTGCGCCCTGGCCGATTTCTCGCGTGCGGCGTGGTATCGACCAAGTACGGCGAAAGATCAAACGGCGCTCAGACGGCGGATCAAAGAGATCGCGTTGGCGCGACCGCGTTTTGGCTAATTGCGGATCCACGTGATGCTTCGTCGCGAAGGCTGGCAGGTTAATCACAAACGCATCCATCGGCTGTATCGATTGGACGGCTTACAGCTTCGCATGCGGGTGAGACGACGCAAGCATATGTGCCTGAACCGAGGCGTCGTGCCCAAAGCCGAACGTCGAAATCAACGACTGAGTATGGACTTCGTTCACGACCGATTGTTCGACGGGTGGTCGTTTCGGATGCTCACCGTTATCGATCAATGGAGCCGTGAGGCAGTGATGATTGAGACCGCTGCGCGGCTGAACGGTGCATCAGTTGCGCACGCTTTGGAAAAATGGGTTACCAGGCACGGCGCGCCGACATCGATCACGGTTGATCACGGAACGGAGTTTACGTCAAAAGCGCTCGAAGCCTGGGCGTGGGAACGGGGTGTTAAGCTCGACTTTATTTCTCCGGGAAAGCCCACTGAAAACGGGCACATAGAAAGCTTCAATAAAAGGCTTCGCGATGAGTGCCTGAACGTCAATCAGTTCACGTCACTTGAACACGCGCAGGAACTGATCGAAGCTTGGCGAATGGATCACAACACGCAGCGGCCGCATGGTTCGCTGGGGCATTTGACACCGTGTGAGTATGTGGCTCAGCACGGATATTTACCGACCTCTCATGCGGGGAATTTCTAGAACCGAGTTGTCTGCTTATCGGGTGAACGTCAATCACCGGAAAACTCTAAATTGATGTGAGACTAAAACAGGGAGGGTTACAGTAGCGCTAAGGTCGTGGCAATTACAGTCGTGCGAAAATGATGAGCGCTACTCAGACACCTTTAGACTTGCAGGAAAATGCACAGTTGGCGTGAACTGCCCCGGTTTTCTCGTATCCGAGACTTAGGATATTTGTTGAAAACCACTCGCTGTTCAGCAAGGTGCTTTCTTCCAAGACCTCCAGAATTATAACGGGTCGACACCTTTCTATTATTTCTAGTGCCCCGGACAACGCTTCCTTTTCATAACCTTCGACATCAAGTTGAATGATGGAAACCTCTCGATCCCGTGGAACGCTTTCATCGATCGTAACGATCTGCACCCTAGCTCCATCAATGAGTTCTTCTCTGTCATATTTCATTATTCGACTGGCTCCTCCCAAAGATTGACCGCTTCCATCTATTGTTTTTAAAACAAGTTGCTCGCGTTTTTCTCCGAGGCCTGTATTGGATAATTCAACATTTTCCAAGTTATTAATGGCGACGGTTACGTATGCGCATCGATAATTTTCGCGGTTCGGTTCAAAGGCCCATATTTTCGAGCCGCTCTTGATTCCCATGGACAGGGCCGGTAAGAAATCGCCAAAAAATGTACCAGCATGAACAATATCGCCGTTACCGCAATTATCCAACATAAATTGGATAGTTTTCGGCTCCCACACCCTACTCGACAAAATAGCCTGTGCGGCGGGCCGATGCTGTGAAGATTTTGGGACGCAATAGCCTCCGTAGCTATTATAGGCGACAGTACATTTCAGCGCCGAAAGTGCGTCATACTGTTTTTCGTCAAAATCTGAAGATGGAGTGCGTGTCATGAGCTTCCAATAGATTTTCTGTAATGTGGGACGTGCGCTTACCGGAACCAACGCTTTTATTAAGTTTTTCATTATTCGCTCCTGTTAACACGTTAGGCGCACGGATAGTGGTTCGGATAGCGTTTCATTATCGAAAAATTACTACAGATTACGGATCGAATGACGTATCCATTACTTGTGGACTTCCAGAAAAGGAACGCTGGAAGTAAATTTCATTATTTAAATCGTACGTACAATAGCTTGCGATAATAAGCTGGTTAATTCGGGAGGATTAACGCAAATCGTTTTCTAACCCTCGGGAAGCGTTTGGATACCCAAGTCTGTATTACGGGGAGTAAAAAAAGGAACACGAATGAAGGATGAACTAAGGGTCGGGTATCTTCTTGCACTCGCCGGTGAAAGTTATCTATGTTCACGGTGTGCCAAACCGTCACGAGAAATACTGCCTCGTTAAATTGCTCTGGATTTCTTACGTCCATATTGAATCTAGATACTGTTATAGCTGTGTACGATAGCCAAATATCTCAAAATCAAGTTTGTAAAGTTCTACGGCGCGATTCAAGACTTTCGGGTTTTCGTAATATTCGCTAATGGGTCTTTTTTCTCCCGCGGTCGTGTTAGCCACGGGTAACTCGACACTGAGTTTTAACCGACTTGCGATTTCGGAATATGCCGAACCCATATTTTCATAACGGGCAACGAAATCTACCATTAACTCGCGTTGGAAATTAAAGATGTAGCAATATTGGGGCTTAAATAATACGTGTTGATGGATATTACGATGGTCAAGGAACTGAAGTACGAATCGCTCGAAATCGATACTATGTTCGGAGAATAAAGCTTGGTAATGAAGATCATC
>JAJDBO010000146.1 GCA_029261305.1 Nitrospirales bacterium
CCAACTCTTAATGGTCGGGTTCCAAGGCACGGAACTCTCTGCTGAGTTTATTGACTGGCTTCAGGAGTTTCGCCCCGGTGGTGTCATTCTGTTTTCGCGCAACTTGGTCGATCCCGAGCAAGTTGCGCGACTCACCAATTCGCTACAAGAACATGCGCCGAATCCACCCCTGTTGATCGCAATCGATCAAGAAGGAGGGCGTGTGTCACGCTTACCTCAAGGGTTTACCATCTTCCCTTCAGCGGCTTCGGTGGCAGCCTGCCAGTCTCCGGATGTGGCGTATGGAGTTGCGGAAGTCACGGCCAAAGAATTGCGAGCTGTTGGGATCAACATGAACATGGCCCCCGTGCTGGACGTGAATAGCAATCCCGCCAATCCCATCATTGGAAATCGCGCCTACGGTGAGAACCCTGCGCAAGTCTGTACGTTTGGGACGGCCATCATGGAAGGGCTTCAGGAAAACGGTGTCATTCCTTGCGGCAAGCATTTTCCAGGACACGGCGATACGACCACGGATTCACACAAAGTGTTGCCAGTCGTGAATTCAGATCGAGCTCAACTTGATGCCATTGAACTTGAACCGTTTCGTCATGCGATTCAACAAGGCATCCCAACCCTGATGACAGCCCATGTGCACTACCCCACCCTTGATGCAGAAGCTCCTGCGACTCTGTCCAGGCCTATCCTCACCGACTTGTTGCGGAAGGAGCTAGGTTTCCAAGGCGTTACCCTGACCGACGACATGGAAATGCGCGCCATCCTCGATCATGGAACGATTGGAGAGGCATCCGTCCGCTCTCTTCAAGCTGGAGCAGATATGGTGCTCATCTGTCATCAACAGGAACGGCAAGCCAAGGCCGTGTTGGCCATTGAGCAAGCGCTTGATCGCGGAGACCTTTCCATGGATGAGGTTTTGGCCAGCGTTGATCGAATATCTACATTAAAAAAGATCCACCTCTCCACGCTCCATCCAGTCGACCTTTCCCAAATTTCCCAGACCGTCAACATCCCTCAACACAAAGAGTTTCTTGAGAAAATTCAACGAGTCGCCGCCCGCGTTTAACTTTTATCCAGCCCGTATCACCTGTCCAACGCGCCGGCCCTTCCCAAGGCTGGACTTTCCCATTCCTAATTTGTTTAGCTAGGGCCCTGGTACTACTTCGTTATATTTCCCAGCACAGGATCATTTTTCTTTCGGAGGGTTTCATGGGGTTAAAAAAAGGAGACATCATCGACGAACACAAAAACCATCCCGACAGTTGTGGTCTCATGATCAAAGTCATGGCCGGGGGAGAAGGGTTTGAGAAAGTCGTGTGCTGTGGCCATGAATTAACAGAAGAAGATGTGACGCCGACCTTTTCCCGTGGCCGAGGCCGCAAGCGCGGGAAATTACCCCCTGCAGTCCTTTTAGACGAAAAGAAACTTCACCCTGACTCCTGCGGGCTTCGCGTCATGATCTTGGATGGTGGAGCTGGATTTCAAGAAATCATCTGCTGCGGGAACTCGCTCAAACTCAATGCCATGAAAGAATTTAAATATGGAGAAGACCAACGAGGGGGCGAGGCGCAAATAGAAGAGACAGGACCATCGGGAAATGCATAAAAATCGAGAAGCCTAATGAGTGTGGAGCATAAGGAAAGCACGAGTTCTTGACCTGTTCGCCTCACGCATAACCCAACGCGCATTTCGATTCCGGTCTTGCGTCCCAGAAACCGTGTATGGCACTATGGCCAACCGAGTTTATCTATGAGTACACTTCCTGAATTTGTCGGTACAATTCATATCTTTCTCGGGCCCTACCGTGGCAACCCGATTGCGCTCTATTTGCGACAAGAGGGCGAGTCTTGCCAGATTTCGCCGACAATCTACCCCTGGAACCGATTTGTCGGGACTGGTGAAACCGTCAATAAAGCTGCTGCGGACTTTGACCTCAAATGGAAAGAGGGCGACCTGACAGCGGAAATGTACTCTGGCCCCCATTGGGAGGGCGGGATCAAACCTGAAAAACCCAAACCACCGCCTAAGCCAGCTGCACCAAAACCAGCGACAGAAGAAACAGTAAAAACCGAAGTTGCTGCCGCTTCAACAGAAAATCCCCAAGCGGTCTCGGTTACCCCTGCCCCTGCGAAACCGGCTGCAGCACCAGCAACTTCTCCCTCTGCTCTTGATGCGACAGGACAATCCAAAGCTTCGGCTTCATCCGGAACGCAACCCGAAGCAACATCTGAAGTACCCCCAGAAAATCCTGCAAATTAATTTCCCCGTCCTCTGAATTTTTATTTCACAGGTCAGGCATCAGATTTAAAGAAGCTTCCAGCCTACATTTCTTTAATACCCTTAGGTCTTATTTGCGACGGGAAAAACTTTGGGCTGCGCGGATCAGGGCCTGGAAGAGTTTTTTTTGGATAGGATGTCGTTCGTAGAGAAATTCAGGATGCCATTGGACTCCGAGGAGAAATTGTTTGTCTGGTGCTTCGATGGCTTCGATGACACCATCAGGTGATACCGCTGTTGTGATAAGTGATGATGGGACTTCTTTGATTGATTGATGGTGGGAACTATTGACTTGTATTTTAGTTTTTCCCGCTATACGACGAAGCAATGATCGTGGTTCGATCTGAATGGAATGAGCCGTCTTTGTTGCGGAATAAGTCGGTAGATGAGCAATGGGGGTCTTGAGTTGGGCATCGATGTCTTGAAACAAGGTGCCACCTAAGGCGACGTTGATCGATTGCATGCCTCCACAAATACCGAGCATGGGGACATCAGCTTGATAGGCGATTTTGGAGACGCCTAATTCTAATGTGGCACGTTGAGTACTCATGCGCTTGAATTTGTACCGTTGTTTTTCTCCGTAAGTTTCTGGCGCAAGATCGGATCCACTGCCAGTGATCAGTAACCCATCGACTTGGGAGACTATTCTTTTCCAAGCGGCCCGATCCGGCATGAGCGGAAGAATAAACGGGATACCACCGGCATCTTCAATGGCTTTGGTGTAGCGAGCACGAAGAAAATAGAAGGGTTCTTTTCCTCCCATATCCTCACGATCGCCGGGATTGAAATCTGGGGTGATACCAATGATTGGTTTCATGAAGAAGAAGTGTCCACCTGAGATCTATTACTCTGCGTACGCATCTTCTTGATACGGACTCACACCAAAAAATCGCAGTGGTTTCTTTCCAGTCAAATGATCTGGGGTAATGACATAGTCACCATAAAAACTCGGCTCCCATACCGTTTGGGCCGTCTCAAGGTTGCCCCCAGTCAACAACCAAGTTGCACCTCCGACAATACCCCCTAACCCCGCATAAATAATTTTTGCAGGACCATAGGGTAGGGTCAGCAAGGCGCTGGCTACGCCAAGGCCGGCTTCTTCCGCAGGGTCAGAATTGTTTTGGGCCATGGCCACGGTAGCTCCACCACCAAGCAACACCAAACACATTGGCACAAATAAGAGCCGTTTAACCCAGCTGATTTTTTTTTCAGGAAATGAGCGCACATTGATAGACTTCTGACGTTTCATTGGTTGTCCCTCCTTGACGACATAAACAATGTGGTAGATTTAAAAAGGGAACTCTTCCTGAATTCACTAGCGGTAAAAGGGAAAGCCCTTCTGTTTTATTTAACCGATCCACCGGAATCTTGCAAATGAACAGTGGTT
>JAJDBO010000147.1 GCA_029261305.1 Nitrospirales bacterium
TGAGATTGTGTCAAAATTTGGATGGGACTATTTCCGAGACTTGGAAACGACTATCTGCCAGGAGTTAAAGAAAAAGGACCATTTTGTGATCGATACTGGAGGGGGAGCCATACTGAGAGATGCGAATGTCCAAGCCTTGAAGCCTAGTGGAATGGTGTTTTGGTTAACGGCAGGTATTGAAACGATTAGTTATCGTATTGGAGGAGACTCACAACGTCCAGCGTTAACAAGTGGAAAGACCTTTATCGAGGAAATCGCAGAAGTTTTGAAGGAACGAACACCTAAATATCAGGCGGCTGCCGACTTTATAATTGAAACGGATACTCGCACAGCGACCCAGGTGGCCGACCAAGTACTGAGCCAATTTCAAAAGTCGTAAGGCTGGCTAAGAGATCGAGAGATTACCCTACCAGTAAGGCTTGCTCTTCCAGCGTATGAATGGGGATGATACTGGTAAGATTCGCTCGTTCCATCATCTGCTGCACATGGGGCAACGGGTTCACAATACTCATGGTGCCTCCCACAGCGGAAAGTTTTTGATGGGCGACATGAATAGCCCCCAATCCAGCACTGTCCAAAAAAGAAATCTGCTCAAGATTCAAGATGAGATGCTGGCCACTCATTTCATCAATCCGGTCCATCGCCACAAAAAACTGTGGTGTGGATTGGAATTCGAATCGTCCAGATAAATCAAAAATCAACGCATCGTCCATCTGACGCTCAACAATGTTCATAGATTTCGTCCTCCCCTTGTTTGCAAATCACCATCCATCATGAATAGTCTGCATACTACTACCCTTCGGTGTACCAGATGCATTTCTTTAACCGTTTCTGTCCACAATTGTCCGTTATTATGAGATATGGCTATACATAGAGATTCAAGCCCCACACAACTGCCATGGCAAGAGGAGCCCCTTCTCTCCTGGATTGATCTGGTTCTTGACAGTTACAGACATTGGACAGAGGAGGATCTCATCCACCGAACAGGGACGATTCACGAGCAGGCCGACCTCCTGTTTCAAGCCTCCTTCGTGCTTGCCTCTCACGGGACTGAAGCTGACCCCATATTGAATTACGGCAATGCCCAAGCCCTCACGCTTTGGGAAATGACCTGGGAGGAATTCGTGGCGACCCCTTCGCGCCTCACAGCTGAGCCCATCAATCAAACGGAACGTGCAGGGATGCTCCAACAAGCCGCGACTCAAGGGTTGATACGCAACTATCGAGGCATACGAATTTCCCGAACCGGGAAACGGTTTCTTGTCGAACAGGCCACCGTGTGGAATGTGCTTGATCAACACCAACACAAAGTTGGACAAGCTGCCACTTTTTCAACATGGACGCCGGTCCCCTTTGATGAGTAGGGGCTACCGGTCGTTGCAAACCCCACCTCGTTCTTTTATTGTGACCGATTGGGGTAGAAAACGTATGAAATACCCAACCCCTCGCATTCCCGAACTTCTGACCTCGAAAAAAGGTGGCTTATGATTTTGGCTGGGGATATTGGTGGGACCAAAACCTATCTCGCTCTCTATGATTGGAAAGAAGGTCGAGTAGAACCGGCCCGCGAAGAAAAATTTTTCAATGCCGACTTCGAGTCGTTTGAGGAAATCCTGAGTGAATTTCTTGAACCACCCGATGAGCCATCTGGCGATTTTGACTTTGAAGAAGACGAGGATGAAGATTCTTCATCCGACCATACTGAAGAACCTTTGGATGAAACCATTGATGCTGCCTGCTTTGGAGTGGCTGGTCCAGTTATCGATAATCGATGCCGGGCGACGAACCTCCCCTGGGTCATTGATGGGAGCACCCTGACTACACACCTCAACTCCACCAAAATACAATTGCTGAATGATGTGGAAGCCTTAGGGCATGGCATTCTCCTCCTCAATCCTGACGAAACTGAATTAGTCAATGGGCAACCCCTCGACCAAGGGACCAAAGTACTCATCGCCCCTGGAACCGGGCTCGGAGAGGGCATTCTGTTTTGGGATGGAACCCAGTATCATGCCATGCCTTCAGAGGGAGGCCATGCAAGCTTTGCCCCAACCAGTGACCTGGAAATTGATTTGCTCCGATATATTCGCACCAGCTTTCTTCATGTGAGTGTCGAGCGAGTTCTGTCCGGTGAAGGCCTGTATATGATTTACCAGTTTCTTCGAGATGTGAAAAAAAATGAACCGACCTGGTTTGCCGAACTCTTACCCAATGGAGACCCGCCGGCCCTTATTGCCGAAGCCGCCTTGAAGGGGAAACCTGACATTTGTGTGCAAGCCCTGGAATTGTTCGTGTCCATTCTTGGTGCAGAAGCCAGCAACCTTGCATTGAAAGCCTTAGCCCGAGGCGGTGTCTACTTAGGAGGCGGAATCGTTCCCCAAATTTTGCCACGCCTTAAAGAGAAGCGATTCACTCAATCCTTCATTTCTAAGGGTCGATTTAAGCGATTATTGAGTACTGTGCCTGTTCATGTAATTTTGAACGATCAGGCCGCCTTGCTTGGCGCTGCATCAGTGGCAGCTCGAATGGCCCATTCATCCTAAAGGATACCCCACGTGGCACAGATTCAAGAAGACGGAAAACGCGCCGCGGGCGAAGCAGCGCTACAGTATGTCCAGGACGGGGCCTTGGTTGGGTTGGGGACTGGCTCCACAGTCAAATACTTCATCATGGCGCTTGGAGAGAAGGTCAAAGCTGGCTTTCGCGTTCAAGGAATCCCCACGTCACAGGCGACCGCACAATTGGCTCAGGAACTGAACATTCCCCTGCTACCCTATGAAGGGGAATGGGAACTTGATCTTGCCGTTGACGGGGCCGATCAAGTCGACTCTCAATTTCAGCTCATCAAAGGCGGTGGTGGTGCACTCTTACGAGAAAAAATCGTGGCTGCTGCCACACATAAATTTATCGTGATTGTGGACGAAGCCAAATGCGTCCCGGTGCTAGGCATGCCCTGGCCTATCCCTGTTGAAGTCATCCCTTTTGGATGGCCTAATACCCAACGTCACATTCAAGGATTGGGATGGAATTCCCAGCTCAGGATGAAGAACAACGAGGTAGTCAGAACGGATGAAGGGAATGTCATTCTCGATGTAGAGGTGGATCGCATTGAAGATGCTGGAACCGTCGAAGCGCAACTCAATGGCATACCCGGTGTTGTGGAAAATGGATTATTTGTCAATCAGACCTCGATCGTCATTGTCGGTGGCATAGGAGGGATCCAAATCAAAGAACGACCAGCCCTCTGAAAGCAAAATCTTTTCTCCCCCATTTTCCCCACATATTTCTTCCAAATTCTCTCCTCAAGCCTCACTCGCTCTCCACATATACCAGCAAGCAATCGAACAGTACGGCTCCCATCTATTCTCTAGGGCCACACGTTCAATCTCAAATTTATCGGGCATGTGATCAAGATTGTAGGCCTTGCGCACTCCATGCTGGACACCAAGATCTTCAAAAGCCAGCACATCAAGACGCCCAAGGGAGAAGATGAGAAACATCTTGGCTGTCCAAACCCCAATTCCCTTCACAGCCGTCAACTCATGGATGATTTCTTCATCTGACAATTGGCTGAAGCCTCGAAGCTTCAATTGGTTATTGAGGATGTGTTCAGTGAGCGATCGTAGATAGCCCAGCTTTTGTGAAGAAACACCACATCGTCGCAGGACGTCATCTGGCAACTCGGCTATCAGGCGAACATCGTTCAGCGTACCAGCGGCATCCTTGACTCGCCCAATAATCGTCTGGGCAGCACTGCCGCTAATCTGTTGGCTCAAAATTGAATGGACCAGAGTTTCAACATATCGACTATGGGGCTGAATTGTTGGGAAACCATGCAGACTCTTCAAGTCTCGAATCTTAGGATCGTGTCGAACTAACGCTCGCAATCCCCGGACCAGGTCACTGTGAAATAGTTGTCTTCCCCTCATTTATTTTTGTCGTCTTTCGGCACTGTTCGGCTTGGCATCATCACTTCGTTGAGTATGGAATGATGGTTTGACTAAAGGTGGTGTGTGGAAGAGAGGGATCGCCCTGTAAACTTTTCTGTAAAGTTGGGCTTCATCCAAGGGACAGCGAATGCTACAATAACACATTCGATGATCGTTGGGATTCCACAGAGCTAACCTCCACAATGCTGTAAAGGGCCTGCCCCAGGCAAGCAACATTCATTCGAACGTGAAAAAAATCAATGAAAATCAAAACTGAGAATCATATGAATCATCAACTAACATATTTTTTCACATCCAAATGGAGCCAAAGCCTATTGTGGATTTTGCTCTTAGGCCTCTCTGTAGGATGTTCGGACGCTCCGAATGACACCAAGCCCCTGGCCCATCCAAGCATCCAACCCGCCCTGCAAACCTCTACACAAGATCCCATGCCGACGGTCCAACCCATCGGAGTTCCGTTTCCTGCCAACGAAACCTTTATTCGCGTTTCAAAAGATGCCATGGCGTCCGTGGTGAATATTTCCTCGACTCGAAAAAAAGGTGAAGTCTCTCAGGACAAATCAACGCCATTTTTTGATGATCCATTATTTCGACGTTTTTTCGGAGAGGAATTTGAACATCGTTTCCGCAAAGACCAACCCAGAAAGCAGGAGCAGGGTTTGGGATCAGGAGTCATTGTCTCCTCCGATGGTTACATCATCACAAACAATCATGTGGTGGAACAGGCCGAAGAGTTAACGGTGTTACTAGGCGACAAGCGAAAGTTTTCAGCAAAACTAATTGGAACCGATCCCAAGACCGATCTCGCAGTGATAAAAATTGACGAGTCTAATTTGCCCACCTTGCAATGGGGAAACTCGCGGAATCTCCAGGTCGGGGAATTGGTCCTCGCGGTGGGCAACCCCTTTGGACTGAATCAAACAGTCACCATGGGAATTATCAGCGCCATTGGTCGAGCCAATATGGGCATTGTAGACTATGAGGATTTCATTCAAACGGATGCCGCGATAAATCCTGGAAATTCCGGAGGTGCGCTGGTCAATCTTCGAGGGGAGCTCATAGGGATCAATACCGCGATTTTTTCTCGAACCGGGGGCTATATGGGGATTGGGTTCGCGATCCCAAGCAATATGGTGAAAAACGTCATGAACAATCTGGTTGACCATGGGAAGGTTATTCGAGGATGGCTCGGGGTTTCGATTCAAGAACTCAATCCAGAGTTGGCCGAACAATTCGGATCACCAGATGCTTTGGGTGCCTTGGTTGGGGACGTGGTGGCTGGGAGCCCTGCTGATAATGCAGAAATCCAGCGAGGGGATATTATTCGTCACTACAATGGAGTAAAAGTCAAAGATCCAACTCACCTCCGTTCGCTTGTTGCGGAAACCTCACCAGGCACGAGTGCGACAGTTTCGGTTTTGAGAGACAGTTCATCCAAGGAACTATCCGTGGACATTGGAGAATTGTCCAAAAACCTCACCGCTATGCGTGGCTCAGAACGAGAACCACAAAAGAACCACGTGCTGTCTGGGATCATGGTTAAACCCATTCCGCCTGATCGCGTATCTAAAGACAAAGGCGTTTTCATTGATAGGGTTCAACCAGACAGCGCAGCCGATCGTGCTGGACTTCGGCGAGGTGATATTATCATTGAAATGAATCGAAATCCCATTCGAGATATTAAAGATTTTCATCGGCTCACGAGAGACCTTGACCCACAGACTCCAGTATTAATCTTACTAAAACGTGGAAATGGCACTATCTATTTATCGATTAAGCCCTAAGTTTGTTACTTGTCAATTATTGATTATGAAAAAACCAAATTGCGACTCACGTTTGAAGGTTTTTCCACTAAGTCATTCCCCATTTCGAATTCCATTAATTGCACTCCAATACTGGGGAATGGTAGAGTCTGATGCTTAGTGAGAATATGAATTGGTCGGCTCAGCCGAAGTAAAGTTCCCAAGATTGATAGGAGGTCCCATCGTCTAGCTTGGCCTAGGACGGCACCCTCTCAAGGTGCAGACACGGGTTCAAATCCCGTTGGGACCACCAGCCTCCGCTCCTTGAGCTTCCGCTGGCAGGCCAGGGGGAAAACTGAAGCGGAGGCTGTCTGCCGAAGCTATAACGAAGTTGGACTGGGTCAAGCACTCTCAATCCACCATTTCTTCCTCAATCTTTCACTATGACAAACCAAGTATGGCTTTGTTTGCCCCTCAAACTCGTAGATACATTCTGTGAATTCCCTAAAGCCCAACCCGCCAATTTCATTATCCACGACGTTTTTCTAAAGGACATCAGACCATGAGATCGTTTCATGATGGAGCCGAAGACGGACTCGAAGCCCTCGAATCGCTGGATCCCTCACAAATTCAATCCTTTTCAGACCTTCTTGTCGCCATGAGGAAAACCGCCTTTGGTGGCCGTCGCCTTGGCGAAGCCTTCGAAATTCTGAAAACCATGATCAACGATCCTGACTGCTTTGTCGTCATGACCCTCTCCGGAGCCATGACCATCGCCAAAATGGGCAAAATCATTTGCACGATGATCGACCGAGGCATGATCCAGGCGGTCGTTTCAACCGGCGCTCTCATTGCGCATGGTATGAGCGAGGCTGTGGGACAAACGCATTATAAATATCACCCATCTATGAGTGATGTGGAATTATTTAAAAAAGGCTACAACCGGGTGTACGACACGCTGGAAATGGAATTGAACTTGAACCATGTCGAACTTGTTGCCCACGAAACCCTCGATCGGCTTGATCCCGATCAACCGCTGTCTTCTGAGCTCATTACTCGTGAACTTGGGAAAACATTGGCTGATAAATTTGAGGGGCCAGGGGTGTTGAAAAGCGCCTTCCTCAAAAAGGTCCCCGTATACATTCCAGCCTTTACCGACTCAGAACTTGGATTAGACATGTCGATCTGGGCTATGGGAAAACATCGAAAAGCAGCAACACCTGAAACAGGTAGCACGGATGGACAAGATATATGGAATTCCCTGCGGCAACACCATCCAGCCTTTAATCCGTTCCTAGATCTCAATAGCTATACTGAAAAGTTATTAGGCGCAAAAAGGTTAGCCATATTTACCATCGGCGGCGGGGTACCCAGGAATTGGGCGCAACAGACGCCTCCATATATTGAGATACTCAATTTGCGGCTTGATACCGAGATCAAACCGCCACGGTTTCAATACGGCGTACGCATCTGTCCTGAACCAGATTATTGGGGAGGCTTGAGCGGATGCACCTACCAAGAAGGAATGTCTTGGGGAAAATTTATTCCTCAAGAAGAAGGAGGTCGATTTGCCGAAGTTCTGAGCGATGCCACCGTCGTTTGGCCCTTATTGTTGATGGGTCTACTTGATGAGGACAAACAAAAAAGCAAGGATAGTTAAAGCCGATACTGAGGGAACCATGGCCCTAGAAATTTGACAGACTTCACGTCTGCGCCCACACTATGGCATAATAAATTCATCACTGACCTGGGAACACATGATGATTTCGAATCGATACTTCCAAACATTTGCCTTATTAGCCGTCCTTTTGATGACGGCTCTTCCTGCCAGCAGCCAAGATGACACATTTATGCTTCGCGAAGACGATCGTGTTCGTGGAAATCAACAAGCCCCTGTGACCATTTTGGAATACTCCGATTACACCTGCGGATATTGCGAAAAGTTTTTCGAAGAAACCTGGCCTCTGATCGATTCGGAATACATAAAAACTGGGAAGGTTCGACTCATCTACCGTGATTTCCCCAGAGCCGTCAGCGGGCCAAGTGTTGACACCGCCATGGCCGCCAGATGCGCAGGGGAACAAGGCCAATATTGGTCCATGCATGACCGGTTATTTTCCAGCAAACGGAAATATTCTTCTGACCAAATTCAAGAACAAGCTGAAGATCTGCGACTCAACGTCCGACAATTTAGTGAGTGTGTTCAAGCGGAACGATTCATGGAGTCCATTTATCAGGACCGCATGGAGGGGGGCACAATCGGTGTTCGGGGAACCCCTCATTTTATTTTGTTTCTCACGCATAACCCTAAGGCTGGCCCCTTTTTAGTCATCCCGGGAGCCTTCCCCTTTGATGTGTTTCAGGAACAAATCGAAAAACTTTTGGGGAAAGCCTCAACGCAGCAAAGTTCCGGTGATTTGTAGAAGAAGGATTCGGTGATTCTCACGCAGAGTAGGAAAAAGACCAAACCGAAACCTATGTAAAAATATAATTCTTGAAAAGACGAGACAGCTGACCTATTCTTTTTGGCATCACTCGTCTTTTCTCATTCACGTTTCTCAATACAGATCTTTTAGCAGGTGGTATCAATGTCAGAAACTCCAACATTTTGGGCGGTAGAATGTGAAGACGGGGAACCGGATTTTTTTGTATGCATGGACTGTCTTAACGAGGTGTATCGAAGAAAAGTCCCAAGGGAATGCCCAGACTGCAATGCCATATCTTCATTCGAAGCCTTTACCCTTGCCTCAATTTCGGATTGGGGAACAGAAGAACTTATTTCTAAAGCGCAGCGTGCATCTTCTGATAATTCAGGAGAGACTCAAACCCCGATCAACACGACTCTGGCAGAACCTTCCTCTGTTTAAGCATTTGTGGAACAGCTACCCGGCCCAGCTTTTCTGATCGGTACCGAATGGCGTGAATCGTCGGTTCGCCAATCCGTCATCAATCCCTACACCGGAAATTCCATTGCTGAGGTGTGCCAAGCCCAACCTCACGATATTGAAGACGCTATCCAGCTGAGTGTCTCAGCGTTTCATCCTTTTGCCGCCCTACCTTCCCACAAGAAAGCACACGCACTACTTTCCATCGCCCAACAGCTCACGACGAGACAGCAAGAATTTGCCAAGGTAATGAGTCTAGAGTCGGGCAAACCGATCACCGACGCCCTGCGAGAAGTCCAACGTGCCATTCAAACATTCACAATCGCGAGTGAAGAAGCCAAACGCATACCTGGAGAAACCATTCCAATGGATAGTAGCCCCGGCATGGAGCACCATATGGGGATCGTTCGAAGGGTGCCGATTGGTCCAGTGCTTGGCATCACGCCCTTTAATTTTCCTTTAAACCTTGTGGCCCACAAAATCGCACCATGCTTGGCTGTTGGAAACCCCTTCATTCTCAAGCCAGCGCCTCAGACTCCATTGACGGCCTTACTGTTGGGAGAAATTATTTGTGAACTCGAACTCCCTCCCGGCACGTTGAGTGTTCTGCCGTGCGAGAATGTCCTAGCCGAAACCATGGTACGAGACCCACGAATCCAAGCCTTGAGTTTTACTGGAAGCGTCCCCGTAGGATGGAGTCTCAAGGAGAAGGCTGGGAAAAAGCGGGTGGCATTGGAATTAGGAGGAAATGCTGCAGTGATCGTTGAACCCGATGCAGACCTTAAGGTGGCCGCCCAACGTTGTGCAGCTGGAGGACTTGCCTACTCTGGGCAAACCTGCATTTCTGTGCAACGGCTGTATATTCACAATGAGGTCTATGATCAATTTGTGGAACTATTACTTTCCCACATTTGCTCTATACCAAGTGGCGATCCATTGAAGGACACCACGGTTGTTGGCCCGCTGATCAACCAACAGGCAGCCATAAGAGTAGAGACTTGGATTCAGGACGCCATAACTCAAGGCGCGGATTGTTTATGTGGCGGGACTCGGCAGAATGCGATTGTGACACCGACCGTGTTGGCCAATGTCAGCCCAACCATGAAAGTGTCCTGTGAAGAAATATTTGGCCCGGTTATCACCGTCTCGCGCTACCAGGAATTCACGGACGCACTCGATCAGGTCAACAATTCCCCCTTTGGACTTCAAGCTAGCGTATTTACCCAAAATGTCAACCGCATTTTTCAAGCCTACCATGCCCTAGAAATGGGAGCTGTCCTGGCAAATGAAATTCCCACCTGGCGCGCTGACCATATGCCTTATGGTGGAGTTAAAGATTCTGGCCTAGGTCGTGAAGGCGTTCGCTATGCCATGCAGGAACTCACCGAACCCAAACTCCTAATCTTGAACCTTCCTCCTTTGAAGACATGAAGCGTTAGACATTATTCGTAAAACAAAAAAATTCCTTGCGGAACGCCTTCTAAATTTGTCAAGATTCGGCCCGTATGTTCATTCCAGCCTCATAGCCGGAAAATTTTCAACATTGGCGTTGTCGGCAGAAGTGAATGAGCCCTTCTTGTCTGACAAAGCAACCGCCCGATTTTGCAAACATCACCAATTATCTTTGAACGTCGTGTGATCCACCACACGAAGGAAACGGAGGAGACATGGTCCCTACTCACATGTTTCTGACCCGAGGGGTCGGAGTTCACCGAGAAAAGCTGGCTTCATTTGAAGAAGCTTTGCGCCGTGCCGGGGTCGCTTATTGTAACCTGGTGTGCGTCTCTTCCATCCTTCCACCAAACTGTAAAATCATTCCTAGAAAACGCGGAGAAGAGTTGCTCAATCCTGGAGAAATCACCTACTGCGTCATGGCACGCTGTGAAACGAATGAACGAAGCCGTCTTGTCTCTTCATCGATAGGCGTGGCTATTCCCGAAGGACGACATAAAGCCTATGGGTATCTCTCTGAACATCATGCGTATGGGGAAACGGACGAAGAAGCCGGAGATTACACCGAAGACCTGGCCGCGCAAATGCTCGCCACGACTCTCGGCATCAAGTTTGACCCCGACGTCGCATGGAAAGAAAGAGAGCAAGTCTTTAAGATGGGTGGGAAGATCGTACGCACACAAAATATTACGCAATCAGCGATCGGGAAACCCAATCTGTGGACGACGGTGGTCGCCTTAGCGGTTTTCATTCCCCTCGAAAATATTCCGAATCCCACACGACCGCCAAGAAAGAAAAAGTAAGTCACGATCTGAACACAGCAGAGGCCATCCTGCTACATAGAAAATTTCGCCCATAGAACCGTGTGATCCGAAGGTGTCTCGCCCTTTCTAGGGTTCACATCCGCTTCCACCGCCGTACATTTTCTGGCTAGGGATTTTGTGGCCAGAATATGGTCAATCCTCCACCCACGATTCGCCTTGAGAGCATCTGGCTGGCGGTAGTCCCAAAATGTATATTGTTGACGATCTGGATAGAGACGACGAAACACGTCTTCAAATCCCCAGCTCATAGTCTTTTGATAGGCATCACGTGCATCCTGATGATAACACACATGCGTGAGATGCTTTTCAGGATGGTGAACATCCATCGGCAAGGGAGCCACATTCATATCTCCACACCAAATGATCGGTTGGTCGGGTGAGAAGTGGCAAGAAAAATATCGGCGTAACCGTTTGAACCACTCCAGCTTATACTGGTACTTGGGATGGTCGATTTGAAAACCTTGGGGGATGTAGGTATTTACAATCGTCACACCTTGAACCACGACATGCAGCAATCGAGGGCCGTCGGCATTGGGGCCTTTATCCAACCCATTTGAAATAAACTCTGGCGTGGTGTTCGTCAATACGGCCACCCCGTTGTACCCTTTCATCCCACGAAAGGTGATGACGTAACCAGTGGACTCCAAGGCTTCCAAGGGAAACTCTGAATCTTGAACTTTGGTTTCCTGCAAACACAAGACATCGGGAGCATAGCTTTGTAACCACTGGGTCACTGTGGATAGACGTCTCCTCACTGAGTTGACGTTAAAGGTGGCGATCTTCATTTTATAGCCTTCATCTCTGAATGATACATGCTGTTCAACATCTCCTCAAAATTTATAGTCGCCCCGCACGAATGACCTTGTTATGACATTCACCCCTCAAGAAATCCAACGCCTCACTGACACGAATTTTTTTCTCGAGAAGGCCACGATCACGACGAAAATTCGCCAACAATTGGAGCAACTCCACGAAGTGTACCAACATGAAATTCGCCAGCACTCACTTATTGTCCCTGATCAATTTGCCGCAAACGCATTTCAATTCGTGAAGGGAGAACACTTAGAACACTTTCCCTACCAATACCTGGATTACCCACGATTTTATACACGAGAGACCAAGTTTGCCTTCCGCACGCTTTATTGGTGGGGTCATCACCTCATTTTTTCTTTGATTCTCGAAGGTGGCTACCTTCGACAGTACAAAGAAAACCTCATCAATCGGTTTTCAGAGATTGCTGACCGCCATGTATGTTTATGCCTCGACAATTCATTATGGGAGTGGAGGAAAGGCCCAGGTTATACCTTGGAACTCACAAGAGAAAGAAAGCCTGAAGCAGCGGCGGTACTCGCCAATCGCCCATTTTTCAAACTCGCGATTTTCATTCCTTTCAACGATCCCTCCCTTGCCTCGGAAAACATGGGACATATAGGTCAGGAAGCCTTGAGTGCAATCCTTCCGGTCATCGTACAGTAAACTTTAATCGTCTTCTTTTAATCCAAGGATTTCCGTTAATTCCATCGCACTGTAATTCCTATTCGCCTTAAGAGGGATGAGGTCGATACCAGCTTCTTGGCATAACACCTTTAGGAATGTGTACGAAGAATTCGATGAAACACGGTCATGATCTGGACCCTCAACCATCACGATCTTACTCGGGAGCATGGTACCGGGATGCACCAACACAAAGTCCGCTGTAAGGTTTCGGATAGCCTTCACACATTCTCGACGAGCGTTCTCATCTCCCGCACTCACCTGGACCAACGTACGCAAAGGGATTTTAGTAAACACTAGAAACATATCTCTTGAAACCAAATGCAGAAGATTAAATAAGGCCACCTCTGACGGAACAATTAATGGACGGGCTTGGGCCGTCATCGTGTCAGAAAGGTTCAACGTATTGGCTGCCTGCGACTGTCGCCGACGACGAAACCAGGGGTGCAGCAGGTAATACACCAAGACGAAGGTGACAATCGTCAGGCCTAACATCAAGATTTGCGAGAGGATTGGGAGGGCATCAATGGAAAGTGCTGAGATGGGAACTTGAATAACAGACACCTGAGACCTTTGCTCTTTAGCCGTCTTTAAGACGGATAGAGATTTTCTTTTCCCCTGGCACAATCGTTCCCAACACCACAGCATGTTGAGCACCGGTCACCGATGGCACATTGGTTGGAATGCCACGAATTGTTTGATACGCCATGACAGCAAACGCCAAGGCCTCAAACCCATTACTGTCGACCCCAACTTCGTCCATAGTTCGAACAGGACATGAAGCGAAGGCCCGCCTTAACGCGTCCAAGAGAGCAAGATTCATCACGCCACCTCCGCCAAGGACAACCTCGTCAACATTTCCTTGGAGCCATCGACAGGAGTCAACAATAGTGGACGCCACAAATTCACAACTTGTGGCAAGAGTGTCCTGAAGAGAGAGACGTTTCACTCTTGCCTGCCGAAACACACCGGCGATATAGGGTTCACCAAATTCTTCACGACCTGTAGATTTTGGCGGTTTCTTGGCCAAATAGGGATGAGATAAGAGGGTCTTAAGCAATGCTGTATGACTTCGTCCGCGTCGCCCCAACCGGCCATTTCGATCGATATGCAGTTTTCCAGAGGACCCCTTCAACATTAAGCCATCAAGCAGCATATTGCATGGTCCCGTATCAAATGCTCGTATGTTTTCGAGCCCCCCTTCAGCAGGCAGATAAGTGATATTACCTATACCACCAAGGTTTACAACCAAACGGGACCTGCGTTTCAGATGAAACAACAAATGATGGGCATATGGTGCCAAAGGAGCACCCTCTCCGCCAACGGCCATATCACGCGTACGAAAATCTGCCACCGTTGTAATTCCGGTCCGCTCGGCAATAATGGTTGGATCACCAATTTGTAGTGTCGATCGAATTATGCCGACCTTGGTTTCTCGAATGGGGATGGGCTGATGATACACCGTTTGCCCATGGGACCCGATCAAGTGAACATCCTCAGGCTTAAAGCCAGCCCGGTTAATCGTCCGGAGGGCCGCTTTCGCAAACACCTCCCCAACCGCTGCATTAAGGTGACATAATTCCGCCACCGTTCCTTGAGTGGGAGCAAGCAGCAGACGTGTCCTCAGGCCTGGAGGATAGGCTAATGTTTGTGATGAAAGGAGCCTGATGTTCAGACGGGACTGCCTACGAGTAATATCCACAATGGCGCAGTCCACGCCATCGACAGATGTTCCTGACATTAACCCCAAACATTTCATGTTTTAATGACCACCACGATTAGCATTGCCAAGCCGTTAATTGGATGAAGGTTTTGGCCGTGTCCGGTCCCACACCATTCCGATTTGTTCTTTCGCACTAAATCCAAGAGTTTCATAAAATGCCTGATTATCGCGGGTGCACAACCAAAACAATTCTACACGCTGGAGAGTCGAATGCGATAAAATTTGGTTGATGATTCCTGTTCCTATATCCTGACCTTGGTATTCTCTATCCACGATAACATCCCAAATAGAGGCCCGATACACATAATCTGTTAGCACTCGCCCACAGCCGACAAGCCGTACCCCATCCCAAGCCGTGATGAACACGTTGGTGTGCTGCACCATATCCTGGGTATCCTCCAAGGTTCGGCCACCGGCCCATGAGGACTGCTGAAACAGGGATAAAAGACCAACAAGGTCAAAATTTTTCCCATCCTGAAAGGTGATCATATTCATCTAGGCTAGAACAAAGTTGGCAGAATTTTTGATGAACGAGGTAGAGAATTGCTATGGATCTGTATTACACTAATCTTTTTACAAATACCAGCAACAAAGAGGACTCTCATGCCAATGCTAGTGAAGAAATGTCCTAAATGCGAAAAGCTGTTTTGGATTAAAGAACAAGAGGTCGAATACTCCAACGATGATACCTGGCGTGTCACCTGTCAACACTGCCATCAAGTCCTTCGCATTCCCCTCGTCACTCAAGGTGCGAATGCCGGCGCTCCTAAAATGGGCCATTAATCTTTACTCAGTAAATACAATACTCATGCACCTAGAAAACCTTGGCGGCCTACGGGCTCAGATTGTGGGCGGTACCAATCGTGATGGTGGAGGCACTGGCTCCGTTGTTGTACTCCTTCATGGATTTGGCGCACCAGGAGATGATCTAGTCGCTCTCTGGAAAATGATTCGAGTCCCCGATGACGTCAGGTTTGTCTTTCCGGTAGCTCCTCTGGCGCTTGATGGTGGACTGCAAGGCGGACGAGCCTGGTGGATGCTCGATATGGAACGCATTGCTCATGATATGGCCAGTGGACGTGGACGTGACGTTCAGGCCGTCCCCACAGGTCTTTCAGAAGCTCGAACTTCCCTCTTGGTATTGCTCGATCAATTGCAAGAACAATGGAATATTCCATCAGACCGAATTATCCTCGGGGGGTTCTCCCAAGGTGCCATGTTGGCATGCGATACCATCCTTCGAACTGATCGACCATTTGCCGGTCTGGTCCTTCTTTCTGGAACGTTGATAGCCAAAGATGAATGGCTACCCCTCATGCCTAATCGAAAAGGTCTCCCTGTCTTTCAAAGTCATGGAACAGATGATCCTTTGCTCCCTTGTGAAACGGCCAAAGACCTTCGAAATGCTATGACCAACCTAGGAATCCCTGTCAATTGGCACGAATTTAGAGGTGGACATGAGATCCCCTTTGAGGTCCTTAAAGAATTAGGGGCCTTCCTCACCTCCCACCTCAAATTATCCCACTAAAATATTTTGGAGACCTTAGGCTCACAAATCCAGAGAGAATTGCGTCTCTCAGCTTCGTTGAGTATGATAAAGCTGTCCAAGACCATTATCACATCCATCACACCTGCTAAGTGAAGGTTCCGGAGGCCATGATTACAGACGACGTTCTAGCCCAATACATTACCCGCGCCATGCCCGATGCCAAAGTCTCGGTAACGGACCGCACGGGAACCAGAGATCATTTAAATGTTAGTGTCCAATCAGACCTATTTAAGGGTAAAAACTTACTCGACCGCCATCGTATGATTTATCAAGCATTAGACGAACCCATGAAAGATGGGCGCATTCATGCGCTCGTATTACAAGCCGACACAATCGACGGATTATAGGAAGGAGCACGATATGGCTGATCCCATTGAAGAAGAAATTCAACAGGAAATTCAGAACAACAAAATTTTGATCTACGGAAAAGGGACAAAGACTGCCCCACAATGCGGCTTTACTGTCGAAACTATGGAGTTTTTTGACAAGTTTGGTTTTCCCTACGAGCTGGTCAATGTTTTGGAAAATCCGGCAAAGCGGGAGACTCTCTCTCGAATGACGAATTGGCCCACCTTGCCAAAGGTGTTCATCAACGGACAATTTTATGGCGACACAGATGTGTTGGGTCCAATGGAAACCAAAGGTGAACTCAAACCCTTACTCGACCAAGCATTTACGAAACAATCTTCCTGACAATTCAATACATCTGCTTTCCCGAAGAGCCTTGATCATAAAAATCAGGGCTCTTCTTTTTTCGCTGCGAAGCTAATCGCCTACCAATCATTCTTAAAACGTCTAGCTTAGCTTCGTTCCATGGCACCGTGGTCCCCTTCAGCTAACTAGCACCGAGTGCTTCCTGGCAAGTTCCGCCTTCCTTATTAGAAAACACGATCACGAATTTAAGGATTAAATCCTCGTAATATCCTTTCAAACTAACCTCCTTGAAAAATGCTCTACCCGTTTGTGTAAGTCTTAAGAAGTTGTTTCATATCCCTGGAAAGCAGTCTCAAGGAACCTCTGTTAGCCCCGATAAATCTAAAAGAGGGTAAATACATTATTGGACGTGAAACGCATTATTGTTGGGAAATTGGAGCGAAATGAAATTGAAAAAATCTAGTACCCCCCATACAAGTTCAATATGGAAGATTGGAAGACTGGGACTTTTAGTTCTGGCGACAAGTCTTATAACACTTTCAGGCTGTAATTTTGGGGGAGAAACACGTTTCGATACCCAAGAAGCCCTTGCGGAAAAGGTGGAAGAAAAAGATCCTTCCGGGCACCCACCATCCGTGCTGATGAACCACAAACAAGCCACTTTGTATCAGCACATGTTAACGCAAGGGAACTATTCTGATGCGGCAATTTTAGAAAGTTTTCATCATATTCAACCAGGGCAATCTCATACATCCTCACTCTTCACAAATATTTCTGCCCCTTTGACTGTTCCAAGTTCGACCAACAACCTCCAAAGTCAGTTCGGCATTCAGAGAAAGTTTCCTCAACTCAATGCGAATTGGCATGCTAATGTCGGATGGAAATTAGTATTGGATGGAAACTATAGAGGTGCAGAGGCCGCGTACCGACAGGCCCTCAGAAAAAATGACAAGTCTGCTAAGGCCTATCTAGGGCTAGGGATGGCTCTGAGTCTTCAGGGCGATCGCCAAAAGGCAATTTCAGCATATGAAAAAGCCATCACCATTCAACCTAATTTTGCTGCAGCATTGGTCCATTTAGGTTATGCGTATACCAAAGAAAATACCCAAGGCAAAAATATCGCGAAAGCACGTAAACTGTTCAAGCAAGCCTCTGAGCTGGGAGATCCCTTTGCTATGTTGGCTTTACTAGACCTAGAGGCACAAAAAGGTTCGGCATAAATAAGTGTAAATATTCGTCCTCAATTAAATATCACCCTTTTCATAACCTACCCACCACACCACAGGACATTGCCTCTCTATACTTTCCTGGCAGTGAGTCTGCTACCGATATCTGGCCGTCATAGCATCCACTGGGTGAACCCCTGTAATCACCTCTCAAGCGCTTAACCGAGCCACAGGAGTTCGAGGCGCCCTTCGGTTTGGTTTTCGATTAATCGACACAACCTCGGCCGGACCCTGGGTACGATGTTGGGCAATCATAGGATCTAATATATTGCCGCAAGTAATGCATCGCATCGCGCGAATCCAAAATTCATCCTTATTGCCTTTAATGTCCAGACAATCTTCCATCACCATTAAACCATCACATCGTGTACACCGCATCTCCCACCTCCTGAAAAGAGTTGATTTCTCTTAACACTCACTCTAATCAAGGGGTTTTGCATCAAGTGTGCCACACTAAATAGGTCTGACCTGATCAAGAAACTAGTCCACGATTTCACTTCTCCCCAATACTCGAAACCTTTGCTTTTAACTGTAATTTTCTTGATTTCGCTTTAGATGGGATAGCCAGGAACAACCCCCGATTTGGTGAAACATAACTGGCGAAAACCCAGATACGTCAAAAACACATGTCTGAATTCTCAACAGTGTGTTGGGGAATTTGACAGAAGACGGGACATGATTAGTGGAAATCCCGCAATCTCACTGGGTGGGCGTATTTCCCTAGTTTTAATTAGGAAAGCCTGGGGAATTTGAAATAGTCGATGTGTTCCAAACCAACACATCAAAAGTACTGCCAAGTCTAGCGGGGTGAGTTAATTGCTCAATCTGAGCCTGCACATCTTTGGGATCAACCCCCTGGGATTGAAACTGCTGAATCCCAAGATTTACCAACCAAGGTCCTTGCCACATTCGCTGAGCCGCCCCTAATCCTGCCGAACATGCCGCCGCTTCAAGTGCAGTAAAATCTACATCAGTCGTAATATCCTGATCTCCAATATGATTGAAGGAATCATGCACCTGTTCCTGTTGGTAATAACATCGTAGCGACCCATTCTTACGCGTGTAGTGATACAAGGACGAGGACGACTCCCCATAATCAATAATGACGAGATACCCCTTTGAAATAATAGAGGCGGCCTCATGAATAAAGGGGTCAATCTCTAGACAAACCTCGGCGATATGGCCCCGCCCTAGAACAATCCCTTCCGAAGTCAGCCTAGAAGATAGTTGTGGGGTGGATAGCTCACCAAACTCCTCGGTAAAACATCCCCGCTGATCAACCGCCACATACATTTCCAAAAGACTCCCACGACCATCGCCCATCACTCTATGGACAGGAAACGCATCAATCACCTCGTTCCCAAAAACAAACGATGGAGCTGGCCCCAGAGCCTCCACATTTTCGAACACATTCAAACCTAAGGCCTCCTGCTTTCTCTGGAGACCCTGACTTGCCTCCACAACTACATATTCGTGGGGACGAGACAGAAAGGACAAAATTCTTGCGCCAAGCTCTCCAGTTCCAGCACCAAACTCCACGATACGTAAGGGTTCACCAACAATCACCTCAGCTTGCTCCACTGCTTGAGCTAAACCAAACGCAAAGGCAGGAAACATTGCATTGGTATTGAAGGCTCCACCTATGGACCCGATATCAGGCCCTTTGGAATAAAAACCTAATTCAGGATAAAACAACGCCTGCGCCATAAATTCCCGAAAGGTAATCGGGCCATGAGCTAAAATGTAATCTCTGATGATAGAACCTAGAGGGGTTTCAATTCGATTCACAATTCCACCCCCATTTTCTACCTGGCAGAAAAAATTGCCATTTGAGTATCTACCAAAAGGGATAGATAGCTCCCCTGGGCAATTGTGGACAAAAAAAAGGAGACTACTTGATGTAGTCTCCTTTTTTAAACATCTAAAAAACGTCGTTAGCGAATCACGGTAGACTTGGCACCAGCTGGATTGGGATTGACCCGATTCAATGGACCTTCAACATCTGGTAAACGCCCAGCACCTTTGCCAGATGTAATACGCATCCGGTTAGGATCAGAAGTATTGTTCATCGCAGCACCATCAGCGGTTGCCGATGCCTTCATTGAAGCACTGTCACCACCCCCATTGGCCTGCCCGGCATCATAACTAGTCCGGGTTCCGTCTACTGGGGATTTGGTATCTCCCATTGGATAGCCAGGATGGGTCCCAAGCAATCCAGGATTGGCAAAAGCTGCTGTAGCCATAAATGCAGTACCGATTAACGCAACGAGAAGAAGGCGAGTAGCTTTCATAAGTGCGCTCCTTTGTTAATACAGGTTATAGCCGATAAGGACGTGAAAAATCTG
>JAJDBO010000148.1 GCA_029261305.1 Nitrospirales bacterium
TAAATTTTGATATGTTGCATCCTGGAGTACCCATGGGATGGGTCGGCGCTCACCAACTCGACACCTTTCTGGCACGAGACGCGAGTGGCAACAATCGAGTCAAGGAACTCTTCACCGTGGTCAATGGAGAGTTGCATATCGCGCAAACTGGAAGAATCCTCATGATGACGACAGACCCCTTGATGGCCTCCAGCGATTGCCTTTTCTATTTCCTTCCCTGTGCTGACCGATAGTCTCAGCGCACCGACACCAAACATATCGCATTTGGGGAAACAAGCTATCCTTCTTTCGTTACCTTCCACCAACAACGCGAACTCCACATAATCACCAAACCATCAGCCTCCACACACCTTGGAAAAGCAAAGCAAAAGATACTTCACAACATCCGCATTCATTCCCCATTTCCTGTCGATCTTTTTACGTCAAACTGCGTATATGCTCCCCCTCATTCTGGGAATAGTCCGATCTCAGCTTCCACATTATTATTGTCTTTATATTGCTGAAGTAGCCCAGAGTATTTCCCCTAACCGCAGGCAATGACCGGTCGATCAATCTGGCAAGGCTTTTTGACATTGAAATACTTTGTCAACCTTGCCAAGCAACCAGGGAGGTTATCAACATGCCAGTCAGCCCAACGTCCAGCCCCAAACCGTCTAGCATGGACACCAAATGGTTTCTCCTGATTGGCTGCTTGATGGTGACAATCATAGGAGCAACGCCACTAGGATCCTGGGCGTTTGAGCCACGGACCATTGATGGAACCCACAATAATGCCCAAAACCCAGTCTGGGGAAGTGTCGACTCTCAACTTGAACGCACCATTGACCCAGACTACGAAGATGATATTCAAAAGCCGACGGAATACAGTCGCCCAAGTCCACGATATATCTCCAACATCGTCGCGGCACAATCTGAACTTCGCTTCAATGACAACCATGCGACGGACATGGTCTGGCAATGGGGGCAATTTATCGATCACGATTTGGATCTCACCACCGAAGCCGATCCTCACGAAGGATACGATATCACCGTACCAGATGGGGATCCCTATTTTGATAAGCATTTATCGGGAAACGAGATTATTCCCTTCAACAGATCAGTGTACGATACGAATACTGGCATCGATCCTTCTAACCCCCGACAGCAGCTCAACAAGATTACCTCATACCTTGATGGATCCATGGTCTATGGGTCCGATTTACAACGTGCGACTGCCTTACGAACAATGGATGGAACAGGCCGTCTCAAAACCAGTAAAAAGAATCTGCTGCCTTACAATGTGGATGGATACCCCAACGCAGGGGGGACTGATTCAAAATTATTCTTGGCCGGTGATGTACGCGCGAACGAACAAGTAGGACTCACGACCATGCACACGCTGTTCGTCCGCGAACATAATCGGCTGGCCAAACACATTCGCAAACGACACCCTCATCTCCCAGGCAATCAAATCTATGAACGGGCTCGCAAAAAGGTCGGAGCCTATATTCAGGTCATCACCTATAACGAATTCCTTCCAGTCCTACTCGGCCCTAATGCTCTATCTTTCTATGTTGGGTACGATACCAATGTGGATGCCACAACCAGCAATATCTTCTCGACGGCAGCCTATCGTCTCGGCCATAGTATGTTATCCCCAGAAATCCATCGCCTCAAGAAAAATGGGAAACCCATTCGCGAAGGGCACCTAGCCCTTCGTGATGCATTTTTTGCTCCAGAACTCCTGCGACAGGAAGGAGGCATTGCTCCCATTCTCAGGGGGCTCAGCCGTCAGTTAGCGCAAGAGGTAGACAACTACGTCATCGATGATGTGAGGAATTTCTTATTCGGCATGCCTGGGAAAGGCGGATTAGATTTGGTGTCGTTAAATATTCAGCGAGGACGAGACCATGGCCTCCCGACATACAATCAAGCACGAATCGAGATGGGGCTGACGCCAGCTGCCACATGGGCTGATGTCACTTCTTCTACCATCATCCAAAAACGTCTGGCCAAGGCATATGACTCCAACATAGAAATGATTGATGTATGGGTTGGTGGTTTGGCGGAAGATCATGTATCCGGCGCCTTAGTAGGCCCTTTGTTTTACAAGATTTTGAAAGACCAATTTGAAAGGTTTCGAGATGGCGATCGGTTTTTTTATAAAAACATGTATTCCAGGCATAAGATAAAAAAACTTGAGAAGACCACCTTAGCGGATATCATCCGGAGAAACACCAAAATCGGCCGTGAAATTCAGGACAACGTATTCCAACTTCAACATGGCAAACATGCGAAACGACATAGAGGCCATCACAACCACAAATAATAACTCAATTTGGAAAGGGGTTAGAAGGATGGCCGCATGAAAGGCGACCATCCTTCTAACCCCTTTCACCTGACTCGACTGCCCCCAACATAGTGCCAGGAAGAAACTTCCTGATTTCTTTAACATACTTCCAATTGCTTTCCCTGAGACGTTGGCGGTACCTTTGTTAAGATGAGAATCCTAGTTTCCCCATTAATTCTCCGGCAAAGAATCAGAAACAGAAAACGAAAGATAAGTCAGTGATCTCTCCCCTTCCCTCTGACACACCAATTATTTTTTATGATGGCGTCTGCAACTTGTGCACCAGGAGTATCCAATTTGTTATTCAACGAGACACCCGCAAACGATTTCGCTTTGCGTCACTACAATCTTCATTTGCTGACAACTATATCGGGAAGGATTATGAGGGACAGGACCGATTGGAGTCGATGATTCTCATCGTTAACCATCAGGTATATCGGCAATCCACTGCGGTGCTCTTGACCGCGAAAAGATTAGATGGACTGTGGCCGATTCTGACAGTTTTGCTAGTCATTCCTCGACCGATTCGTGACATGGTCTACCGATGGGTCGCCAAACACCGATATCGAGCTTTAGGGAAAAAAGAGAAGTGTTGGATACCTACGTCAGAATTAGCCGATCGTTTTTTAGATAGGCCAAACATGGGACATGCCCAGACACTAAATATTATCGAAGGATCAAATCGAGGAATGTGTTAGGCTTATTCCACCGTGATCCCTTTTCCAAACGCCACGTACCTTGCAATGTTCTGTGCTGCTGGTTTGGGAGTGGCGTAGTACCAGGCCGCATCTTTGTTCCTCTGTTCCCCGACCACCACATGAAAATAACTGGCGACTCCCTTCCATCCACACATCGTCGAATTCGAACTGTCTTGAAGGCACTCTCGGTTCAAAGAATCTGGCGGAAAATAGTAGTTTCCATCCACCATCTCGCAACGGTCACTTTTCGCCAAGATCACATCATTCCATATTGCCTTAGCCATAGTTGCCTCCATCATGATTGATTAAAATAGAATGAAATCCCCAGTGACAATACTACGCATCTAACTCACTATTTAAATTTGATTTTCTGTCCCAACAAAAGGTTCCAAGGCTCCCCCTCAAGAAAACTTTGATTTTGGTATAAAATTTCATGACAGAGAAAGAAATTTCATGATCAAATCAAGTATACTTCACAAAATTATATAACAAGCCCGTAAAATTTTGGAATCTCTATGACCACCACACATGACATCATATTTTCATTCGGCGTGGCCCTCTTGTTGGGCCTTGCCTGGACGCCACAGGCCTTGGCCTTAGAGAATTCCGTTCCCGAAAAAATTCGCCACCAATCGGTACCTATCCTCGGGGTGACCTTTAATAAAGCGCAACAAACTGTGGGCGTTGTCATGTATGTGATGATACATTTCCAGCAACGATCCGACCATGATGGACTCAAGGTACACTTTCGAAAAGCCCCTGGCCGGTTCGGCCCCATCGCTCGAAAAGGAGTCGCCACCGCCATTGGCCGGGCAGCCAAATCCGCGAAGCTTCAAGATGACTCCTGGACCGTCGTCCTCAGCTTCCCCTACTCAGGATTAACCATGTATGGGGATAGTCTATCAGCGATGGTTGCACTTTCTGTCATTGCTCTTGCCAAAGGCGATACCGTCCAATACGGCCGAACGCTCACAGGAACCATTACGGATGACGGACACATTGGAAAAGTGACTGGCATACCATTTAAGGTCTATGCCGCATATTCAGAAAACCTGAACCGAGTCCTCATCCCAGAAGAATACCACCCCCTCGATGGAGAATGGCGAATTCCTTTCCTTATGCATGTCTCACATGTAGGAACAATTGAAAAAGCCTATAAAGGATTAACGGGAATTCTCTTATTTCCTGTTGCATCTTCGCAATAAGCCTCCTTCATTTTCCCCTGCGCATTTAGTCTTACTTGTTGAGCCCTAAATAGCACACATTGAATCTTCGTCGGTGTGTTAAGAAACTTAGTCAATTCCCATCATTATCAATCCAAAGTATCAGGCTATGTTGAAAAATGTGGATAACTTTTCGGGACATTGGCGAAAAAGAAGATAAACCAGAAGGAGGGGGATAAATGTGGGCTCACAATATTCCTTCATGGAATACGAAGCATGTTGCCATAAATCTTACGCCAGCAGACTCTTATAAATTGTTTCGATTTTCAACGCATGGTGTTCAAGAGGGGTCACTGAAGACCCACTCGGCTTCAGTGTTGAAATGAGACCGGGTTCATCAATAATTCTTTGCATTTGCCTGGCTAAATCTTTCGCATTTCCCACATGAAAGTGGAGCCCATTCACTTCATGGTTCACCAACTCAGCCATGCCACCGATATTGGAGGTAATAACCGGAACACCTGCCAGAAACGCTTCATGAATCGTGAGAGGGGAATTCTCAAACCAAATCGAGGGAACAACGAGGACATCAATTTCAGACAATAATTTGGCGACGTCTTTATTGTCATACTTCCCCCCCCAATACACATTGTTATTGGAAGACATGGCACGAAGAGAATTGGGGTAATCTTCAAAACCAAGATAAAAGGAGGTGTAATACCCGTGAATGCGAAGTTCAGATTTTTCGTCTTGAATATGATTAAAAGCCTCTATTAAAACATGAAGCCCCTTGGAAGGAATTAGGGTCCCGATATACCCGAATCGGATCTTAGGTGATGGCTTTCGTATCACCTTTGTGAAAGGGAGAATATCAAACCCATTGTCGCAAAAAATCATTTTCTGTTTGGGAATTCCAAATTCAACAAACTTCTCCAGCAAGAATCTTGAGGGGGCGATAAAGATATCAACCATCGAGCACATTTTTTGAATTTCTAAAGCCCTGTCCTGGATACCGCCCTGTGCGTTTTGCTTACCAGATATTCTCAATTTGGCATATTGTCGATATAGCAAACTCAAAACCTTTTGGACCCCCGCTCTCTCATGAAACTGAGGAATAATCTTTTGGATCACCTGAAATAGCCTTCTTAACCCTTTTGTCGTCGCTAACTGAGGGGCAACGCATTTCGAACATTCCGACAGTTGAGGCCCCTGACATAGAGTCAGGTCAGAAGTTAATAACCGCCCTAAAGGACAGAACAGCCAAAAGTCATGCAAGGTAAAGACCACGGGAATGTTTCGATTCTTCGCTTCTTGCACCAAGGTCACCGAAAGATCGATAAGATGACCGATATGAACCACATCGGGGGATACCTTATCCAGCAACTTGCCAAATTTCTCGGCAATCATCTCATTTCGATAATGCCCCTCAAAGGAGATGCAATGTTTCAGGGTATTGTTAATCGTCGAAACCCAAAACCCGTCGACAGAGCGAACTTGCATTTCATACTCACTAGAAGTGGGATCATTGATGGCATGAAAGACCACTACCTCGTGAGATTTGGCTAATTCTTTTGCAAGACTATAGGTATAGATTTCTGATCCTCCCAGACTATGAGGAGGAAACTTATGGATAACTTGCAGAATTTTCATTGAAAATCACAATCCAACGCTTTGGGGTTCACCCCTCTGAACCTTGATATACCTCGACGTTGAGCCTTTCGATGGATCCTAGCCTGTGCCTACCACCATCCGTTCCTTGGCAGCCATTTGATAGGAATCTAGTACCGCGTTGACCTCCCCATCCATTTGGATCACTCCATGTTCTAACCAAACGGCCCGAGAACAGAACTCCCTCACCATTTCAAAGGTGTGGGAAACGATGACCAATGTTCCACCTTGCAAATGATAGGCCTGCAAACGGTCCAAGCACTTCGCTTTGAAAGCTTGATCCCCCACAGCTAAGACTTCGTCCAACAATAAAATGTCTGGATGAACGCAGATGGCAACGGAAAAGGCTAATCGGGCTTGCATGCCAGAGGAATAATATTTCACTGGAATGTTCAGGTACTCTCTTAGTTCCGAGAATTCAATGATTTCTTGAAAACGAAACGCGAACTGGACCCGATTCAGCCCCATTAAGGCGGCATAAATTTCCACGTTTTCTGCTCCGGTGAGTTCCGTATGAAAGCCTGCACCCAGCTCCATGACAGCACCCACCCGTCCATATGTATGAATGGATCCGCTTGTCGGTTGATAGATGCCTGCCATAAGACGCAAGGCCGTGCTTTTTCCGGATCCGTTATTTCCAATGAGGGCCACGCTTTCCCCTTTATTCACTGTCAAATTAAAATCCCTAAGGGAAAAAAACGACTGCCCTGAATGAATTGGATGGCGCAACAGCGTTCGTACGAACCATTCACGAAGAGAAGACGTGCGTTGCTGATAGGCATAATACTCCTTCACTACATTCCGACACTCGACGGCATATTCCTGAAGCCGCGCAGGGGCAATCGAAGGAGATGGGGAAGTTTCAGTAAGGGCTTGCATCATGGTTAGGAAAAACGAGATATCCATCTCGGCAACAAATTGGAACCGGGAAATTGACGAGACATTCCGTCCACTTGTCTGGATTCAATCAAAGATAACACACGATCATGAAAGCGGTGCTCGCATATTCTCACATCAAAACGCTGCCGCACAGTTTCAGCAGCCGCCTTTCCCAACTGTGCTCTGCGCTGAGGGTCAGCAAGAAGTCGAGCAATAGCACTGGCGAGAGCCTGACCATCGCGTTGGGGAACAATCTCGCCTTCCCGACCATGCTGGATCACTTCTCCCATCGACCCCGCATCGGTCACCACAGCCGGCAAGCCCGTGGCCATGGCTTCCAACAATGCCGTGGGGATTCCATCCTTATCCCCATAGTCTGTTTCAACAAAGGGGGCAATAAATAGTTGAGATATGGTAAGGAAGCGAAAAACGCCTTCCTGATTTTGTTGTCCTTCCAGATGAACGACACCCCATAAATTATATTGAGAGATGTAGTCATCCAACTGCTGCTTATACCGTTGGCTAGACTGAATCCCCTTATCCGCCGTGCCAATCACATGCAATTCGACATCAAGCCCTTGCTGCCGTAGATGGTGAATCGCTTCGACGAGATACAGCAAACCCTTCTTGGGTTCAATTCGATTCACACACACCAACCGGAAGGGGTCCCCACCATTTGATTCTGTACGTTCGATGCAGGGGAACCACGTCGTATCAATGGCATTTGGCTTGACCAGAATACGTGCGGGATCAACCTTCGGAGCAATCTCAAGCAGTTCCGCTTTAATACGTTCCGAGGTCGCAATCACGGTATCACACAGTTCAAGGTGCAGCGGCACCACCTTGAGTTCGTAATCATCTAGGACATGATCGGCATAACAACTGATACCTCGAGGAATATCGAGAAGATAGCCAGCCACAAGCGCCATCAAGGATCGATCATAAAAGAAATACGAATGCAAGTAATGTGGACGATACACCTCAGCCATGCGAGTAAAAGAAAATGCCTGCAAGAAATTTGGATGCCGGATTAATTGCTCTCGGGTTAAACCGGATGAATCACAGAGTCGATGAATCAATTGTTCAACCTTCTCAGGAAATTTAGTTCGATAGCGGTCAAAATCTTGTTCGTGGCTCTTATGATTCAATGAGAGACGACGTTTAGATTTCCAGAGTGTGTTGTATTGCTGATGAAGATTACCTCTGGGCTCAAGGTATGAATAGAGCAGTCGCATTCGAAACCCTCGATGCGCCAGCTGCGAAAGCTCCTGATGCACAAAAGTCTGGGAGTAGAGAGGAAAGGCCGCGCATACTGTCGCTAAAACCCGGGAACCTTCTCCGCGCCATTCCGATGTCCACCGCGCTACGGTAAGTCCCAAAAGAGCCACAGACCTTTGAATAGTAACCACCATCGATTCCAGTCTTTGAAACAAAGGACGACAATGTAATCGTTTCACCCAGAACTCTCCGATACGGTGCTCCAAGGAATCCCGGAACGCATTGCGTTCTGCGGTGCGTTCTTCCATCTGAGTGCTCAAGAGTCCAATGGTGTGTTTCAAGACCCCAATCTCTCGAAAATTTTCTTCTTTGTCGGTGACGTACTGATCTCGCTCGGCCTGCAACGCCTCAAGTTGGTGACACAGCTCCTCTTGCTTCTCAATGGCCTGAATCCGCGCCTGATCCGCTAACGCCTGGATGCGCGCCTGCTCCGCCTGGGCCTGATCGCGCGCCTCTTCCAAAAGAGCCTGGGCATGCCCCTGCGCTGCCAATGCCTGATCGCGCGCCTCTTCCAAAAGAGCTTGGGCATGCCCCTGCTCTGCCAATGCCTGATCGCGCGCCTCTTCCAAAAGAGCCTGGGCACCGGCCTGCTCCTCAAGGGCCTGATCACGCTCCCCTTCGGCCTGACGCCACAACTGTTTCATATTGGTACGATCAAAGAGCAATCCTGTGACTTCGCCTTGAAGTCGCTCGTGACTGGTCTGAAGCCCGTCATATTTATTGCGTATCGTACGGAGGAATGGGGCTTCTCCTTGCAATCGATACTGCTCTCTGATGTGAATAGCCGACTCGGGAAGCCAAGACCTTGCCTGTACACGAAGGTCTCGGGCTTGAATTAATTCCTTAACACGATCGACCACTAAGTCACTGTTTATCTCATGGGGCGACAAACCCAAACGTTCCAATGTGAATCCTAAAACCACCCCAGGCCAATCCGTGGAAGTGTTTGAGTTCAAGTGGTCCGTTATGGCGCTCAACACCATAGCAAAGGCTTTGGAATCTGAACCATTTGACATCTGCAAGAGATGACTCAGCATTGTAGCGACAACCTGGTTCGCCTCCAGGTAGTATCGCCAATTGGCGTTTTCGGCGAAGCCAAGGCTCTGGTTGGACTGGTGAAGCCGATATCCCAGCAATGTTTCTGGTACATAGCACAAAGCATCCTCTAACGCTGCTATCAGATATAGATGCCAATCAATACAATACTGAAGCCGTTTCCACTGCTCCCGATGCCGCCGCAGAAACTGCGTTCTGGCGACCAAATTCGAGCAGGTGATCAAGGAGTTTCCTTTCAAAAGGACTCCAAGGAAATCTTCAGGTGCTTTGGTCAGGCGGAGTTGATCTTCATAAAAACGCACCCAGTTAAAGATTTTCGATCCATCAAAAACCGGGGAGCTATTGTCTTTTGAATAGAACCGGCTTTTGTGGTCAATCAAATCTAGCTCGGTGGCAACCACCGTGGACTGCGGGTTTTCTTCTAAAAGGGAGAGGCAACGCTCCAGACGTCTTGGATGAAAGAGATCATCTCCTTCCAGAAAGGCCACATATTCGGTTTCAACATATTCCAATGCCCGTGCTAGGCTTTCACCCTCTCGAAGGTTCTCAGGGTTCTGAATGATGCAGAGGCGAGCGTCCTTGATTTTACTAGCCTCCTCGACGGTTCCATCCTGAGAGGCATCATCGACAACCAGTAAGCGGAAGTCCGTCCGCGTTTGAGCCAGCACACTACGAATGGCCTCCCCAATAAACGCTTGTTGATTGTAAGTCGCGAGGAGGACCGTAATTACAGGAGGTTTTTCAGGAATGATTTGCTGGGGAAGCCCAACGCGAAAACGTCTCGTACGCGGCTTTAGCGACTTGAGGTTTAACTGTGCTGTCCAGCTATCAAACCAACTTTCCCATATCGTACCAGCGAGAACCTTCCGGTCTTCATCAATGAGCTGGCCAGCAGCCTTGGGGGTTCGAAACATTTCCCGTAGATGCACAAGAGCCTCAGCACGGTCAAACACACATGCCAGCCACAATGCCACAAGACGGAAGGAACGTCGTTGCCGGGCCTCGACAACAAATCGTGGAGTTTCAGTGAACCCCACGAGCCAACGCTCAATAGAAGGGTCGGTATAAATCCGGAGCAACCCAGCCAGAAACGGTTCCAACGCGGCCTCATCGTTAACGATGGAATGCTGGGGACCTGGAAAGGAGAGAAGGCCTCGCTGTGGCATACACCCTGCAGTGTCATGCTGCCACCCTCGGAGTTGATCAAGCAGGGCCTGCACCGATGAAGAAGCCCTCCCTAATTGAATGGTTTCTGAGTGTTCTGTCAGCCAAGGCTCAAGGATGCTATGGAGACATGCCAAGGCATCGCCATCGAGTTGAGCCAGCGATGCGTTTTCGGATGGTGGAACCAGCACAGGGACGAGCGTCACTCCAAGACTGCGTGCGCGCAGAATCCAAGAGCGAAGATGAAACCAATTTCCCTGATCCACTGCGACCTCAAGAACAAGTTCAGTACCCCTCGCCTGTAGAGTTCGGGCCAGCTCCTCCAGCACTTCATTCTGCGGGGAAGAAAGTTCTTCACCAATCATGGCAAAAGAAAGTGTGACGACAGCAATTCCATCAGGGATGTCCATGGCATCCGGAATACTATCGTAAATCCGCAACGTGATCTTTGGACGCTTGTCGTCAGGAATCTTGGTCGTCCGATCCATGAGTTTTTGAAAAAAGGAATTCGGCGGGAGGGGCCAAGAGATGCCTAAATCCAAGCGAGCGAGCCTTGGCAACCATCGGAACACCGTTTTGGTATCCAATGCTGAAAGAGAGGCACGCAGATCGAGACTGAGGACCTGAGGGACATAAGGCAGGCCCCATCGAGAAATCTTCATCTCATCGAATTCTACGATAGCGGGACTTTTTTCTGGCATTCCGTCCTTCCAGTAATTGACGCAGCTACCACATTCCTCACTATTGACACGATAATCCTGAAACCGGTGACGCACTTGCCCAAAACCTGGTCCATTCCAAATCGACTCAAGGGGTTGATCCCTCAGCTGCCCCAAATCCATTTCAGAATAGGGACAGGGGTGAACCGCGCCTGATCCACGAACATCAAGTGAAACAAACGGAGCGCGGCACACGGTCTTCCCAGTGAGATCATTGCTCCGCCAAAGGTCGTACTGTTCTTTATCGAGCTGAAGGACCTTCTCCCCTTCGATTAACAGCCTGGCCATTTTAAAATCCTTTCGACGGACATCGCTCGTTCACAATGGAATGAGGAATGAGAATTAAATTATTCCGCATATTTTGTTCCTAAACGATTAACCTCTAGAGACTCTCCCACGATCGTCAATTCCTGACATGCCTCATTGGCGTAATAAGCCAATGACTGTCGAGCAATATGCAAATCCGTGTGCCGGGTCTCGATCGTTTGTCTGGCTGCCACACCCAAACGTTCACGAAGGGGTTGGTCCTCAATCAATCGTTGAAGATTTGCCACATAGGAATCGACGTGTTCGTTGGACGTGAGCAATCCATTCTGCCCATCCCGAATCAACTCCGGCATGCCACCTTGATCCGAGCTGACAACGGCACACCCGGAGGCCATGGCTTCGAGACATGAATATGGGCAATTTTCCCAAAGACTTGGTATGAGAAAAATGTCCGCTTGGGTAAGAAAGGACCGAATATCAGTGAGGTCCAGCTTCCCAAGATAATGCACAGCCCCTTTCAATGTTCTCTCGTTGAGATAAGGCAGTAATGTATCCGACATGTAATTGAATAAGTCTTGTCCAGCGAACACAAAATCCACTTCATATCGTTCCAAAATTGAAGTGGCAATGTCCTGACACAAATGAATGCCCTTACGAGGTTCCATGCGGCCCGAGAAAAAAATGATCAGCCGATCCGGAGACAATCCAAACTTCTTCCTAACATTCACACGCTCGGCAGCATCAAAAAGCGCAAGATCAATCCCATTGGGAATAACCGATATCGGTCTTCGAATCCCAAGTTTGTTATGGGCCTCATTAGCAAGAAATTTCGAGCAGGAAGAAAATGCCTGGGCTCCCCACATTCCGATTTTTTCTATCCAAGAACAGAGCGTGATATCAGCCGCCTTTACGTCATAGAGTGGCATGATCAGGCGCGACGGTGAATGAAACTTCATGATAGTGCGCGCCGAAGTCATATGATTAATCAGGGCGCCGTCCGCTCCGCATTCTGGCATTTCCACCACATCAAAATGATGCTCACGGTCTAACAATTTCCAGGCCTGATACATATTCTTGGCGTTTTCAACACGATTGCTGGTCCACCACAATTTTTTCCTATTCAGCAGCGTCACCACATGATGAGAGAAACCCTGACTCCGATACCGATGCACCCGAACACCATCATGCTCTTCCTTACGAAGAAGGGTTCGCTCGGTGGCCCCAGCTAACACATGGACTTCATGCCCCAGCTTCACTAAAGCACGAGCCTGATACCACGTGTAAGTCCCAATCCCGCCGAACCCGGTTTCATGAGGATATTCGAATGACAAGAGTGCAATCTTCATAGGACTCATAGATTCATGGCTCCCTAAAAAGGCAAAGACACCAGAGGGGATAGCTTTCCCCAGGCCAGAGGCATCGAAGGTCCTAGCCTAGGCACGACCAGACAGCGCCCCAACATTCAGGCAATCTCAACACAAGTATTTTTGAAACGATGAAAGATGGCATAGCCGAGAACACATATAACCATTGCACTACCAAACACTGAACCGAGCATGGATATCGAAGGCCACAGTCCATCGTATAAGACCGCATGATACAGGGTAAGAATTCCGGAAAAAGGATTCAGAAAACAGTATGGACGAAGGGCCTCGGGGATCATGTCCACCGGATAGAATACCGGAGAAATATAAAACAGCGTAAAAATCACCACCGGCAACGCATAAGACACATCATGAAAAAACACGGAGAGCGTGGAGAGGGGAAACATGAGCCCAACCGTGAGAAATACCTGAATGACAATGAGCAAGGGGAACAGAACCAGGCTGGCCGGAATGGCCTGATGATGAAACACAACCAAACCAATCATCACCAGACTAATTTCAATCAGGAATTCCAACAAGCGTGAAAATGAGGCGCTCCAAATAAGAATTTCACTGGGAAAGGCGATATTCCGTCGAAGGTTGGCATGGTCCCTCAAAAGATTCGTGGACTGAATCAGGACCTGTTGCATAAAGTTCCAGACAAAATACCCGCTCAACAGGAAGGCCCAATAATGGGCAACAGGTACTTTAATAATATAGGTAAACACCGCGATCAAAATCAGTGAGGTGCATAAAGGATTGAGCAGAGTCCAAATAAACCCGATGGGAGAACGCTGGTATTTAATTTTCAGGTCACGCATCACGAGGATCTGAAAAAGACTTCGGCATCGCCAGACCTCCCGCAACCCCATATACGCACCAAGATTCAGATGAGACCACATCAAAAGATTATTCATGAAGTACGCCGCGCACGATTGTAAGAAGCATCCCTATTCATCCACCATGGAACGTGACAGAAGACCTGAAACATGAAGGGCACTCATCAAGAATGGATCAATGACCAAGGCCTTAGGGGTGGCCATGCGCTGTTCGCTTTTGATCGCAGCCATCTCTTTCTTGAAGAATAATGATGGCACCAGAATAAAAGCCCCTCACACCCCAAATACCCAGCCCCCCAAGGGAAGCCACGGGAAAACCTAGTTGGAAAATTAGATGAGTCCATTTTCATTTCAAGCAAGACAGGTGCCAGAGGATTTTCCCGCTTGGCCCTCACTCAGCCACCTGAATAATGCTGATAAATGCAGGGGATTTCTTGCCGAGGAGAATAAATCTGAATATGAAGGTAGAGAGGAGGAAAGTGTATTTCTAGCGGAGACTCTGACGGAATGTCGGAAATTTGACGGTTGGCGAGAACCGGAAAGAAGCGAAATGTATGAAGATTCTAAAGGGATGAGTGAAGCTGTATCTGCTCATCGTTTATTTGAGATGAGTGGATGCCTCGCAACCAGCACTGCACTCCACCAAGGCGACTTCGTTAATGTTCTACAAAAAACAGAACCCCTAGCTACTCTACCCGTCGGCGACATGAGATCACTAGCATTTACCCCATTCATTCCTTCCAGCCCTCACATCATCTCGCCAAGATAGACCATACATTTCCCCTATTCCCTAATTAGGGTAAATTAAGGCGAGGTTTGCGCCATTCTCTTCTCCAAGTCTGTATAATAATTCATTGCCTTTCGTATACGGCTTAACTTTCCCTCCGCATTTCCGCCATTTTCTCCGACAAGTTCTTTTTCCACGGCTCGAAGCAAGTTCAACTTCTTTCCGATGATCGTCGGCCCGAGACTGCGATCCCAAAACGGCTGACCATCGACAATAATGTAAACAGGCGTGGTGTGCGCTACAGCGCCATTCGTGGCGGTCGTATGGGCCGCGATCCATTGACTTCCCTGGATAGGATGATCGAACTCCAGCGTAAGCGTTTCTTTATCTTCCCTATTTGTCGTCGCGAGGATTTCACCTTTGTTCCCAACGATAGCGAAAGACTCTGGAAGGGCGACTTTTGGATGGCCCAGAACCTTGGCCACCACATGCACCGTGCTTTCACGGGTCTTCTCAATCTCTGATCCAGGTAGCTTTCCATCAACGGTAAATTCCAAAACAGGACCATTGGTAATAAAGGTATGGCCCTTCTTGAGATTGGCAAACCACCCGTCGATATTCAGGGGACTTCCTGTGTAAACGTAAGTGCGTACTTCTCCAAGCGTTGATCCCCAAAAGGCGTCACTGCCGGCAGCAGCCGTCAACTTAAATCCCAAGTTGAGGTACTCGTAATACTCTTTCGTAGAGTATTCCATGAATTGCAGAAGCTCAACGAATTCAATGTCTTCAGTGGTAACGCTCCATGTGAAACCCGGTGAATCTCGATTCCAAGATCCAAAGTGGGGAAATCCTACGACAGCGTCAGGACTGGAGTGCCAGTCTTTATAAAACTTGTCTAAGAAGCCATCTGTTTCCTCTGTGTAGGGGACCAAGGCCTCTGTGTTGAGGGCAGTAATACATCCCCACATACTACCGATTTGCGATTGGTCTTCCTGACCAGAGACCAGCCAATAGTCGTCGCGGTGCACTCTGAAGTTTTTCCCGAAGCCATTGACTTTATATTGGGTCGTGATGTTGCCGCATCGATCCCTAAAGTGGTGACTCCATTCAAGCATACTAGAGACATGAAGATCTTCGGCCACAGCATACGACAGCATGTATTGTCGATCTTGTTCTGTGACGGTTGGGTGATGAACATGAACGTCTCCTGAATACCATCCCTTATTGGCCATATGGATCCACCGATGAAGCTCGACCCGTCGGGTTGTTCCATCTCCAGGCGTTTCGAATTCTTGGACCACGGGAACATATTCCATTCCGTGAGATACTGAGAGACGCCATTTTCCTTTAGGTAGCTCAATCGAAAAGTTGCCAGAAGTTTGGTACATCACTGGTTCGTTCCAATAGGGAAGGGAATTCATATGGGCCGGGTAATCAATAGATCGATCAAAATCATCTCCCTCCCCCACCATTCGTCGGACCGGGCCAATCCAGTTGCGATTATTCTCATCATAGGGAATGCCTTGTTCAAATTCTTCCAAGCGACTCATCTGCTGCAGAACTTTTCCATCGGGCGGGAGTCGAACCTGCCCGTCTTCCATACTTCGGAGGCAAACCATGCAAGGGGTGACTTGACCCGTTTCCATATCAATACAACGGACTTCTACGTTCGTCACCGCCACCTGCTTCTGCGTTCCAAATCCTGACATGAATAGAATACTTGCAAGCCCCAGAAAGCCAAGGAAGAAAAAACGCATGAGCTGTACCATCACTAATTTCTCCTTTCTTAGGCCCTATCACAACACAAAAGTCGGGAGTTGGATTCAGACAGAGTCCAGCCAAAACACCCGGGTCCGGGTTCACCTCCGGTTCCCAGAAAGCTCATGCTGGTGAGACAATCATTAATGTGCAAAAAAAATTGGTTCCCAAATTTCCACCCAACCCATATATCCCATGATATTGCTGAAGAGAAGCTCACCTGATGAGATCAGATCCGGGCACATTGCCCCAAGTACCATCCACTGAGAAATGATAAAACTTGCCATATAACCAGAGCTTTTCGAATTTTCCTTGTTTATAGAATTGGGTTGGTAGATGCGGACTGAAATCGAGGATCCACCCATCCTGCACCCATTGTTCATACCGTGGGTGCAGTGTAACAAAGTCTGGAAGGCCCTCAGAACATTCAGTATCCCACTTGGCACCCCTTGCAAGGCCTCTCACAATATCCTCATGAAACTCGACCGCAGTTTCCTCTATCATATCCGTGAGGTTACTCACACAGGGCAACAAAAATGCGGCCCCCTGCCAGTTCAATTTCTTCACCTCCTTGGGCGCTCCATTCAAGGTACAGGTCTTTTCGCTCATGCACCTTCCACTGTTCGTTAATGCATATCCCACACCTCTCCAGTATTCCTCGATGGCACGTGGTGCGTAATGCGTTCCCTCCAAGGAAGTCTCATAGTCTGCCCACGAAGCGCTAAACCCGTTTCTTTCAGATCTTGCCAACCCCGCCCCAAAGGCCTTCTGGTATTGTCTCACCTCACTAAAATAGAAATCATTTAACGGCACGTCTTTTAAAATATTCCTGAATTTATGATAAGTATATCCCTTGACTTCACTCAAGTGCGTTGCGGGAGAGAAAGGGTAGGCAATGAGCATCCACCCGACAAGGTTGCACACCAAAAAACATTGAAACGCGATTCTCGCATGATGTATCTGTAACACCTTCACGCCTTCCAGGAAAAGGAATACCACCATTGGTCCCAGTGGAATCAGATAACGAAGACCATCGAAAATATTAGGCTCCAGTTCATACTCTGTTACCAAGAGTGCAAAAAAATACCCCAAGGCTGAGATGCCTAGTGATTCATACATCAGCCGTTGGCTAACGGTTACGGAGCTTCGAGTATCCCTTGAAAATCGATACGCGTATATCATCCCAAGAACTATGAGACCCACGGAATAGATTACGCTGAGTTCACTGTAGTAAGGCGGACCGTCTCCACTAGGCAGAGTCACATATCCAGCCCCATACAACATCAACTTCTTGATGAGAATCGGAAGATAAAACGAGCCGCTTCCCTCCGTGGCAATTCTAGTGAGTGGTTCGACCTGAAACATCGCCATTGTCAGTGGCAGCGTGGGAACCAACCCAGCGAACCAAAATACTGCGGCCCGTGTTCCACCAAGCCTCCACGCCAACCAAAAAACTCCAGGGACTAATGGAGCAACCGAATAGCCACAATAGATTCCCACCCCGCACACGAAACCTGAAAAAAAGAAGTAACGGTTTCCCTCACACGGCTTAGCCGTCGCCCATTGGCATAGCAACAGCAGGCCAATCCCATGCCACAACGAAGAGCCCAAATGCGTCATGATATAGGTTGTCGAAAGGATAGCAAACTGAACCAAAGGAAACGGAATCGCGAATAAAGCTCCCAAGTAAACTCGTGGCAATGAGCCATAGCATGAGCGTGCGATGTAATACCAAACGGCAGCCCAAACGCCACTGAGCAAGATGCTAGCAAACTTCAACGTAAAGAGCGTTGGTCCGAACAACCTGAATAGGAGAGCAATGGGGAACCCAAGAACGAGTTCCGAACCTTCTCTGGGCATTTCCTGAAAATCCAGAATGGAATGGAGTTCGACTTCACCATCAATCAAAGCGATCGGAAATGTTCCGTAGACCAATTCTTCGATATCAATGAAATTAAAAGGAAAGAACCAAAGTAAGGTGACCGCCGCGAAAACAAAGGCGAGGTACACGAGACAACACTCGGCGAGAAGAGTCATTCGACCAACCACTCTATCAGTCATCCACAACTGTCGAAGTGTAGGATCTGGGCTAAACAACATAGTGAGGAATCTTGTGCAGATCCTCAGCATACTGACCTCCAACCGCCCCTCCGGCAATAACAGCACACTCTAGAGTCACGGATCGACTTTCTGAATACAGCTAAATACATTCCAACCTTCAATAAACCTGCCTCCCTACCAATTCAACTTTTCCTTCCTGCAAGGAACCAACGAGAGCCTGCTAATAAAAGTGCCAGATAAAAACCGATTCAAGTCCATCTTCACTGCCGCAAAAATTTCCGCACCGGCAACAACCTCGTCAAATCTACCACTGCACCGAATAGACCCTGAACTGTTCAGTCATCAAGCTTCCAAGGCAAAGGGGAAGGACGCCAAAGCCTTGGGCATACCACCCGCAGTTTTGTCGGTACCGGGACATAAGAGTGATAGGCAACGAACTGTACACCCTACGCTCCTCGACCAAGCGAAGTCTCGCAAACATTTCTGGGTGAATCACATTTTCCGGAGCAGCCAACGTGGGTCGAATAATGCGGTCACCCAAACGCAAATCTGTGGTTGAATCGAGCAAGTAGTCCATCTGATGAGCATTCGTGTAGTGGCGAAATCCCCATTCTGCGGCGACGAAATGAGTATGATTTTCCTGGGATTCAGCAATCTGATTCGCATAACTACGGTATTGCCCGGCCCATTGGTAATCGGCAACACTACACAAAAGCGCCAGCAATGCACCCAGACCGACCCTCCCCAATGAAAACGATTGAGGATACTTTCTAGCGAGCAAGAGAAAAACAAAAGGGAGCACGATCAGCAGATTGCGCATACATGCAAACAATGAAAGCACCACGAGCCCCCCCATGGTGGCAAGCCCCCAAATGGCAAGTGTGGTTTCTGTGCTCCACTGACTCAACCGTGGGGAGAAATGGCGAAATAGCGAACTGCAGGCCCAAGCACCAACGATCATGAGCACCGTTCCCCAGATCGTATTGATGAGCGATGCATCACGCGCGTGCAGGAAAAAGAGCGTCACACCAACCACAGAAAAGATAAGGAGTTGAACCTTGTTCTGGAAGATATGCCTGGGGAGAAAAGGTAAACAGCAAAGCCCAATTCCTGCGGCATAGAATGCAACCGACTCAAGCATACGCGTTGGAGTAAAATCCAGAAACCCCACAGACTCTCCAAACGCTGAGGCCTCTGTAGTGCTAGAAACCCACAATTCGAAGACAATAACTACCACGAAGGGTGCGAAGGCAAGAGCAAAGATTGATTTAAATTGATCACGCTGATTCCAAGCATACACCAACATAAACACCGGGAGCATCAGTCCACGGTATTGGACGAGTACACATGCGCAGGCCAAAATTGCTGCACCCACGAGTTTTGTGTGCTGACCTTCATCGATTCCCTGAATCCATACCGTAAGCGCCAAAAAAAAGAGCGCGACGAACGGGACATCGGTCATGAGCGTATGACTGCTTACCATGAAGGCCGGCGAGAGAATAAAAGCGAGTGTAAGGATTAACGGTTTGTCGGTGAACCGCTTTGCAAAACCAAAAATCGAGAATCCCGCCAGTAATGTCCACATCATGTATGCGGCATGCAATGACCACTCGGTGTGCAACCCAAGTGCTCGCCAACCGGCCAGATACCATTGGGCTAACGGAGGATGCTGAGAATGCAGGACCAGCGGCCAATCCTTACCGAACAGAAAATCCGATTGTCGATAAAAATCCCAAGCAAAGATTCGCCACCCATCTGCAAGTCGCAGGTAGACCTCATCATCAATATGGAACGCCTGATTCAAAAATGGCAGACCCGTGGCCAAGCATACGACCGCAATCACGATGTACGGTGAACCCAACGGTTCAGTCATTACCAGCTTGGCTATAAGACTCGGTTTTGGGTGACTCAACGTCCGATCTTTCGTCAAATATAGGCTATCCAATAAAAACACCCTCGCGCATGGCTTGAGTCTTATGAACTTGAATTTCGTCGCCTAGTCGCACTCCAACGGTGGTGCTTACTGATATCTCAATCCAAGCGAACAAAGGCATAGAAGAAAAACAGTCATCATGTGGCGTCTTGTTTAAGCCCATAGACTCGCTGATTCTTCAGATCGACCGCGAACAGAAAGAATTGCGGGTTTTCCAAAAAAGTTGAATCCAAGGTGTCGCTGAATCCGGAAAGCAGTAAGCGCGGATTGTTTTGCGCCATGACAATATCTGGACGTTTTACTTTAGTGACAAATCCTGTAATCACCCTCATGCTTCCTGCTTCATCCCGTTTTCCCAAGATAACGAAATCTGCAGGCACTCCTTGGTCTGGAAGCATGGCCCAGCCGTCTATCTGCAAAACTTTGGTCGACCTTTTGACATCTCTGATGACCTCTTCCGGCGAGAGATAAATGTGTTCGTCACTTTGGACGGCTATGGTAAATCTTCCCGCATCGCCTGGCTCCGGGGCCTGGACCCTTTCGGTGATCCAGGGACCTATAGTCTCAATTTGCAGCAGGCCATGGTCAATGAAGAGCATGAAACGATCGCGGATGATTTTTGGATCAAGCCACGGCCTATGACGATCATCTAAGGGATTAGACGGAATCACGGGAAGAAGACGGAGATTCAAAAGCCTTTGTTCCGCCCTGACATTTTCAAGCTGCATTTGGCCAATCCCATCAACCCACGAAAAAAAGGTGAGAAAGAAAAGAATTCCCAAGGAAAGTCCAAAAGTGATGTTTGTCCCGGCACGAGTTTTTAAACCATGGAAATTCCAAAGACCACAAACAATCCCAACAAGGCCAATCGAAACCCAAAGTGACACTGAGGTATAAGCGGACACCAAGGCTGCCTCTAGGCCCCAGTTGGCACGGCCAGAGGTCACAGCAAGGCTGGAAAGAACGCCATAACCAAAAAGGCAAATCCAAGGATAGCACGTCGTAACGAGGTCAACGTCGCGGCAGCACATCCATTGTCGAACGATAACGCCCAATGAGAAGAGGGCCATCAATAATACCCCTATTCCCACCAAGGTCGCGGCAAAGACTTGATCACTGGCATACTGCGATAAGGGTGATCCCACCAAGGCGACAAAAAATTTGAGCCCCAATCCAGGATCCTTTAACGCCAGGCCGTAGGGCACAGGCGCCCAAACGAATTCCCAAAAATAAAAAACCATCGTGGCAACGGCGAGGCTTACATAGAGTATTGTCCACCAAAGGACCTTGACCCTTTCCCTAGGAGAAGACTCCGGCCATTCAGTGAACCATGTTCTGAAAAACGGAGCAGCCAGTAGCCAACAGGCCATCCCATTGGGGTACGAAAAAGTAGAAATCATACTCAACACAGCACACATAATGACCTTAAGGCCATAAGATGCCCGAGTGGATTGGAACCACAGACCCATGGCGAGACAAAGCGGTGGTATAAAGAAAATAAGCTGAATTCCCCACAACTGGTTTTCCCATTGTGAAGGCGAAAAGAGAAGGGCTCCAAGCAGCAGGGAAATAGGAAAAAATATCTTAGGGCATTGCGAAATGGCACCTGGAAGTATCCTAAGAATGAACAGGAACGTGCCGACGACACAGAACCAGCTTAGGACCATGATAACAGTCACGTGCCAACCTAATGTGAGACCGAACAAGAGAAAAATTAGTCTCGGAAATGCGTCTCGGCTTTCAGTGTATTCAAAATGCTGAGAAAAAAAATCTTTAGTAGTTAAAGAGCCCTCAATAATATGTTGAAACATGAACCCCGGTGTGATCCATTCATCTTCCTTAGGAACATCAACCGCAAAATGTAGAATAAGACCCAGCGAGAGCATGGCGGGAAGGAGGATAAAGACAAAAGTTTGGATTGGGAGAATGAAAGATGTTCGACTCATCTTTTCTCGATCGTAAGATATTTGATGTGTACTAAGAGGCATAGATCTTTGAGTCTTACAAAGAAGGAGAACTTTTCCACACTCAGGCTTAGCTAAAATCAGAAAATGTATCAGAGACATGCTGGGATCGCGCATGTTCATGGTGAAGCTCGTACACCTGCTTCCCTTTGAGATCGACCGCAAACATAGTGAACTGATGTCCTCCTGAAAGAGAAAGCTCGAAAGTCTCGCTGAATGCATGCAACGGTAACCGAGAAGCAGGCTGAGCAGTCATAACTTCAGGACTCTTCTTTTCCGTGATGAATCCGGTAACCACCTCAAGATGTCCTGAGTCATCCCGATTCGCCAGGATGACAAAATCGGCTGACACATCTTTCTCTGGTGGTAGGACCCAACCAGCCACCGTCGTGATCTTCCTGCTCTCCCTACTCATGGTGAAAGAACCTGCATGAGTTCCATCGGGATTTTTAAGTCTTTCTGAGAGCCAACTGCCTATCAGGTCGATGGCCAAGATTCCATCTTCAAGGAGTACGTCTGCTTGCTCTCGAATTTGCTCAGGGTCAGGATAGAGGCGAATCAGCAGAGGATTAGACGGTGCGACATTCAGAAGGCGAAGGGTCAAGAGATTTTGTTTCGCCTTGCTGTTCGCCACCTGCATATTGGTGAAGCCATGCACCCAGCTGGATACGGTGAGCAATGCAACGGTTGCTAAGGTCAAGCGAAATAGGGTGGTCGTGACCAATCGATGTCGTATTGGCTGATGATGTGCGAGTACAAAGACAAGCCCGACTAGACCGATTGTCACCCACAAGGAAAAGGTGGAATATCTTGGTGAAACTGCTGATTCCAGACCCCATCCTGCCCGACCGGCTGTGGTAACCAGGCCTGAAACAAGGCCGTATCCCACGAGGCATATCCATGCGTATGAATCCCTCGGAACAGCACTGTCGCCAGAGCGTTTCCATGTGACAACCACCATCACAAAAGATACGGTGACCAAGAATACAATCGAAGCCCCGACCACCGTCGCCAAAAGAATCTGAGAGCCTGGAACAAACGGGGCGCCTATCCACGCCACGAAATATTGCAATGCCAACAGGGGATTCTCCAGCACGTAGCTGAACGAGGGAGTGTGGGGTGGCTTGTAGTAATCCCAAAAATAGAAGCTCAGGGTGGTAATTGCGAGGATAAGGTATAAGGCCGTCGAGACAATCCCATGGCTCCGTTCACGACGTGAAACCGTGTTCCAGTCAGTCATCCATACGGTGAGAAATGGGTAGCCTAGCAGCCAGCACACCATGCCATTGGCATAGGAAAACGTTGAGATAATACTGAGGAGTGCACAAGTCATCACGGTCAAACGGAAGGACGTCCGCGTCGTCTGTATCCATAGGCAGAGGGCAAGGCAGAGGGGCGGAATAAACTCGATGAGCTGAATTCCCCATAACTGATTTTCCCATTGTGAGATTGAAAAGAGTAGCGCACTTATGAGTACCCCAATGTACAGGAGGACCATAGATCGCTGCCCGCTTTGGCGTGGCAACATATTCAGGAGAAGGAAGAGGGTGAACAGCACACACCCCCAGCTGATGAACATGAAGATAGGGCCGTGCCACCCGAAGGTAAAACCAACCGCAAGAAAAATCAGCCTCGGAAATGCATCTCGACTCTCATTATGTTGGTAGAAGAGATGTTCAAAGGAATCGAAATCGCCCTTGATAATTTCATAATACATACCCAGTGGAGTATCCCACTCATCCATGATAGGAACATCAACGGCAAAATGCAGGATCAGGCCAAGTGCCACCATTGCGGGAAGGAGAATGACGAATAGGCCTTTGAGTCCTAGAGAAAGAGATTCCACTTTCATTTCACAACAACCTGAAGGCCATCGCTGACATAACTCTTTTGACGACTGAATCGACTATTGACAAAAATGAGTGCCATCCAGCCTATCGGGAGCAGCAACCAAAAGGTAAGAATGCGATAGGCCACGACGGCCAGGATGAGATGCTCGAAAGGGATCTCCAAAATTCCAAGAGAAATCCCCAATAATCCCTCCGTGACACCAATTCCTCCGGGTAAACCTGTCCCTGACCCTGCAAGGCGAGAAATCGAGCCGAAAAATATCACTTCGAATGCACTAATACCCTCAGCCAGGTCCCACACCAAAGCATACAAAGCCAACCCATTGAGCATCCAACCGACGATCATCAGACCAAGGATGACAAACGTTTGTGGTGTCAGCCAGAAGTTCGACGGCAGTGAGAGGCGCGTCCCCGAAAGTAAAGAAGCTACCCGATCTGCCAAAAACAGCATGAAGACACTCACGCCAAGCGCGACTACCGGAATTGCCAGCGGTTGGATCCAGAGAAAAGCTAGTGCGGACACGAGAACAAGAGCAGCAGTGGTATCGAAAAAAAGCAACACGGCTTCGGCCTTGATTCCATCAGAAAGACGGCCCCTTCCTAGGCGCGCCATGGCATCAGGACGAATGAGCCTTCCCATCTGAGCCGGGATAAACAAACCCGCGTGACCAGCCAGATACACACCCAGGCCAACACCGTCTCGGACCGGCATCCGAAATCGAGCATAGAGCCACATCCAGCAGACCGCCTCCAGGGCACAATCGATAGCCGCGAGGATTAACGCCACAAGGACCCAAAATCCCATGGTCTGCCAACGGGCGATGACCTCTGCCAAATTCGGAGTTCCGAAAGCGAGGTGATACACCCCATAGGCCGTCATCACCCCGAGGATGACAAATCCCATCATGCGTCCGTGTTGTTTCAGATACTGCAGACCGGCGCTCAAATACTTCTCCTGTTCTTTGACGAAATACTAAGGCCAACGTCATTCAGGAATTATGCGAGTCTCACCCCTTCCGAGTGATACTCCACAAAATTCTTGAGCACCGACAGGCCGTTCGCCTGGCTTTTCTCCGGGTGAAATTGCGTGCCAAAAATGTTGTCTTTTTGAATGACGGTCACGAATTCCCGGCCATACTGTGTCGTCGCGAGGATGGCGCTTTGATCATGACAGGTGACGTAATAAGAATGAGCGAAGTAGAAGCATGAGGCACCCGATAAGCCATTGAGCAGAGGATTCTCTCTTCTGGCAGACAGATCATTCCATCCCATATGAGGGATGCGATATTGGCCACCGGGGCCTTCAAAGCGAAAACGCTTGGTCTCGGCGTCAATCCACCCCAACCCCTCGGCGTCTCCTTCCTCACTTCGGTTCGTCAACATCTGGAAACCGAGACAGATGCCGAGAAACGGCGTGCCTTGTTCACGGACCTTGTGCTTCAAAACCGGCAATAAACCATAGCACCGCAGATTCTCCATTCCCTCAACAAAGGAACCCACCCCGGGCAGAACAATCTTCTCAGCAGCGAGGAGATCTTCTGGTTTCGAAGAGATTGCGGTATCAGCTCCGATCCTCTGAAAAGCTCGCTGAACAGATTGGAGATTTCCGATTCCGTAATCGATAATGACAATCACGTATAACTCCTAACACAAGGGACGCCCGAAGCAGCCTGATGCTTAAGTCTCAAAATACTTCTCGTACACATACGAGGGCAGGATGTTCATCCGGCCCAGCCATTTAATCGGGTATTTCACGAGCTTCAAATATGTGTAATAGTTGGGATAGTCCCAGAAATACTTGCAGGGTGCCCCCATGATTTCATCCCACTCACCCGGAGAAATTCCCTGCTTTTTCAGACAATATTCCACGTTGTCCATTGACTCGAATGCGGGTGGTCTCTCAAGCTTTTCAAGGGCTTCCTCCCGACTGATGACGCCTGTTCGAACCTTTGCCGCCAGATCAACTCTCCACCAATCGAAACCAAATTTTTTTCGTGAGTAGTAGGAAACCAATGCGAACATTTCATTGTCGTAATGATGTTGTTGCGTATCAAACCACCCATACTTTTCCTTGAGAAGTTGCTCGACGTGTTGACCGGCATCATTGTAGTAGTTGGTCAGATTGATGAGACGAATGCGCTTAAAAAACGTCCAGTACAGCAAATGATGAATATCGACATTCTTTCGTTTCTTGATCGGAATCCTGGCAAAACGATTGACTAGGGCACGATAGTAGCGGCCATCGAAATAGTTCCAGGCCAACGGATTGATTCCCTCTTCGCGAAATGAATGGCTCATCATGATGTAGCGGACCCCTTCATTGGCAGCCGATTCATACAACGAGCGAGCAATCCCCACGTCATCCGTCATGTCGATATATGGGACACAGGCACGAAGCGTGCAGTTGGTCAGTTCACGCGATTCCGCCCAATCAGAGATCACGGTGTGAAGATCCACGTTCATCTTGGTACAGAGCTTACGAAGGTTGTTTTTGGCGACGTCTGCGTCCCAACCATTATCGAAGTGAACGGCCAACGGGCGAAGGCCTAATTCCTTGGTCATGTGTAAGCAATAGGAGGTGTCACGGCCTCCGCTGATTCCCACAATGCAATCATAGGTTTTCCCCTGGCCATCCTTTCGGATTTTATCGGCGATTTGCTCCATCTCTCTCTGGCCTTGCTCTCCCGAGGGGTAGAGCCGGTCGAGCTTGTCGTGAATCCGACAATGGCTGCAGATTCCATTTCCGTCGAAGGTAAGCCCATGCACATTGGCATCCATCACACATCGTTTACACATTTGGGGGGCCTTGCTCATTGTCGCTTCCTCATATCAGAACTCCTTCTGGCAATACCGTTGGATTTTCACTCTTCTTCCTAATCAAGCCCCAATCCAGATGCTCCGCCAATTCTTCATCCGTTGGATAGGTAATCAGCACGGTTCTACGAGGACCGAAAAAAAGGAAAAATGCTCCGGCAGCCACAGCAGAAGCTTTGCCGTGGGTCACCCCCTCGGCGATGTGCTCAACCTTCCCCGCGCCACCACAAGCAATCACCGGAATCGTCACCGCCTCAGAGACGCGTCGTATGAGTTCCAATTCGTACCCTTCCATCGTCCCGTCTTGATCGATCGAATTAATCAAGATCTCGCCAGCCCCCCTCTGCTGCATATGCAACGCATGCTCAACCGGATCCAATCCTGTTGGATGCCGTCCCCCGTGGGTATACACCTCATACACGCCATCACCGTGTTTCTTCGCATCTATCGACACCACGATACACTGGCTTCCAAAACACTTGGCTCCTGCTGTCACGACAAGCGGATCCTCAACAGCACAGGTATTGATCACCACACGATCGGCCCCCGCATGCAACAGCTCACGAATCATGTCGATACTGCGGACACCTCCGCCGACCGTCACCGGCATGAACGCTTCCTCAGTAATCTGGGATACAATTTCGAGGATTGGCCCACGCTTCTCCTCTGTCGCGATAATGTCCAACAGAATGAGTTCATCGACGTTCCGACCATTGAACACACGGGCAGCATTGATGGGCGAGCCAATATACACGGGGTTGTCGAACTGGATACTCTTTTCCAGTCCCCAATCCTTTAACAACAAAACGGGAATCACGCGGACCTTATGCATTACATTCTTTTCCTATAGACACTGACGCAGAGATGTCACCACATGATCTACCTGCTGCTCCGTGATTTGCGGAAACATCGGCAACGACAGTATTTCACCGCTGATACGCTCACTCACCGGCATTGATCCTGGACCAAGGTTCAGATCGCCATATGCCAGTTGACGATGGACAGACGTTGGATAATGAATTAAGGCTTGAACACCGAAGCCACGTAGCTGATCAATAATGGGCTGCGGATGACGCCCAGGTACGCGAATGACAAACAAATGATAGACGTGACGCCCAGTCCATGGCGCTTCGACGGGCAGACAAATCTCTGGTAGATCCGCGAGCCTCTGCCGATACCAATTGGCTGCACGGATGCGACCATCATTCCATTCGGTGAGACATCGAAGCTTCACGTTGAGAATCGCGGCTTGGATAGTATCGAGGCGCGAGTTAAACCCCTTGATCTCATGATGATATTTGATCTTGGAACCCCAATTGCGAAGGAGTCGAATGCGATCGGCCATTTCATTATCGTTCGTGGTGATAGCCCCACCATCCCCGCATGCTCCAAGGTTCTTACCAGGATAGAAACTAAAACCGGCAGCTCGACCTATTGAGCCACATTGCCGTCCATCCTTGAGCCGCGCACCATGGGCCTGAGCAGCGTCTTCAATGACTGGAATGCCATAGGCATTGGCCACCGCCAGAATGGAATCCATATCAGCAGGTTGTCCATAGAGATGGACCGCAATAATGGCTTTCGTTCGCTTGGTGATCGCGCGCTTGATCGAGACCGGATCAATAAGATAGTTGTCCTCTTGGCAATCCACTAACACTGGCGTGGCACCAGCATAAGAAATCGCATCGACCGTCGCGATAAACGTATTCGCCACCGTAATCACTTCGTCGCCTAGCCCGATGTTCATCTCTCGCAGAATCAAATGTAACGCGTCCGTCCCCGATGCCACGCCGATGGCATGTTTGGCTCCGACAAAAGACGCAAAAGCCTGTTCGAATTTGGCGACGGCCTCACCAAGAATAAAATCCCCTCGACTGAGGACAGAGTGAACCGCAGCATCGATATCAGCTTTGAGAATCTGATACTGTTGGGGAAGATCGACGAATGGAATGGGTTCCATACAGTTATAGCCTCCAAACTCCTCCCGACCGATTGCGCCGAATCGACTGGGCTAATTGAGATTCCACACGACCTGGTTGAGGTGTCTCCTGTGCACGATCTCGTCGCCAGTTGATCCACGCCGTGAACAGCCCAACAAACGTCCTCCCCATCACTCGGAAGCGCGCGGCGGATGGCACTCCAATCTCGCGCGGACTCATGTCAACATCGATCTCCAAAAAGGTACCACCCAGATCCCGGATCTTCACAAGGATTTCCGCCAGCATCGGGATGCCAGTCTGCGACAGATGTATTTTTTTGATGAACCTGGTTCGATACAGGTGAATCCAATTGCAATCACGGAGTTGCAATCCAAATAACATCCGAACCAAGTAGGGATACAGCCAGGCATTGAGCCTCATCAGCCAGTTATACCCAACCCGTCGCCTACGGCATCCAACGATCACGTCGGCTTCACCGATGTGTGATAGGTATGGGCGTAAGTCTTCTACCTCGCCTCGCATATCCACTGGCCAAAACAGAAAATATTCCAGACTCGCACGATCAATGCCCGCCTTCACCGCCCCGCCAATTCCCAGATTCTCTTGATGGATTACCGATACCTGGGGGTATCTCCCGGCCAAATCATCGGCGATGATTGGTGTCTGGTCATGGCTCCCGTCATTCACAACCACGATCTCGTATGTCATGAGGAGTGCATCCATCGATCTCACCAACGACTCGACGAGAGGAGCCAGGAGCTTCTCTTCGTTGTAAGCCGGCACCACTACGGTCACGGAGGTTGCGGAATGGTGAGTTGACTCCGCACTTGGAGTCATCGTAACGATCCAGCCATTTTCTCTAGGGGCCGTAAGTCCTCTTCAAAATGCGAGGGACCCCAGGAACCATTTGGTGTGATCCTGAATGGTCGTCCGTGATCTCGTAGCGAATACATCGCCGCTTCCAGAATTCGCACCACGGACAAGCCATTCCGACCATCCGAAAGAGGGCGTTCTTTCAGATGCACACAGTTCACAAAATGTTCCGCTTGTTTTCGCAGGGGTTCAAACATCGGCACCTTGGGAATGGTGACATCCGCGTCACGCAGACTAATTTGAAATTGGCCAAACGTGTCATAGTCAGGAGGCTCATGAAGCCCCTTATCGTAGATCCGAATGGTCTCCAGCGGCATGATGTCGTCCCACACGATCATCTTCTTATCGCCCACCACCGTCAGCTGCCTCACTTTGCGAGGATTAAGCCAAGAGACATGAGCATGACTGAGTGTCATATTGGGATACTCAAGCGTCAGATACGCCATGTCCTCGCGATCGGGCTGAATATAAGAAGACCCCATCGCCGAGACTTGTACCGGCTCCTGATCCAACAGGAAGTTGAAGATAGAAATGTCGTGGCTGGCCAAGTCATAGATTGCGCCCACGTCCTGTCGAATGGGTCCGAGGTTGGTTCGAACAGAATCCAGATAAAAGATGCGACCCAGCACACCTTTTTGAATTTGCTCTTTCAAGTACATGATGCCCGGATTAAACATGAAGACGTGGCCGACCATGAGCGTGAGGCCCTTCGCATCGGCAAGTTCGTTCAATTCCTTCGACTCACGGCTGAGAAGCGTCAATGGTTTTTCGCACAACACATGCTTGCCGGCTTCCAATGCCTGCTTGGCCAACGAGTAATGCGTTTGCGTTGTCGTGGCGATCACGATTGCATCCACATCATCAGCCTGAATAACCTCGGTCGGTTCTGTAGTCGTTCTCAACCACGAATACCGCTGTTTAACTGCCTGAAGTTTTTCCTCGGACAAGTCCGCAGCGTGAGAAACGATACAGCCATCCATCGAGGCAAAGGTCCGAATATGGTTCTTTCCCCATTCCCCACAGCCAATGATTCCGATTCTAAGATGTTGCATCACGCTTTGCCCTCACAATAATTGACGTTGAGTTTCGTTCAATACTGTCATCACTACCGCTCACTCTGACTTCTCCAAAATAAATCTACCGAGAACCAACGCATCGAGCCCTGTCGTAAAAAACGTGCGGAGTGCTTGATAGGGTTCGCACGCCATTGGGTCACCGTACGCATTCAAGCTCGTGTTGAGCACCATCGGCAGACCTGTCCTTGCACCAACCGCCCCAATCAATTCGTGATACAAAGGATTAGTTTCGGCATAGACGCTCTGAAGTCGGCTGGTGCCATCAGCATGAACGATCGCAGGAGCCTCCCTACATGTCCTCTCGTTCGCAGTAAAGGTCTGAGTCATGTAGGGCGAATCAATGTATTGTTCAAAATACGATTCTCCATCTTCATGCCGCATCGAAGGCGCAAGAGGGCGAAATTCTTCGCGGAATTTCACGCGCTGATTTATCGTGTTCTTCATCGATGCGAGTTGAGGGTTCGCCAGAATGCTCCGATTGCCAAGAGCGCGTGGACCGATTTCCATCCTGCCCTGAAACCACCCAACAATCTTGCCTTCGGCGATCAGTCGAGCTGCCTGCTCCGCCGGATCATCCACTTCACGATACTTGGCATGCGCACGATCAAGGACAAATCGAACCTCCTCGTCGGAAAATTCCGGCCCCCAATACGCATGTTCAATAGGACTGACCTTATCCCCAACATTGATGGCTTCAATATATGCGGCGCCAAGCGCCAAACCCGCATCACTGCATACGGGCGGAACGTACACCCTACGAACATAGTCACTCTCGCGAACCCTTTGTGCCATCAGGCAGTTCAACGCGACACCGCCAGCCATGCAAACCTGATCAATACCCGTCACTGCGGTGTAATGCTTGACCAGTTGGAGGACCGCTTGTTCGAGCTGAGCCTGGGCTGACGCCGCAAAGTCGAAATGTTCTTGGGTCAATGGTGTGCCTGGCACACGTGGCAAGGTTGGCATGGGAAACGAGTCAAACAACGGTTCCTGTTTTGAAGGCGCAGCTTCATTGGCTTTCACGCCACGAATAAAATCGTAGTGAAACCGATACCCCGTATCAGTCAGCTCAAGAATATGCGAGAAGTCATATCGAGGGTGACCGTAGGCCGCCATACCCATGACCTTGTATTCATCACTATCCTTTTGGAACCCAAGGTATTGCGTGACTGCTGAATAATAAATACCGAGTGAATCAGGTTTTTCTATCTCGGCTAACACTTTCATGTGGCCATGCTGTCCCACTCTGACGGTGGTCGACTTTCGGTCGCCGGAAAAGTCCATGGTCACGATCACCGCAGGATCCATTCCGCTGCCATAATAGGTAGATGCGGCGTGGGCCAAGTGATGATCCACCAGCTTTATTTTCGGAGCATGTCCAAAGTGGAAGAGCAAGAACCGCCTAAGGATCTCACAAAATGAGTCATAGGTAGCACCCGCAAAAACCACCAGATCAATATCCTGAATCGACAGGCCTCCTTGCTTGAGGCAAAACTGGATCGCGTTTTTTGGCAAGAGGCCATTGGCAAATTTAATACCCAGAAAGCGCTCTTCCTCGGCTGTAGCCACAAGCCGGCCATCCATCAGTAGGGCCGCAGCCCCATCCTGATTACCGCTTCGTATTCCCCCCGATAACCCAATAACATTCATCGCTCACACTCCATCAAAAATCATTGCCCCCCTGAGCCAAAGACGACCGCGCCTGTGCGATACTAGGAAACGTCAGTGACAGCTGTTTTTCATCATTCTCTAAAATCATTGGCTATACTCACACGCCTTCAGAAGCCGACATGATGGTCCCCTCATCAGGCCGTCCCATTGATGACCGGGCATCCGAGGGATTCATCACTTCTCGAAAAAATCCCCAGGCCCACACAAAATGTGCCAGCAGCAAAACGGGAATCAGGAGGCCAAAGGTTACCCAGCCCGCGACATTTCGCCTTCGTAAGACGATGCCACTGATCCAAAACAAGACGAGTGGCGGGGTCAAGAATATGGCGAAAGGAATCCGCTTGAAAAATTTGCTGAGTGTTGGAGAAACCACTTGACGATACAGGCACGCCCCTTTTCCCAAGAGATACTGGTATCTCAAGACAGTCCTCAATCCGGTTCTGTTCACATGCCGAACCACAGCTGATGGGACGAACATTAAGGACTTTCCCTGTTTCGCCATATTCCAGGCGAATAAAAAATCATCTCCCACACTTAAATCTTTAAAAGGAATAGATTGACACACCTCTTTCCGAAACCCCGAATTCCCCCCCATGAAAAAATACGCCTGGTACGGACTTCCTTCATGCTTCAGGAACCGAAAGAACTCGAGATAAAACCCGACCGACCCCGTCATATTCCAAGGAGTGCCATTTTCGACCCCTCCACCCACACCATCGACTTCATGCGTTTGAAGAGCATGAAACATATCGTCGATCCAGGTAGGCCCGGGAATGCAGTCCGTATCCAAGAACAGCACGATGTCGCCTCTGGCTTTCTCGACCCCAATATTGCGTGCCTTTCCCACAGAACAACGATCTGGGAAATGAAAGAGCCGCACTTCGGGGAACTCCTCCGTCACGATTCGATCAGTCCCATCAAAAGAACTGTCCACCACAATCACTTCAAACTCACAGGTGGTCGCCTGCCCTTGAAGAGTATGAAGACATTGCCGAATGTGAGGTGAACTATTATAGGAAGGGATGACAACGGATACTGACGGACATGTCCTTGTTTGGTCGCTGACTTGAGTGCTCTTTACATTCATCAGTCTTCTTTCATCATCACGAAAATTGAAAATCACAATCCTCATCTGGGTTCCAACCCAATAACACCCGTCTACCGTATTCAACGGTATCCACTCCGAATAGAAGGACCCCATGGAAGACAAAGCAAAAAGGTTGCCGGGAATCCTCATAGAAACCCTTGATGCAACGTGAGAAGAAAAAAAACAATGATTACGGGAGGTTTGGGGGATGACAGTGCAATCCGAGGTTGCGAGCTACCGAAAAGGACTCATTGAAAAAGACAGGAAATTCTGACGAAGTGTCGAAGAATTGACGGCAGGAGAGAGATGAAAATCCCTCGATCCAATAGATTTTACACGTTGAACTCTAGTTGGAGTTGGCTTCGATACGGATGATCAGATCGGCGGGATAAGGCCATGGAATAGGCCTGTCGCGCACCATCCCTATCATCAAGATGATACTTCCTAATTTTCGCAAACCAGAGACAGGCTTCCGCAGGGAAAAGGAAAAGAAAGGGCTCAAGAAAGGGGCTCACCCATTCCCTCGGAAAGAACAGTCTTTTTTTTTAAATCAAAAAATGTGGGAAATGAAACGAATAGGATTCGGGTGCCCACAACTAATTACCACTAGATGTGTAAACCCTTCCATGCATCACAAACAACAGGGTGGGGAAGAATTTATTGCCAGCATCTCAATCAACACATCGTCACGTTAAATTCATCCTTTAAGCTATTTGGGTAGTGAGCGCATGGGGATTGCCCACGAGATAACGAGGGTCATCTAAATTCTCTCGTTTACGTTGGTAATACCCTTCTCTGAGATCGCCCTCTGATTGAGGGTTATACACGCCATACACCACTCTTCTGGTTTGACGAGAAGTATTGACTGCTGAGCGGTGAGGGAGCCTCTCTGTAAAGAGGATCACATCTCCAGGTTCAGTTGGAATTTTTATCCATTCCAACGAATCTTCTACCTCCTGAGCCATCTTGGTATATTGCGGCATAGATGGTATAGGCGATTCCATTGGGAGTATATCTAATCGATGAAGGTTCCAATTGGGAACCACTTCTAAGCACCCATTTTCTGGAGTCGCATGGTCCACACTGATCAGGATTGAAATATAAGGCACGACATAGGGATCGAATTGTTGATCATCACCCTTTTCGTAGGCCACGCCATCTTGATGGGCTTCATGGGCCCCACCGCCAGGAAATTTAAAGTTGATGCGTTCTTTGTAAAGAAGTGCGGGTTCTCCCATGAGTCTAGAAACCAAATCAATCGTCGTGTCGCCAATTAATACATCCGCTATTT
>JAJDBO010000149.1 GCA_029261305.1 Nitrospirales bacterium
GTTGAATCGACTAAATGGATAATGTAGCGAGGCCTGATGGCTCATTGGTACTTGCCCATCTGGATAGAAGACGATCCTCCCGACATATTCCGTTCCACGGTAGCAATAGATCATGGCCTGAAAAGGCGCAAATGGGCGATCCGTGTAATAAAAAATCTTATACTCATTGAACTCTTTATCAGTGCCTGGCATTTCTGATCCTCCTTTGGTTTTAATTCCCTGCATTTCACGAGTTTGGACTTCTTTAGTATTTTAGGCCTTCTCGTTTCTTTGGTCTATAGGCTCGTAGTGTCCCACTCCTGCGCCTTCATTGTTTCTGGAAGGTGGTGAAGGGCCACCTCAGGTCTTGCCAGACCATATTTTATACCACTGATTCTGTATCAGCTGCTCTGCCCACATTCTTCCTGGTGAGGGGGCAAATCTTTGGGTGAGAGTCAAGAGTACCAAAGAACCTCTTCTTTTTTTTCTGCGCAAAAATTCTATTAACCCAAAGGTAAGGAGTTCGAGACGTCTCCTTCGCTCAATTTCCGCTTAAATAACTCTAGGATCATGCTATAGCAAATTTGCGTGGTTGCAGGATCATACCGATACCCTTCATCGCGAAGAAACGCATGCGCGTTATTAAACTCATGCCACTGGAAGTGGAGGCCATGGTCCGTCATGGTGTTATAGACCTCCAGCCGGCCTTCGCGGGGAATATGCGGGTCTTGGCGTCCCCAGCCCATGAGCAGCTCACCTTTAATTTCCGCCACTCGGTCTAGGGTGTCGTCGTTCTGGCCTTTACCTAAGTTATGGGTGTGGATATCTGTAGCGTAAAGACACACTCCTGCCAAAATATCTTTGTTCATGGCCGCGCGAAAGGCTAAATGCCCGCCAAGGCAAATCCCTATGACGCCAAGTTTTCCCGTACAGTGTGCACAAGAGTAGAGGTAGTCTAACGCCGCGCGTGCGTCAGCATCATAGTTTGATAGGGTCTTGGTAAGTTTGTGTTGATTGCCACGGTCGGTGTCAGGTTTGTCATAGTTGAGCACTGTGCCGGGTGGCTCCAGTTCATGGTAGACCTCAGGGGCAAGCACCACAAACCCATGACCAGCCAAGAACGCCGCGATACGCCGAATTGGTTCGGTGACTTGATAAATCTCTGAAAATAACACGACACCAGGATACCGCCCCCCAGCCACGGGTCGAAAAATATAGCTACGCATCGGGCCAGTTGGCGTGGAAAGATCAACGGTTTCTGTATCGGCAATTACCATGAGCGTTTCCCTCTCTCAAATCTTGAAAACGGTAGCTTGCTCCTTGAAGAGAGTCAAGCAAATCGTCACTTCTACTCCATCTTCTGAATGCCAGAATACAATAAGTAACCTTATCATGAGTGACGCTATTATTCTTGGTTTGTGGTACGTTGAGTTGTTGCTCTTTCACGCAAGAGCAATCGGTGTTCCGTAAATAGATTTAGGTTTGAGTAAACTTCATGAATGGACGAGTCAATCTTACGTAGAAAGGAGAGACACCATGGGAGACAAAGGCGGTAAAAAGGATAAAGACAAAAGTAAAAAGCAGAAAGAAAGTGCCCAGGCAAAAAAAGCGAAGAAGTAAGGCAATTGCTACGAGGCTCTCCTCTACGAACATGGTGGGCTTCGCCTAGGTGAAGCCCACCATTTCTAAAGTGTTCAAATTTATGTTTGGGGAAGATCAGAAGAAATTTTCGAAACTTACTGTACCAAGTATATCCCATGCGGGTTATACGGTGAGGGGCATGTCAGGAATATTTTCCGTCTCACCCACGCCTGTGGTGCTTACCTTCCCGCAAGGTGGCGCTCAGCCTTCATCCCTGCGTCTCAACCCCTTCGCTGATTTTACAAAGTGACGTCATTAGTGAAATCGGAGCGGCGAGTTGGCTCGGTTCAGGGTTCAGGTGAACCACCCTCTCTGAAACTTCCGCAATTGGATTCGTTGGTGCGCTTTTAAACCGTTCCCGACGGATTTCCTTTCCGCTTCTACTTCGATAGACCAATTCGTCCGTTTCCAAATCATACTCAGGAATTTCTGGACTCTCCCAACGTTGTGCGAAGTAGTGGGAGTAGAGGGTGTAGAGCCCATGGTCTTTGCGGTTGTGCCGCAAGACATACTCCGGCATGTCTTGGATGTCGAGGTCTGCATGATAATGCTGGAGCCAGACATAATCTCCTAGAATGACCATTTTAACGAGAGGTGAATCAGCATACAGTTTGAGTTTGACACTCTTGCCCATGGCTTTAAGTCGCTTGAGTAGGGCAATGCTTTGCTGGACTTCTTCCCGGAACGCGGTCAATGTGTACTCGGGATGGCCAATGGCTTGGATGCGCGCACTGGCTTCTTGGCCATTTGGGTTCACCAAGAGGATTTTCGCGCCTAAGCATTTGTCGAGAACGGACGAGAGATCGCCCACTTGGTCCACGAATGTGCTGTGGCCGCTGGATCCAATGACTTTGATGGTGCGTCCGGTCCCTTGTTCTTCTTTCAGTTGTTTAATGTGTCGTTGTGCGCTTGGTGTACGTTTGGGAAAGAACGAGACAAGTCCGGCTCCGGTGGCCACGGCGGCCATGCCACGGTCGCGGATGCTGCGGTGGATATAGCTCAGACCGGCGATCAGCAGAATGGCTACGGTTAATTCCATGCAGATAATGGAGAACTTGTCATGTTCCACGCGGGACCAGAACGATAAAAACTGTTTGGCGCCTAATGGAAGCAAGAGCGCGATGCCTGCGCTCATGGCGACGATGACGATATGATACAGACTTCCTCCGGCTTGGTGAAAGAATGTGCGAATGGTGAACCACGATTTTTGAAACAAAAAAACACCTCACTGAAGTTATAGGAATATCCTGACGATGGTGTCGCAATGTTCAGGCAAGCCATAAGCAATGATGCTGTTTGGGAGTGCTCGACAAATGCAGGACTGTTGCGTGCGGATAAAAAAAATCGTGTCAGAATCCTAGTCTACCGGGGTTGCTATCCCCTTCATACTCAGGAGTGCTTACACGATTAAGAATCAATCTAACACGGTTGTGGGGATCGTACAAGGGCTTCCAACAACAGGAAAGATGGGCGCACGATTCCAGAAATGGATGCTATCGGGGGGCCGCGAGATAGCCGTTGTTAGGATTCGGTAAGTGTTGAACCTGGGGCCGCGAAAGACCAATGTTAAATCGAGAGGAATTATTATAAAGTGAAGAGATTTTTCTATTAATTGGATGTTTAATGTCATGCTCGATATAAAGTGGGACGTCAAACTTTTTCAAAAATTGTCACCAAGTCAGCTTTTTGATGTTCTGCAATTGCGGGTGAATGTCTTCGTGGTTGAGCAACAATGTGCTTACCCTGAACTTGATGAATACGATTGCCATGCAGAGGCCAGGCATCTTTCTGGAAGTAATGAAGCTGGGCAGTTGATGGCGTATGCGCGAATTCTTCCGCCAGGATCGCGCTACCCCAATGTGAATCTTGGTCGGTTTGTGGTAAGGAAGGATGCGCGTGGGCAGGGAGTTGGTCATCAGTTATTGCGTGAGGCGCTGAAGGAAATACAGGGCCGTTGGCCGGGGAATGACATTAGAATTTCGGCTCAGGATTATCTGCAGAAATTTTATGAGCAGTATGGGTTTCTGCGGGTGTCGGATGTGTATCTTGAGGATGGGATTCCTCATATTGATATGGTAAAGGGAGCTTGAAGAAATTTATGCGGGGCTTCGTTCTCACCAGACTAGGCCACAACAAGTTGAGGGATGGGAGACGACTTCCGCAAGTACTACTTGCTTGGTACACTCTGTGTTGGATCGTGACCGCCGTTGACCCCATCGATCGGCAAGACTGGATGCTGGAAAATATACTGGCAGTTTTTCTAGTCGCCGGGTTGTTTTTCACGTATCGATGGTTCGTTTTTTCAAGCGGATCGTATACCCTCCTGACATTGTTCCTGACCCTCCATGCTGTGGGCGCGCATTATACCTATGCTCAAGTTCCGGCTGGCTTCTGGTTGCAGGATGTCTTCCAGCTCAGCCGGAACCCATTCGATCGGCTCACCCACTTTGCCTATGGTTTTTTGCTCGTCGTTCCTATTCAGGAACTACTCGTGCGTCTGGCGAAAGTACAAGGCGTGTGGTCTTACGTCCTGGCGGTGTGTGTCACGTTGGCAACGAGCGGATTGTTTGAAGTCGTGGAAGCACTTGTTGCCGAAATGGTGAGTCCTGAATTAGGGCTGGCCTATCTCGGCACCCAGGGGGATGAATGGGATGCGCAGAAAGACATGGCATGTGCTTTTGCTGGGGCGGTGCTTATGATAGGGCTGATTTTCGGACTTTCGAAAACCAAGCATGGCTCAGAGCACTTGCCGTGATAACTCCATATTGAGATGGTGAAGGAAGCTTGAAGTTTATTCCTAGCAGGGTTTCGCCCCCGCAGACGAGGTCCTTTTGTTTCGGCAAAAGGACCGAAAACCATTTCGCCCTGTGCGTGACCCTTCGGGTTCCCTGCGCTGAAATGGCGAGAAACGATTTCACAATGAAAAATAAGACTTAGATGAGCCCTGATAGTTTGTGGACTGAACAAACCGATCATTTTAGGCAAGCTCTATGAATTCCCTACCTCTCGGCGATTTAACTGTTGAAAAGTTTTTGGGGGAGTTTTGGCAGAAGAAGCCGTTGCTGATTCGTAATGCGTTGCCAGGTGTTATGCCGCCTATAGCGGCGGATGAGTTGGCGGGTTTGGCTTGTGAGGACCAGGTAGAGTCTCGGTTGATTATTCATGACGGGAGTAGCGAGAAGTGGGATCTCAAGCATGGGCCGTTTACGGATGAGACGTTTCGTACTTTACCCGAGACGCATTGGACGTTGCTGGTACAGGCTGTGGACTTTTGGGTG
>JAJDBO010000150.1 GCA_029261305.1 Nitrospirales bacterium
AGCCCAACTTCTTCAGCGCTTCCAAAATTTCTTTGTCATCCCGTGCAACTTTGATTTCTTGAACTTTGGCATACGCGACTTTGCCATCTTTGCCTACGATCACCGTGGCACGCTTGGCGCAGTTTAAGGCATCAAAATACAGGCCATAGGATTTACACACGGTGCGATGCATATCGGCCAATAGGCGATGCTTGAGGTCTAAGGCGTCAGCCCAGGCTTTGTGGGAAAAGAAGCTATCCGTGCTAATGCCGAATACTTCTGAGTTCGCATCGGAAAAACTTGGGAAATCATCTGTCAAACATTTATTTTCCCCTTCGCACACTGGGCTCCAGTCTAAGGGATAGAATGCTAGTACGACATTCTTATTCCCTTTAAAGGAACTCAGCGTGACATCATTTTGATCTTGATCTTTTAGAGTGAAATCCGGGGCAACATCACCAACTTTTATTTCTGCTGCAACATCTGACATAAATCGGCCTCCTAATTATTGAAGAAATGGGTAATTAATCTAACTTCGCTGATTGCAAGGGTTTTTTCGTAGCATGGGATCTGAATAGTTGTCAACCTGCCAAATGCCCTACCTGAAAAAAAACCCGCTTACATTAGGGGAACAGACCGCCCGATCAGAAAAAATAGCATTTTCTTCAAAATCCTTTCTTGTCATTTGAGCTATCCAGGGTTATCGTATTCTTTGTAGGGTATTTTCACTAGAAGAAAGTCCTTTCACAAACCAGAAAATTCTCAAGCCCTCTATCCCTTTTCCAATGACCACATCTCAAGCTAGTCCCCAACATTCCGCACGCCGACGTTGGCCTCGGGTGTTTTTGATTCTTATCCTTGCAGCCACTGGGCTTGGGGTGGGCGGGGTTATTGCGCTGGCCTGGTATGCATCAACCGGCCTTCCTACGCTCGCGGTCCTACATGAATATCAACCGAGCCTGATCACCAAGGTACATGCTGACAATGGTCAGGTCATGGGACAGTTTTATGTCGAACGTCGAATCTTGGCCTCCCTGACCGATGTTCCGCAAGATTTGATCAATGCCCTCATCGCCGTCGAAGACACTCGCTTTTTCGAACATCCCGGACTGGATATTTGGGGTATCTTCCGCGCCACCTGGACGAACCTGAAACGCGGCGGGAAATTTGAGGGAGCCAGCACAATTACCCAACAACTCGCGCGGACACTGTTCTTGTCATCAGAACGCACGTTTCGTCGAAAGATTCGGGAGTTGATCCTCGCCCTCAAGATGGAAGTGGTGTTAACGAAGGATCAAATTCTCGAAACATATTTGAATCAGATTTACTTTGGACATGGAGCCTACGGTATTGGCAGTGCGGCCCTCACTTACTTTGGAAAAGGTTTGTCTGAGTTGAGCTTGCCGGAATCCGCATTCTTGGCGGGGTTACCCAAAGCCCCAAGCACGTATTCCCCTTATAAAAATTATGATTTAGCCAAAAATCGGCAAGAACATGTCCTGGGACGCATGGCCCAAGCGAACTTCATTACCACTGAACGCGCTCAGGAAGCTATGGCCACTAAGCTGCACTTTCAACGTCAGTCCATTGAACGGGCTGCGCCCTACTTCTTGGAGGATGTTCGTCAACACTTGGTCAGTGCCTTTGGAGAATCCATGGTGTACAAAGGTGGCCTCCAAGTGTTTACCACGCTCAATATTGACATGCAGCGCGCAGCTGAACTGGCAGTTCGGACAGGCCTGCAACAATTAGATAAACGCCAAGGGTGGCGAGGGCCCCTTCGGCATGGAGATCCCCCACCCATGCTTCCCGAAGATCCTCCTGAGAGATATCCTCAACAGGGTGAAATTATTGAAGGTATCGTCAGCCAAGTCTCCAAAGAGGAAGCAACTGTCGTGGCTGGAGGACTACTTGGGAAGATCTCCCTCAAAGATATGATCTGGGCGAAACGCCGACTCGCCCAAAATGTCCCGGTCACTGAAGCCAAAAACTTTCCTATCACCTCGGCCAAGCAATTACTGCGGCCTGGAGATGTTATTGAGGTTTCCCTCAAATCAATGAAAAAGGGGCAACCCCGGTTCCGCCTTGACCAAACCCCCATTGTGGAAGGAGCGGCCATTGCCATTGATCCTCGCACTGGTGCCATTCGAGCCATGGTGGGTGGATATGATTTTGAGCGAAGTGAATTTAATCGTGCACTGCTTTCAGTTCGTCAGCCGGGTTCAGCCTTTAAACCGATCATCTATGCGACAGCCATAGATGATGGCATGACTCCGGCCACTCTAGTATTGGATGCCCCTGTTGTGTACGAGCAGGAAGATCCTGGAAAAACTTGGAAGCCCGAAAACTATGAAAAGCGATTCTTTGGCCCCATTACATTACGAGAAGCACTCCGCCACTCCAGAAATGCGGCGACAGTGCGATTGCTTGAACAAATTGGCGTTCGTCGAGTCACAGAATTTTCTCGAAGCCTTGGAATCCGAAGTCCCCTGAGCCAAGACCTTTCTCTCGCCCTAGGATCTTCTGGAGTCACCTTGCAGGAAATTACCTCCGCCTATGGAGTCTTTGCCAATCAAGGGCTCGCGCTTTCCCCCTACACGATCTCCATTGTCAAAGACCAAGGAGACAACACTCTCGAGCAACATCTCTTTGAACCTCATCAAGTGGTCTCTCAGGAAACTGCTTATTTAATCACACATATGATGATGGATGTCATTCAAAGCGGAACTGGAAAACGCGCGAGAAAAATTGGGCGCCCCCTGGCTGGTAAAACGGGAACCACCAATAATTATCAAGATGCGTGGTTCGTCGGATATGCCCCGAACTTGGCTGTCGGCGTTTGGGTAGGATTTGATAGTGTCGAACGCCTAGGAAAGACAGAGTCTGGAGCACATGCAGCGTTGCCCATTTGGACGCAATTTGTCGGTGAAGCTCTTCAAACCGTTCCGGTTCAAACATTTGCCATCCCCGAAGGCATTCAATTCGCAGAGATCGATCAAACAACCGGTCTATTAGTCAGCGAGCCCTCGAAAAAAAGCACAACCGAGGTCTTTGCGGAAGGAACGGTCCCGCAACGTCCAGTTCGAAGCGCAGCCGAGCCCTTGGATTTCTATGAATTTGATCAATTAGAACAGAAGGTCGAACCAGAATTGAATTTTGAGGAAGAATAAATCACAGCAAGGAAAGGGAACGAAACTGTCACTTGTTAGAAACTCGACTAATCTCATTTCACGGAGTCTGGCATCCAGACTCTAGGCATCCTGAAACTCTTCATGCCAAGCCATTTGAATCGCTTCAAGTTTTTTTTCGTTTGATTCTTTCGGATCACCCTTAAATTCTGGCCATGCCACAATCCAGCTGTGCAAATCGGTAAAACGAACAGTCAGGGGATCGAGGTCGGGGTGTTCTTCATGTAAGCGAATCGCGATATCTTCTGCATCACCCCACATAAGTTCTTGAGCCATGAGCGTCTCCTTGGCACGAATCAAATTATTTAATCGGCCACCTCAGAAAGTTTTTTGTTTTCAAGCGCTTCTTTGAGTGTCGCATCCATCAACTCTTCCGCGAGATGATGGGTAATGTTTTCGACATCACTCATCTTCGCTCGGATCACGCGATGATCATCTTGGTCTTTCACCTTCCGAAGTTCATCCAGGACTTGGTGAATCGCTTGGACTTCTTCTAATTTGATGAGATCCGTTCCCCGCTTCAACGCTTTTTCTGTCGCAACGAGAATCGCATCTGCTTCCGTTCTGGCTTCAATGACCTGTCGAGCCTTAATGTCCTGCGCTGCAAACTGGAATGAGTCTCGGATCATGCCTTCGACTTCATCATCCGTAAGGCCATGTGAAGGTTTCACTTGAACAGTTTGAGTCTCTTTGGTTCGAATATCAGAAGCTGTAACATTGAGAATGCCATTGGCATCAATTAGGAACGTCACTTCAACACGAGGCACTGCCGCAGGTAACGGGGGCACCTTGAGTTGGAAGCGAGCGAGACTTCGATTGTCTTTCACCAACTCCCGTTCGCCTTGCAAGATATGAATATCCACGGAAGTTTGCCCATCAACATAAGTGGTAAACATTTCCTTAGCACTCGTGGGAATGGTCGTATTTCGTCTAATTAAGGAGCTCATGACCCCACCCATAGTCTCAATACCTAAAGACAACGGTGTAACATCAAGTAACAACATGTCTTTGTTATCCCCAGCAAGGATTCCAGCTTGAATCGCAGCTCCTAATGCCACAACTTCATCAGGGTTTAATTCGCAATGAGGGGTTTTGCCAAACAGCTCTTCGACCAGGCGACGCACTAAGGGCATGCGTGTACTGCCACCAACCAACACGATTTCATCAATGTCTGTCGCTTGCAACTCTGCATCTTGCAACGCTAATCGACAGGGAGTGAGTGTTTGCTTCACAAGGTCCAAGGTCATGGACTCTAATTCCTCTCGAGACCATTCACGGGTATATGTACCCTTCCCATCGGGAAGAGGAATAGACATAGAGGTCTTCTCTTCAGTGGACAATCGAATCTTTATCCTCTCAGACTCCAAACGAACTACCTGCATGAGGTCAGGAAGGTCTTCGACCTTTACCCCGTGCTTAGCATCGATATCCTTCATCACCGATTCAACTAATTGGCGATCTAAATCATCTCCACCAAGATGGGTATTCCCATTTGTCGCGAGCACTTCAAAAATTCCGTCTTTGAGTTTGAGAAGAGAAATATCAAACGTCCCTCCACCAAGATCGTAGACGGCAATGATGCCCTGGGTTTTCTTTTGCAAGCCATAGGCTAAAGACGCCGCAGTCGGTTCATTGAGGATTCGCAACACTTCCAGCCCCGCGATAAGACCAGCATCTTTTGTGGCTTGTCGTTGACTATCGTTGAAATAGGCGGGAACGGTAATGACTGCCTTAGAAATATCTTCTCCCAAGTGAGCTTCAGCACGTAGCTTAAGTTCCTTCAAAATCATGGCTGAGACT
>JAJDBO010000016.1 GCA_029261305.1 Nitrospirales bacterium
CTTCGCTGCTCGTGCCAGGGCCAGTGTGTAGCGCATGCATTCTTCATGGGAAGCGGAGTGCATCCAGTTAATCGTGCCAACTTGATGATCAATCAAGAGCAGTGCGGCATTTTCGGCATTCCATCGTTGATACGGCATGGATAAAATCTCCTATAATAGTGATTGTTGTTTAAGCGTTTCCTTCGTTCACCACGGTCACCACAGCAAGTTGCGTATCGTCCGTGGCCTCAAAATTCAATGACGGTCCACGAAGCAGTTGGCCATCAGTCACTTTTTGACCATTGGCGAGTCCAGTGCCCTGACTCAGATACGCGAGAAACGGTGTGGTTACCGTGACAGTTTCTCCTGCATTGAGTAACCCCACATCGATGCGCGTTTGACTGGAGAAGGTCTGTTTCTGAGTTGGCGATCCCCCATAGATCCGCTGTAGGCCTTTTCCCCATTGCGGCTGGTAGATCTTATACCCGGCCGGTTGTCCGGGCGTTTCAGGTAACACCCACAGCTGGAGCATGCGATTCCAGTCAGCGTCGGGATTCACTTCGTTATGGCGAAACCCCTCTCCCCCAGCTCGTTGTACTTGCACCTCAAACGCCTCTAGGCCCTTTCCATGTTCAAGTGAACCCTCATGGGCAATGCGTCCTTTCACCACAATAGAGATGACATCTATCTCGTGGTGGGGATGGAGACCTGTCTGCCCGTTCGGCATAAATTGCGCGTCAGCCAGGTACACGAAGTTCCCGATCCCAGGCCAAGCATCCCCATGGCTCTGAGGTCCCCAAGCTTTCGGATCTTTCACGAGTTGATGTTCTTTCAAGCCAGCAAAGCCGCCCAGCGGAAGCGTGTCTTTTTGAAGAATGTCGAGTGTCATGATTGTCTCCATTTCACTAGTTCATTAGGCCAGCATCTGATGGTTGGAGTTTCCCCAAGCATCAACGGAAATGAGTTTGATAAGATGATTTGTATTGCTATTGATATAGAATAGGTACTTGATATAAAATGTCAACTAGTTACCTAAAAGTAAGTAATGGAAAAAGATCATGACTAAGAAAATCCAGAAAGAAACGGACTGTCCCCTGGCACCAGCCTTAGCGGTGTTTGCGGGTCAATGGAAACCAGAAATTCTCTGGCATGTGGGGACTGGCGGGGCGAAGCGTTTCGGTGAGATTCGTCGTTTGATACCAGCTGTCTCTCCCAAAATGTTAACCCAACAGCTCAAACAGCTTGAGCGGGATGGGTTAGTAACGCGGACGCAATATCAAGAAATACCACCCCGCGTGGAATATGCGGTCACGGACCTCTACCGCACACTGGTGCCGGTGTTAACCGTGATTCACAAGTGGGGTGAAGCGCAGATGCGAAAAATTAACAGGGCTCGAGAGGTGTTTGACAAAACTCAAAACTGAGAGTTGGCGTGTTAGGTTAAAGCGGTCAAGTTTGGTGTTATGACTTTAGGCAATGTTCGATGTTAATCAATTGCTGTTTCGAAGGCTTATTTTTTCAGAGTTTAAAAAGATGAAGGAAGGTCAACCGAAGCGCTTTGGAGGATGAGGTCCCACTCTTCGAGAATTTTGAACAGATGGTTCGACGTTTCTCTTCCGGGGTCCTCCAGCCTTCGCCAAGGCTTTGGGAGCCACGCCAGCTTCGGTTATCAAACGGTTCAAACTTTAGGTGGCCCATCATCAAAAAGGGAGCGAAGGCTGTCCGCCAAAGCCTTGCCGACGGCGGACCCAATTAAAATTTTTCTCAGACTTTTCGCTAAGGCTTCGGCTAGCAGACCATGAGGTAGGAACACCAAAGATGTCTGCCATCCTTCGGGTGAAGGCGAACTCTTCAAAAGATTTTCTTAGATTTCCCACCAGCTATTTTCCTATTTTACAATTGCTAACCTTCCTCAGTAATCAACGGAGGTAAGGGTGTTTTTTAATTGTTTATTAATTTAGTTAACTTTATAATTAATTATGCGTTTATCTAAAAAGAGTGAGTATGCATTGCGGGCATTGTTGGAATTGACGGAGGCCTATGGCCAACGGCTCGTTCGGCGTTCCGATATCGCGGAGCGGCAAGGCATCCCTTTGGGATTTTTAGAATCAATCCTCCTTCAATTAAAACATGCTGGTGTATTGGGGAGTCGCCCTGGAGTCGATGGCGGGTTTCGGCTGATAAAAAAACCTGAGCAGATTTCGCTTGGCTCAATTATTCGCGCGTTGGATGGTCCACTAGCACCTATTCCTTGCGTGAGCCAGACGGCGTATCAAACATGTCAAGATTGTCCTTATGCTGATGCTCCACAATGTCCGATAAAGATCCCTATGCTAGATGTTCGAAATGCCATTGCTGGGGTGCTTGATCATTACACGTTGAAGGATTTTGCTCAGCAAATGCCGGGTGGCCCAACAATGTCTAAAAAAGTGAAAAAACAGATACCAGTTAATTTGTAGCTAGTCGGTTAATAGAAAATTAGGAGTTCCTCATGGAAACGCATCTTCGAAGTGTGGTGAAGGGCATGAGTTGGAGACTCGTTGCCACGATGGTGACGACCATCGTGGTATTTATTTACTCTGGTGAACTGGCGGCGGCCGCAATTGTCGGGTCAATTGATGCAGTGGTAAAAATCGGCTTGTATTGGGGACATGAACGAATTTGGCAACGGGTCCATTGGGGGCGAATTATTCCAACTGTGAGTTCACCATAAGATTCTTTGATGAGAAACTATATGACTGGAAGACAAATCTTAGCATTAGGTGCCGTGTTAGCTGGTGTCGCTGTAGCTACCGGGGCTTTTGGTGCTCATATGCTCAGGCCTCGGCTTTCAGATCGCATGATGGAGGTGTTTGAAACGGGTGTTCATTATCACATGTTCCATTCTTTGGCGCTCTTATTTTCTGGGTGGGCATTGATACAATTTGAATCTGGAATTTTTCGAAAAGCGGCCTGGGCGTTTGTTGCGGGAATTGTGATATTTTCAGGTAGTCTGTATGTGCTGGCACTTTCTGATATTCGTTGGCTTGGGGCAATGACGCCCATTGGCGGTGTGTGTTTCCTCACGGGGTGGGGGTGTCTTGCGAAGGGGTTTTTTCATCGTTCTTAATTTTACGAATTGGTTTCAAAAGATCGCTCTCCTTTTTATTCTCCTACCTACCAATTTCGCTTAATGGTTCATGGGTGACGATCAGCGACCCTCGTGGGTTTTTCGCGAGGCTATTGGCTTGAAGCAGTTGTTCTTCCTCTGGTGATGTCTGGCAATCCGGGGTCATCACGACACCCCAATGGAAATTTTCTTCACAGGTATTTTCTAGCACTAAGGCTTTCGCTCCATGGAATAATAAGATGCCGCTGAGCATATTATGGTGGCAGAAATTTTTGATGATGTCTGGATTGCTGCCATCATCCCGAACGGCTAATCCAAAGTGGTGATTATCAAAACAGACATTTTTGGTAAGATAGGGGCGAGCGCCACCAAATGTGAAAATGCCAGATTCTCGATTGCTGCACACTTCGTTATCACTGAGGGTTGGTCGACATTCTGGACCATAAATAACGATGCCGGATAAAATTCCTTCCATAGCTCGACAATGGGAAATGGCGCAAGTTGAATCCAGAATGTTCATGGCGGAATGTTGATCACTTCCCACATACCGAAAGGTGATCCCAGAAATGTGGCCGCTCGGGACTTTTTGTAGGTAGAGGGGGCCGCTGCGTCGGCTAAATATTTGGACGTGATCTCGACCAGCACCAATGAGATGTATGGGTTGATCGGCCACGAATAGGCGATCTTCGTATATCCCAGGACGAATAAACACTTGATCTTGAGGTTTGGCATCTTTTATTGCAGCACTGGGGCGGGGATAGCAGTCTACGTCTGATTGGTCAACAACGAGGGTGTTACCCCCAAGGGG
>JAJDBO010000151.1 GCA_029261305.1 Nitrospirales bacterium
AGCTGGGATGACGTATCGAAATAGGCTGAAATCGGCATCTCGTCCCATCAGCGAGGCTCGCCTGTGGACTTTTTTGTCAGGATTGATTTTCTCCCTGGCTAATTGACGGAAGAGTTCTTCCTCCGTCATGACTTCCTGGCTTGTGGGATCTATAAAAGGAATTTTCTCATTCGCATCATCCTTTGTTTCTTTCTGACGTGGGAGATGTTCTTTCACCTTGTCAATCCATCCCGCCAGCATTTCCTTATTGAGATATCGCTTGTCTGCCTCTGGTGGTACTTCCTTAGTCGCTTCTTCAAATTCTACTGCGGCTTCATGAAGCACTTCAAAATAGAGGAGGGCGTCAGTCCAATTTTCAGTTTTCATTTGACATCGAGCGACTCGATAAATGGTATCGGCATAGATTTCATCTGAGGGATTCATGGTGTGCATTACATCCAGGATCTTGATGGCTTCCTCGCATCGATCTAGTTCAATGAGAGTCATCCCCAATTCATGGGTGGCCGTGGCATCGCTAGGGTTAAGGGCAAGAATTTTTCGATAGAGGGGTTCGGCTTCTTGAAAGCGGCCAGCATCAAAGTGATTCCAGGCATCGGCGCGAATAGATGCCCATTCTTTGCGCTCGGCAGCCGTGCCTTCCGGTGTAAAGATATACTGGTATCGTCGTCCTCGATCTTTGGTTGCTCCATAGACGACCGCGAGTAGATTCCGAGCTGCCAATTCTTCGGGTGAATTAGGGTTCACCATTTTCAACACACGTTTGACTTCATCACGGGCGCCCCGGCCATCCAAAATATCGAATTGTGCGCGGGCCATGGCCAATCGCCACCCTGGCATGTTGGGAGCCAGTTCTACGGCTTTTTTATACCATCCGAGCGATTCCTCTAAACGATCAAGTTTTCGAAGTTCCTGCGCCAATCGTAATGGGACCAAGGGGTTGTACTTGTCGAGTTGGACGATGCGTTGAAATTCATCTATGGATTGATCACTGTTTCCTGATCGAAGTAGGGTACTCCATTTTGCCCATCGAACATCTAACGCTTCTGGTGTATGTCGGAGCACGGCATCATAGGCCTCTATGGCCTCTTGGGAGCGACGAGCAGTGGTGAGAATATCACCGCGTAATTTTTGTAAGGCCAGGGCCTGAGGAATGGACGCAATCCCTTGATCAAGAATTTCTAGGGCTGGGTTAGTGGCGCCATCTAGCCATGCGGCCTTGGCTTGAGCCGCTATTTCCTGCTCCGGCTGCACCTGGTGGCCAGCAGCAAAGGTCCATGTGCTTAGGGCGGGTATTATGAGAAGCATGATTCCGAGGGAAACGTTGGTGTGTCGAGAGAATTTTTCTAGAATCTGAGGCTTTGGGAAAAAAGATGTGAATATCGTTCGCATGTTCATTAAGATGCCCTTGGGTTGGAAATTTGGTTCTTCGCATGTCATCGTACGATCTTCAGAATAGTTAGGATTGTATCCGAATTCTGGAAAAAATTTCATGGCCCACATTCTGTGAAATATTCCGGTCCAGCCATTATTTTAGTATACCATAGCGAGGCAATATGGGAGGTGTCGAGGTTTGGCAGCCCAAAATGTTTGACCTTCGATGAGACGATCTGATGTTGCAGCATGGTGGAAGGATTTGACCCTGGACTTTGAATGCACCTATCTTGCATGGCGACGTTTTTTGCTTTTTAATAGCTCCAATATGATGACGCGTTATTTCATGAACTCGCCTTTTTTTGCGGTCTGCCTGCTCTTCATGATGTTCCTGGGGACTTCGATGGTTCACTCAGAGGAGCCCGAAGAAGAACCTCGGTTGCCTCTCGCCATGGAAGTATTTCTGAAAAAGCCTCAAGCGCAGCAATATGAGGTTCATATTCATTTGACCAATGTCAGCTCGGAGCCTCTGTTTGTCGATGTCCATGACTTGCCCTGGACGCCGCCGAATGAATCGAAGTGGCTCTTGGCCAATCGGATGGATGCGATACGGACCCCAATAAAGCAAAACAATTTTCTTGGGAGTTTTGGGTCAAGACGCATTCGACTTGTTTCAGGTGAGTCCATTCAAGATACGCTTGTGCTCAATCGTCGGATCCCTTCTTTACTGAAGGACATTCAGAATCACGGGGTCCAACTCCAATGGGAATGTCCTCCACCATCTTTAAAATTTTTCTGTAAAGCTGATGCTCCTCAGACCCTTTCCATTCCTAAGGGAGACCCTGGAACGCCAGATGTAACATTTATTGATGTTGAGGTGTGCCGTCGGTTGGAGCTGACTATCGGTTTCGTCGATGTTCCTCAGCACCATGATGTTCTCTTTATTCTCACGACTGAGTCCGTTATGACCGATTTGCAAAAGGCCAAAACCCTGCTCTATCAGGTGGACGACTTTGTCCGGCACTGTCGCCCGAGGTGGACAAATAGTTGGGCGGTCAGTTTTTTTACGGACGCACGGTTTGCCGGCTTTGTTGGTGATCTGGAAAATGAAGATTATTTTGAACGAGGTCTTTGGCAGCAAGCCAACATTGGCCAGTATTCCAGTCAAATTCGAATGTTATTCCGCTTTCCGTGGGTACGAAAGAAATCCGATTCTGTATATCTTTCCGTGTATCGTTAAGTCGTTTCAATTTTTGACTTCTGTGCGGGGAGGACGTACAAGAGTACGAAATTTTTCAATCCATCCAAAGGGAGTGTGGTATGCAATGTCCGTGTCAAAGTGGTGCAGTGTATAGCGACTGTTGTGAGCCGTTCATCCGTGGAAAGGCACAGCCAAAAACCGCAGAGCAACTGATGCGGGCAAGGTATACTGCTCATACGCAAATCGAAATGGAATTTATTGAGAAGACCCACGATCCAGAGTCTACGCAAGAAGTAAATATGGTGGAGAGTCGGGAATGGGCAGAGTCCACCCAGTGGCAGGGATTAGAAATCATTCAAACTCAGCAGGGAGGGTCGGATGACGATGTGGGGCTTGTGGAATTCAAGGCGACCTATGAAACCGATAAAGGCCCCAAGGTCCATCATGAGATGAGTGAATTTCATAAGCGAGATGGGGCGTGGTATTACACTGATAGCATGCATCCTAATCAAACAAGGGTTCGGGAGTCGCCCAAGATTGGGCGGAATGAGCCGTGCCCCTGTGGGAGCGGGAAAAAATCTAAAAAATGTTGCGGGGCTCAATAGCGTCGCAACATTCGTCAGTCAAGACTCACCCCTATCCGTTTGGTTTTCAACCTTTCTTTCCCTTCTTTTTCAAAAACTGCTTTTCCCATTCATCTAGTTGTTGCAACGTTATTGCGATCAGCTTATCCGGCTTGTTAATCAAGAGTGCCATTTTTTCAGGGGGAATGCGTACCTGTGGCGAAAGGTGTCGGTCTGCCCAGCGGGCCATATGAGTAAGGACGTGAACCAAGTCTCTGCCCTTGGGGAGAAGGTAGTAGAGCTTTCTGCGACCACTTTCTGGGTGAGGGATTGAGTCAATGAGTCCCCCGGTTTCTAACCGTTTCAGCCGATCTGACAAGATGTTGCTGGAGATGCCTTCCTCGGCGTTGAGCATATCTTTATATTCATGGCGTCCTAAAAACATGAGATCGCGAATCACGAGCAAGCTCCAATGATCCCCAATGACATCCAGGGTGCAGGCTAAGGGACAAGATGATCGGCTGGCATGTTCGGTGGTTTGGGCCATGGTTTTTTGTGAGAAAATAATACTTGCGAAATGCAATCAGTATGGTTAATATGATTTTAACACTTGCAAAATGCAAGTAAAAGATTGTGGTCCCGGGACACCATAATTGGAGGGTTATTCTTAACATATTTTACGAAGGAGCACACGCATGAGCACACTTATTGATGTCGCCAAAACCATGACCAAAGCGTGGGAAGAAAAAGACGAAGCCGCTTTTCGGGTTTGTCTCCATGCTGACTATTCCTTCAAAGGTCCGATGATGGAAATGAACAGTGCGGATGAGGCCATTGATTTTATGAATCGCTGTCCCTTCGAATTTACCAATGAAAACTGTGAAGTAGTGGTCGAAGGGCAAAAATTAGTTCATATCTTTGACTGGAAAGTCACCGCTCCTTTTCAAGCGACAATCCCCATGGTCGAAGTGATGGAATTTGTAGGCGACAAAGTCCAACGCGCGCGTTTATTTTTTGATTCCGCATTGTTCCCTGCTGAGGTGAAGGCGCAGATGCTAGAAAAAACTCCTGCCTAAACAATAAATTGGGTCCGGACGGCGGTTCAATAGTGGCTGCCGTTCGGATCTCCCTCTCCGGTTGCACATTTGTCGTGAGCTTCTATTCAGTCGGATATTATTCTGCTAATTTGATCCACATATTCCGGATCTCGTAGGGTAAGGGCTTGATCATTATTTCGCAGCTCTTCTTATGCTCGATATCGTTCTCTATCAACCAGAAATCCCTCAGAACGCCGGGAATATTATTCGGCTGTGTGCGAATACCGGTTTCGCCTTGCATCTCATTCGGCCCTTGGGTTTTAAAATCGATGACAAAAAGGCTCGGCGCGCAGGGCTTGATTATCATGAGCTGGCCAATATGACGGTGCATGCCAATCTGGAAGCTTATCTCGATGCCAAACGGCCCGCCAGAATTTTTGGGATCACCACTAAGGGCCAGCATCCTTATCATGAGCTGTCTTTTCAGGTAGGTGATGCCCTGTTCTTTGGCCCTGAAACCAGAGGTCTTCCGACAATCTTTTTAGAGGATATGCCTCCCACGCATCGGTTGCGCATTCCTATGAAGCCCGACAGTCGAAGTTTAAATTTGAGTAACGCTGTGGCCGTAGTGGTTTATGAGGCTTGGCGGCAATTGCACTTTTCGGGATCACAATAGTGTGGCGGCGGTTAGTGGAAAATTTTTGCTTTAGCTCATATCTTACACGCACTAAATAACCCAAAGGCTTGAGAAAATATTTCATTGGGTGCATGATCGTGGAGAATTCATTTTGAAGTGTTTTATAGACGTCTCGACCTCTTACCCTGGAGATGCATGATGTCCAACCCTTCCGATTCTTCCAAAAAATCATCCGGTCTTTCTGATTACATGCATCGAGATATTGTGACGATTCCCGTCACGGCTACGCTGAAAGATGCCGGACGTATGATGCAGGAACGGTCAGTAGGAGCGCTTTTGGTGGTCGAAGGCAAGGAGTATGTGGGAATAGTTTCTGAAAAACGCCTTGCCCGGGAAGGTACGGGTCAGGGACGAAATCCTGAGACCACCGTGG
>JAJDBO010000152.1 GCA_029261305.1 Nitrospirales bacterium
CATGTGGGTTCTCCGGCCAGTCAGTCCTCCCAATGCTGATCCAAGGAGCATGCCTCCGACTAGGCCTCCGGCTCCGCCACCCCAGTTGGAATAATGCCGACGGCGACGCCGCATATTGGAAAATAACATGAAGAGAAAGAATGCGGGGACGATCAGGGAACCTAATAGGGACCCACCGCCTCCGCTTCCTCTGGTACCTGGCTGATATCGATAATTGGGAATGCCCGTGAGTTTGACTTGTTGGGCATCAGCCACTTGATTGGCGGTGACTACAGCTAATTGGAAAATACCTTCGGAATATTTCCCTTTTTTAAAAAACTGTGAGGCTACGGCACGAGAAACCGAGCCGGCCCAGGAATCGGGGAGCGCGCCTTCTAGTCCGTAACCGGTCTGGATACGGACCTTACGTTCCTTGAGTGCTAACGCGATCAGCGCGCCATTGTCCTTGCCTTTCTTCCCAAGTTTCCAGGATTCGGCATGACGTTGGGCAAATCCAAAAATATCTTCTCCGTCGGTAGTTTGGACCGTGAGTACTTTCACTTGAGCCGTGGTTTTCTGTTCAAGCTCGCGAAGCCAGCCTTCTAGTTGTCGTTCCGTCGCGGCATCGATGATGCCCGCGTTATCGACGACAAAGGTGCCTGGATCCCGAACAGAAATTTCGGCCAATCCAATTCCAGACAGGACTAGAACAAAAATCAAAGTTGTTGTGAGGATTGGGCGCAAGGAGAGAGTTACCATTTATCGGCAAGCGTCTTCAGTCCATCAATTTCGTGATAGAGAGAGGTGAAATCATCCCAGCCGTGCTGACGGCTGCCTTCCAGTGAATTGCGGATTCCAGGTAAGGTCCGTTCTGTATCTTTTTCGATCTGGCTGACTACTTCAATTGCCGTCAACCATTCTTTCTTCCCGTGTAACCAGAGCAGCCCACGTAAAGTCCGCATGAGACGTTCAGCAATATCGGACTCCATGGCTCCAAACAATTTTTCTCGTCCAGCTGCGGCGAGAAGTCCCTGACGCATGGCGATAAGAATAGTTTTGAGTTCTCGCTCACATTGCAGGCGAATATGTTGAATCTCAAAGGATAATTCTGAAAAATAGTCTGGACCGACCAAGCAATGGTGGCATTGTTGGATTTCCAGAAACTCCAACGGAAAGGCGTCCAACGATCCCTTTACGTACACAGGAGTCATAATTAGTGGAGCTGAAATTTTGGCTTTTCCAAGTTTAGCTCCATCTTTGGCTAACTCTCGGAGCATGGATAAATCAATCTGTTCGAGAACCACCACGCTTTTCGCGGTATGTATTGCGGGATCGAAATTTGGTGTCGCGATTGTTCCAAACACGGTGATCGCAAGGCAATTTGGGCCGCCAAGTGTTTGAACGCGGCTGACAAACGTTTTCACCGGCTCCTGCATTGCACTCCCAAGTTGATCAATATTTACGACGGCTAGTGTCATTCACAAACTCCCTACTGTGTTGGATCGATCGAGGGCCATTGGACTGTTTGGCTTTGGAGAAGAACTTTTAATCAGGTTAACGCACGAGGGAGAGCCTGGCAAGCGAATTTCTATTTTGAATCATCGGAGGAATGTTGAGTAGGGCCAATAGTTGTTGACGAAAAGTACAAGGTCAAATTAATTCACGGAATCGCATACACCATTCGTCGGACCGTATGGCCTTTGTCTGCGAGAAGTTTGACGAGGCCATCATTACCTACCAGGTGCCCCACCCCGACGATGACTAAGTAGTTTTCTTCTTGGCCCAAAAATGCTTCGATTTGTGGGAGCCACTTCATATTTCGATCATGGTATACGGCTTGATAAACCTCAGGAGTCGATTTTTCCTTCTCAATCATATTCCCTAACGTGTCCTCATCACCTTTGTGCCAGGCTTCGACGAGTTGATTTAAACGTTGTGTTGCCCGTTTGGCATTTTCCCGATTTTTCCCCGCCATGACTTTTTGGCTTTTGAGAATGATATTGTCTAATACATTCATTTGGTATTCCACACTCTCGAGTCCGAGGATATGTTTCCCAGCAGCTTTGGCCTTCCAATAGAAATGGTGATCCACGCCAAACTTCCCTTCGAAATCCAATTTCATTAATAACGCGTTTTGGGATGTTCGACTGGTGGCAAAGGTGCGTTTACGTTTGAGGCTTTTGGCATTTTTCCCGGAAAGTACTTGGTTCAGGTCAACTTCAAATACAATGTTGGGAGAATTATAATAGGCATAATAAAATCCACGGGTGAGAGGGTAATACGCCGTGTTTAATGCATGAATGGAGCCTAATAAATAGACGGTATTCGTTTCGGTTTTGATTTCCCAAATCGTTCCGTTGTTATATCCTTTTCCTATTTTATGGGCGGCAACCGGGGCGGTCCACCACATGACCAGAAGACCGACTACTAGAAAACCGAAACACAATTGAGACTTTCGAATCATAGTTCTACTCCTCGATGGATTATTTCCCATCATGCCTGATGTCCAATGGAACACCATGCGATCTTGCCCGCACATAGGTGAGATTTTTCTTTATCTCCTAGTATCTATCCTCGGTTGATTCCTTATCTTATTGAGGGTTCCTCAATTTTCCATTTTCTTAGGTCATGGGTAGTTACTAGAGATTTGTCTTCTTTGCTTGTCGGTCCCTCGCTTTGTGACTTCATGAGAGATCAGAATGATGTGCAGACATCTGAGCTCTGATAGACATTTGTTGCATGCGAGGGGTGGAGCTCCTAGAATAACAGCTTGGAACCGAGGGTGAGGGCACAGTATTTCATAGCCTTTAAAGAGGGACGTTATGGGCACGGTGGGACAATTGATGACGAGCAATCTCAGTATTATTCCTGAGGAGACCACGATTCGACAGGCTGCTGGCCATATGCAGACTGAACACATTGGTAGTCTGTTGGTGAAAAAGGGTGAGGAATTTTCAGGGATTATCACGGAGACGGATGTGGTTCGTGCGGTGGCGGAAGAGGTGGATGTTTCTGGAGTTTTCGTGACGCAGGTGATGTCAGCTCCCATCTTAACCGTGGAGAAAAAGCTGTCTCCTCACTATGCGCGTGACTTGATGGCCGATAAACGGATTCGTCACTTGGCAGTCACAGAAGGAGGGAAGATTGTCGGAATTATTTCAGCGCGCGATCTGCTGGCCTATTTTAAAACTGTCTCGAAAGAGGTGGAGTAACACTTCTGACTAACCACCCACACCGATTTTTTTAAGCACCGATCCTGTCGACACCAAATTTCTGTTCAGTCCTAAAGCCTTTGGCTCCATCCCCATGGCCAAACCTAATAGTTGCGGCAAGTGCAATATGGGAAGATCAATCTCCATCCCATTCTGGGTGGCAGCCTTCGATTGTAGACCATCCAGATTCAAGTGACATAAGGGGCAAGGTGTGACCATGAGGTCAGCCCCATATTCCTTGGCATCCGAGGTATGGTGAGCGACCATTTTTAACGAGTTCGGTTCGTTGATCGTGAGAAGAGGCAATCCACAGCAACGAGTTTTCCCCGGGAAGTCAACAACCTCAGCACCCAACAAATCAATCACGGTTTCTAAAGATTTGGCTCGAGAAGGCGATTCATCAAATCCAAGTGCTTCACTCGGACGTTGCAAGTAGCATCCGTAAAATGGCGCCGCTCGAATTCCTGTGAGTGGGTGCTTCACATATTGAAGAATCGTTTCTTCTCCAATATCTTCCAAGAGAATCCACACAAAATGTTTGACCTGGGTAGTGCCACGGTAGGTGATTTCTTCTATACCCAATATCTGATTGATCTCGGCTAAATACTCTGGATCGGAATTGAGCCGATGGTTGGATTGACTCATGACACCCTGACAGGTGCTGCAAATCGTCATGATGGGCAGTCCCTGCTGCTCGGCTAGGGCCAACGTATGGGCATTGAGAATATCCCCCAATCGAGGATCTTTTTCTTGCAACACTCCAGCACCCGTGCACGAAGCCGTGGTCATTTCCTCAAGTTCAATGCCTAATCGTGGGTAGACTTGCATGACCGATTGGTACAACTCAGGGCAACCACCTTTGGACACACAGCCGGGGAAGAATGCATATTTCATGAGCGGCTCCTCAAATGGTGGAAGAGGCGACGGATTCGATCAATCCCAGGTATCGCGCGATGCAACGGGCCCGACTTGGGGAGTTTGCCACGAACCAAGGCGCGAAGCGTCATGGGTAGAAATGAAAGTATGTGCCCAATGTTTCCTAATCCAAACGTTCGTATGGCTAACATGGGCTCATCCAATCGCCCTTTCTGTTCAATGAGATCAGCAAACACTTCGGCATGGCGTGATCCACAGGTAGGCGGCACGCCTTGGTCCATGCCTTTTGCGCGGAGCGTCATGATACGATCCATGGCTCCGACGCTTTTTGGACAGACTTCGATACATTCCATGCATCGGGTGCAATCCCACATGCCACTTGGTTTATTTAATTCCAACAATCGTGATGTACTTGTCCCATCCCGAGGATCAGCTACAAACCGATAAGCTTTGGCTAACGCCGCCGGTCCCAAGAATTGGTGATCGACTTCTAAGGCCGCACAATCCGATACACATGCTCCGCACATGATGCATCCCATGACTCCCGTCAAATGATTCATGGATTCTGGAGAGGCGATGTACTCAGCTTCGGGCGTAGGCCCTGCCGGCTGTAGCCATGGCTGGACCTGCCGAATCTTGTTCCAAAATCCACCCATATCTGTCACCAGGTCTTTGATGACAGGCATATTGTTCATGGGTTCTACGTGGACAATGTGGTCTGGAGATTCCAGAGAAGCGAGTTTGGTTTTACATGCCAAGGCGGCATGCCCGTTGATGCGCATACCACACGAGCCGCAAATCGCCCCACGGCAAGAACACCGAAGGGTCAATGACTCATCCACAGATTCCCGAATCTTAATGAGCGCATCCAGGACCGTTTCCGATCGCTCGGTTTCTAATTCATACTCTTGGAAATACGGCTGAAGTGATTCAGATTCAGGATTAAACCGTTTTATGCGAAAGGTTGTTGGCATCAATACACCCTGACTTGCGGTTCCCATTTCGTGATTTGAACAGGGAGATAATCAGTCCGAGGTAACCCGCCTGGGTTGCGATAAATCAAAATATGCTGAAGCCAATGTTCATCATCTCGTTGGATATGGTCGGTACGAAAATGGGCACCTCGACTTTCGGTCCGTGTGATGGCCCCAAACACAATAGTCTCAGCACAATCCAACATCATACCTAACTCCAACGCTCGAACAAGACTGGTATTAAACACATGTCCTTTATCTTGGACTGCAACCTGACTCCATCGATCCCGTAAATCAGGCAACATGACTTGGGTGGTTTCCATGCCCTCTTGATCGCGAAAGACCCCCAAATGTTTATTCATCGTCACCCCAAGGTCTTGACGAATGGCTGCTATGGTATCGGCATGGGCCTGACGCTTCAAAAAATTCTGCACCATTTTTTGATCTTGGTCTGCAACAGAATCGGAGATGCGTGGCTTCTCTACCGATTGGGCATAGCTAGCCGCACATGAACCAGCTCGTCGGCCAAACACGACTGTATCTAGCAGGGAGTTTGCACCTAACCGATTTCCACCGTGTAAACTCAAGCAGGCGGTTTCGCCTGCGGCAAATAACCCCGGGACGCCTTCCCACTTTCCGTGGACATCCCAACAACGACCATCCACATCCGTTTTGATCCCACCCATGGTGTAGTGCATGCCTGGTCGAATGGGAATGGGTTCTTCAGTCAAATCAATATTTGCAAAGGATTTGGCTTCCTCAAAAATTTGCCCTAGTCGTTCTTGAATCAATTGTTTACCTAAATGGCGACAGTCCAACAACACGCATCCATTAATCCCACGGCCTTCATTGATTTCAATTTGTTCTGCTCGGGACACTACATCTCGTGATGCGAGTTCCATCATATTGGGGGCATACCGTTCCATGAATCGTTCCCCCTCGCTGTTGACGAGATACGCCCCTTCTCCCCGTGCTGCTTCGGTGATCAGGAGCCCTTTCCCCTTCAAGGTCGTTGGGTGATATTGCACCATTTCCATATCCATCAAGGGAGCGCCGGCACGGTAGGCCATGGCCATGCCATCTCCCGTACAAATCATGGCATTCGTACTTGGCTCAAACACGCGTCCTAATCCACCGGCGGCGATGATCACCGCCTTGGCTTTAATCACCGCAAATGTTCCTGACCGGATTTCAAAAGCTACGACTCCCGCACATCGACCTTCATCATCGAGGATCACAGATGTGGCAAACCATTCTTCAAATACCGGGAGGTTCGCCTTCATGATTTGCTCGTACAACACATGAAGCATGGCTTGTCCCGTGAAATCCGAGACAAAAAAGGTCCGTGCTCGTTTTTGGCCACCAAATCGTCTGGTGCCTAATCGGCCTTCATCGTTCCGATTAAAAATCACGCCCATGTGTTCGAGAGCCAGAATATCCTGCCCAGCTTCCTCGGCGAGAATTTCAATGGCATCCTGATCGCCTAAATAATCGCTGCCCTTGACCGTGTCATATGCATGATCCTCCCATGCATCGCCGCGGTCGGTGAGCGCCGCATTAATGCCTCCCTGTGCTGCATTTGAATGGCTTCGAACCGGATGGACTTTTGTCAAAATGGCGACCTTGGCTCCGCCTTCATGCGCAACTAACGCTGCCCGCATACCAGCTAAACCGGCACCAAGTACCAAAACGTCAAATGTGTAAGTGGTGGTCATAGGAGTGAGCAAGCTGAGAAAACAAAAAAAAGTCGCCTCAAAAATCCCAGTGCTTTTTTATTGTATCACGAGAGGGAAGGATGGACTTCAAAAAATGTTTGATAAAATGGGAAACCTGTTAAAGAAAGATGCATTAGAGCTGGTCTAGCGGCTATCCCATTTCAAGCAGATCATGATCGGGGTTTCGTTCTTTGGCAAAGTTTTTGGACCAGGGCGATCGGAAGAGGACCACAGGGCGATCCTGCTGATCTTTGACGACCATGGCGTCGGATGGCGGGCGAAACGTCGTCACATCTCCAACGAGCCAGGAGCTACATTCAAATGACAAGGGTTCCAATCGTGTTTCCACGCGGTATTCATTTCGAAGGCGAAATTGAAGCACATCAAATTGTAGGCGACCGACCGCAGCGACAAAAAATTCTAATTCATCCAGACTTTTCATAATCTGGACCGTACCTTCGGCCGCCATCTGAACCATACCCTTGTCAAAGGCCTTACGCTTGCCCACATCAGTCGGATGAATTCGTGCAAACACTTCAGCTTGAAATTGCGGGAGTGGTTTGTAATTAAAACCATCTTGCATGGAAATGGTGTCACCAATGGCGAACTGTCCGGGGTTGATGATGCCGATAATATCGCCAGGATAGGCCATGTCCACGGTATTGCGTTCGCTGGCTACCAGGCTGTGTGGACGAGACAGCCGCACTTCGCTTTTTAATCGATGGTGTTTCACGACCATGTCGCGTTCAAATCGTCCGGAGCAGACACGGAGGAATGCCGTACTGTCGCGGTGACGTGGGTTCATGTTGGCTTGGAGTTTAAAGACATAGGCACTAAAGGGGGTGTCGATCGGATCAACGACGACTTCCTCTCCATCGGATCGATTGGCGGTACGTGGTGTCGCCGCAGGCGCCATGTTCACAAAAGCGTCAAAAAAGTTTTCTACGCCGAAATTAGTGAGGGCCGAAGCAAAAAAGACGGGTGTGACTTCCCCACGCAAAAACTTTTCCTCGGAAAATGGATTACCAGCAATTTCCAGAAGTTCTAAATCATGAAGAACTTGAGTGAGGACTTCCTCTTCGATGAGGGCTTTAGCTTCTGGACTGTCCAGCGATAGTTCGGTCCGGCTCGCCTTGGTGGCTCCACCGGCGGCCATTTTTTTAAAGACTGACACTTCTTTACTCGCTCGATCGACCACCCCCACAAACTGTTGTCCTGACCCGACTGGCCAGTTCACGGCGCTGGCATGAATGCCAAGGACCTCTTCAACTTCGGCCATCAGGTCCAAAGGCGCACGCCCAGGCAGATCCATTTTGTTGATGAGGGTGAGCACTGGAATTTTTCGTAACCGGCAGACTTCGAATAATTTTCGCGTTTGGGTTTCGACACCCTTGGCAGCATCGATCACCATGATGGCGCTATCTGCTGCTGTGAGTGTGCGGTAGGTGTCTTCACAAAAATCTTGGTGACCTGGAGTATCCAGAACATTAATGACTGCATTTTTGTAGGGAAATTGCATGGCGGAGGCCGTAATGGAAATCCCGCGTTCTTGTTCCATCCCCATCCAATCCGATGTGGCGGTCGTGGCACTTTTGCGGCTCCCGACCATTCCAGCGGTTCGGACCATGCCGGAATAGAGAAGAAGTTTTTCTGTGACGGTGGTTTTCCCAGCATCGGGGTGACTAATGATGGCAAAGGTCCGGCGTTTTTTCGCCTGAGCGCGGACATCGTTTTGGATTTGTGTGTCGTAGGAAGCCATAATGTTTTTTTGTCTTTGAATCTAATCGGTAAAATTTTGATTTGTCTTAGCGAAACACCCAAACCGGGATTCCCGCGAGAAACTGCGAGAATGATGGTTGGGATTCCTGAAGGCAAACTTCCGACCCGACTTTATCTTTCCATGTTTTAATAGATTTTTGGAGTTCTGGCTAGAGGGTGTCGAGTTGGCCTTGGGCTCTGGCCAGACTCACGCGCGATGCATTGAAATTGAATAAGCCTTCGATCAGGTTGTCTCGGGCTTGGGCGACCGAGGTTTGGGCATTGGTGACTTCGATATTGGTGGCGACACCGACGGCAAACCGTTGGCGGGCTAAGTCCAGTTCTTTGAGTGAGAGGCGAAGCCCATTCTGCGCCACGGTGACCTGTTGTTGGGTGGATTCCAGTGTGAGAAGTGCATCGCGAACTTCCAAGGCAACCTGGTAGCGAATATCCTTAGAGCGAAGGGTTTCTTGGCGAACGAGGCTTCGGCTTTCGGATATTCGGCCTTCCCGTTGCCCCCCATCAAAAATCGGAATCGACAAGAGCAATTGGACATTGTCCGTGGTCAAGGCATCGGGAATTTGACTGCCAATCATACCCACATCTCCACTGCCGGTTAACGATGGCACGCGTTCCATGGTGGTTGAACTCAAAGACAGTTCAGCCAAGCGTTCCCGTTTCTTTTGCGCCTTAAGTTCTACCCGATTTTCGGTCGCGACCTGTAGCGCTTCCTTGATGGTTTGCTCTTGCATCTCACGCAATTTTAGTTCGTCGGTGAGGACGAGTGTCACGTCGAAGGAAAGCCCCATTCCCCGCAGAAGATTGAGTTTGGCGCGATCGAAATCATTGCGTGAAACCAGGAGGCGCTGTTTTTCATTTTCTAATTGAACCTTGGCTCGTGTGATATCCAGGCTGGTGGCCATTCCTGCATATTTTCGCTCCACGGCTAGCCGAAGGAGTTCATTGTTCAACTTTACATCTGCCATCCTGGCCATTACCGCGGCCCTGGCTCGCAGGGTTTCCAAATATGCTAATCCAACCGTAGCCATGGTATCCATCTTGTTCGCCTCTGAATCTAAGCTAGACACTTCGATGTTGGTGCGAGCAGCGCGCCATTTTTGGATAAGGCTAAGGCTGAAAATGTTTTGGGTGAGAGATACGCGAGCTTCGTAAAAATCCCGTGGGCTTGAGACGCCAGGACTTCCCGCGAAATTTCCCAGGAACAATCGACGACGGGCTCCACTAGCTCTCGCGGACACATTCGGGAGAAGGGTGCCAAGTTGGGTAAAGGCCTGGTCTTCAGCCTGGGTAATCCGTTCCTTGAACAGTTGAACCGTTGGGTTTTCATCAACCGCGGCTTTCATCGCGTCACGTAGGCTTAATCGTAGCTCCGGAGATTTTTGACTGGGTGGTGGTTCGTCTTGGGCATAGACAGGGTTTCCAACGCCGAACAACAAAAAAGTACCGGCAAGAAAAAGCGCGGTAGGTGTGAGCAATGATGCTACCGACTTTCTACTGGCTGATGTGAAGTTGCTCCAATCGATCATGACGTTTCTTGCGCTCCCTCTGGGACCACTTCACTCTGGGCTGCTACACCTTGCCGTTTGAGCTTCCATTCCATGACTAGACTGAAAAGTGCTGGTACCACCAGAAGGGTAAACACTGTGGACATGACCAACCCGCCGAGTACGACACTTCCAATGCCGCGGTAGAGTTCCGAGCCAGCACCGGAGGATAACACCAGCGGAAGAAGTCCAAACGTCGTGGTTAACATGCTCATCATGATAGGCCGAATTCTAGATCGAACCGATTCTGAAATGGCTTGCCGCACGGACATGCCCCCAACGATTTGCGTCTTCTCTGAGGTGGAAAGATTTCGCCGATTGGGGTCCATGAAGTTTAACGCTTGATGGACAACCAATATCGCATTGTTGACGACCACACCAATCAGAATGATAAAGCCAAGCATTGTGAGGACATCTAATGGTTGGTAGGTCACAAAGAGGTTGACGAGGCCTAACCCGAGAATCCCTCCTGCCGCGGCTAATGGCACGCTAAAGATAATCACAAAGGGGTACAAGAAGCTTTCAAACAAGGCGGCCATCAATAAATAGGTGATAAGCAAGGCCAACAGGAAATTGTATTTTAGGGCATCATAGGTTTTGCTAAGATCATCGGCGGTCCCGGAGAGTCGAGTGTTGTACAATCGTCCCAAATTTCCGCTTTCTTTGATCGGAAGAAGGACTTGAGTTTGAATGAGTTCCATCGCGGTTTCCAATGGCATTTGTCCCGAAGGAATGACCTGGACTGTGATGGCTCGTTCTCGTTCCAAATGATTGATCTGTTCAGGCCCGGCGACGAGTTCGACATCCGCAATATCGCCTACGGTGGTGAGATTTCCTCCTCGGGTATAGATGGGAAGGTTCGCCAAATCTTGCGTACGATTAGCAAAGCGATCTACCCCTCGAATCGTCAAATCAATCTCATCCCCTTCAAATTGATAATCACTGGCTTTGGCGCCATCGACTAAGGCATCAATCGTAAAGCCCAATTCTTGATTGGTCATTTGCACATCGGCCGCACGATCGCGATTGAGACGAACACGAACCTCCGGGCTTCCCAGATCCAGGCTTGGTTTGGGCCTAACTTGAGCATTGGGCATCACACCTCTGACCTTTCCAAATATTTGGCCACCTAGTGCCACGAGGGTATCCATTTCTGGCCCAGTGATTTCGATATCAATATTACGACCTTCCCCTAGACCACGTTGAAACAGACCGCGTTGGGTTACGATAGCTATAACCCCGGGAATATCAGCCATGGCGCGACGGAACACGGGTATTAATTTTTTAATCTGTGCGTCATCATTAGTTCGTCCCCCCATAAAGACCGAGCGGCCACGTGCCACATAGAAAAAGTTTCGAATACTTGGGCCGTCTAAGGCTGCTTCCTCTGGGCTTCCAGGTTTGGCATCCCAATGCGGCGCGAGCACAGCTTCAATGGTCTCCCCCATCTTAATAAATTCATCAATGTTATATCCCGGCGGAGGGAGCACGATGCCAATAATCAGATTACGGTTTCCTTCAGGCAGGTATTCAGCTTTGGGGAGGAAGAGCCACGTTATGCCAATAGCCAAGAGGGTTAATCCGAGGACAATCCCTATCCGTACGCGCACACTTCCGGACATCCAATAGATGAAGTCTCCGATCCGGTCCGAACTCAACCCCAACCGTTCAGCCAATCGATGCCCGCCGTCGGCTAATTCAAGGGCTAAGATTTTTACACGTGATCTTGGAATTTCAGAACTTTTCTCCTGATTCTTTGTTTTCAAAATACGTGCAGAAAGGCAAGGGATTACCGTAATCGATACGATTAAACTCAAGCCAACTCCCGCGCTGATTGCTATCGCGATATCTCGAAATAATTGTCCGGATTGTTCCTCAATGAACACGATTGGTACAAATACGGCGATGGTGGTCAAGGTGCTGGCGAGCACTGCGCCCCAGACTTCCGTGGTGCCATCGTAGGCTGCTTGGAAGAGCGGCTTTCCCGCTTCACGGTGACGGTAGATGTTTTCCAGCACGACGATGGAGTTATCGACTAACATCCCTGCCGCGAAAGTCATTCCTGCGAGGCTGATGACATTAATGTTCCGATCCAACACCCATAGCGCAATGAATGTGCCCATGATGCTGATAGGAATGGCCAGGCCAATAACCAGCGTGGTACTTCCGGTTCGCAGGAAGAGAAACAAAATGGTAATGGCCAGGAGGCTACCGATGACGAGATTTTGTTGGACCAAGGTGAGGGAGCTATAGACATAGTCCGTTTCATCGTACACTTGAAAGAGTTTGAACCCTCGTCGTTGCAGAAGGTCGCTGTTGAGGTCGGCAACCGCTTCTCTCAGGTTCGCCATCGTGTCTAAAATATTTGCGCCGGTTTCACGAATGGCATTCACAGCAATGGAGTTTTCTCCCATTTGCCGTACCACATGAGAAGGATCCTTGTAGGCCACGCTTACTGTAGCGACATCGTGAACATACACTGGAGCCCCGTTGCGTCGGGCAATGATGACATTGCCAACGTCGGTTGGGCTTTTGTATTCCCCCACGGTTCGGACGGCATAGGAGCGTTTCCCTTCGTCGAAATCCCCAGCACTAAAATCTCGATTTTCCAAATCAAGGGCCTGGGCTAATTCTCTGACCGTCAGCGATCGTATGGCCAACTTTCCAGGATCAACGAGGACTTGGAGCTCCCGCTCTCGCCCACCATACACGTTGGAGGCGGCCACCCCGGGAATTCGCTCGAATCGAGCTTTAATCACATCCTCTGCAAAGTCTCGCATCGTTTCGATATCGGTAGGGTTGCCTTCCAGGGGTTTAAAAATGAACCATCCCATGGCACTCCCACGAGTATCGGCGCTGCTGATCACGGGTTCGTCAACTTCGTCAGGATAATTTTTGACTTGGTTGAGCCGGTTCGACACTCGAAGCAAGGCGGTATCCGTATCGGTCCCTGTTGGAAAGCGAAGCACGATTTTTGCGGAATTGTAGGAACTCTCCCCCATCATTTTCTCAAGACCCTCGACGCGGTTGAGCTGTTCTTCTTGCTCATCAACAATTTCGCGTTCGACTTCATGGGGACTGGCACCTTGCCATCGTGTTTCTACTGAAATTTCGGGCTTGGAGACATCAGGTGTTAATTGGACAGGAAGTTTGGTGAGCGACACTACGCCGAACAATACAAGAAGGATGACCCCAACGGTGGTGGTCACTGGATAACGAATGGCAAATTGAATAATACTCATGGGGTAGTTTGCGGATCTTTAAGAATTCGAACAGGTTGTCCCGGAAACAATCGTTCATTGCCTTCGACAACCACGGACATGCCTTCTTGTACTTCGCCGGTGATTTCAACTATTTCATCTAAATGTACGACCGATTTTACTGGCACTTGCCCGACAGTCCCTTCATTGACCAGAAAGACAAATTCCCGTCCGCCTCGAAGCACCAGCGCGTCTTTGGGAATGACCACGCCATCATGCGGGCGGCCCACCTGAAGAGTGACACGAGAGACCATTCCGCTTTTAATCTTGAGGTTGGGATTGGGAATATCGAATTTCACGGGGAAAGTCCTGGCTGCACGATCGGCCTGCGCGACAACGGAAAAGACGGTGCCTTGGACGGATACGTCAGGGAGGCCATCAAATGTGACCTGAACAGAATCACCAATGGTGAGGTCCCCTACATATCGTTCTGGAAGGGGCACTTCGACTTGGAGATGAGACACATCAACGAGCTCAACAATTTGTCCGCCTTCCTCCACCCATTGTCCAATTTCAGTGAATTCTTGGGTCACCCATCCGTCAAATGGAGCAACAATTTGGGATTTCTTTAATTGATCTTTTACGCGACGGATTTCTGTGTCCAATTGAGAGAGTCGTTCCCGCAACGCGCCCTCTTCGGTTTGGGCATCGTCAAATTCCTTTTGCGTGACGAGTTCCTTTTCAAACAAGACGCGTACGCGTCCAAGATCTTGTTTGGCTTGGCGATACCGAGTTCGGGCTTCCCGGTGGGAGGCTAGAGCCGAATCCAGTTGAATGTTCAGGGTTTCGGTGCGCAATCGTGCTAAGAGTTGACCACGCATCACCTGCATGCCTTCTTTTACGGGAAAGACTTGGACGAGGCCCTCGATCTCACTGGCCACGATACTGCGCTTCCAGGGTTCAACGGTGCCGACGAGCGTCACTGATTGGTGGATCGGTTGCTTCATGACCATGGCGACTCGAACGGGCGTAGGAGGGCGACCTTTGGGAGGAGTTGCCGCCTGTTGCTCGCTACATGCTGCCGTGACCAAGAGTACTCCAGCGCTAAGGATGGAAATGGCCATTTTATTTGCAGAGGAGAGGTTCATATTCATGATAAAGATATTCTACATCACACGCCGAATGTAACTTGGTTTGTGTTCTTTTTGGATCCCGTTCAAAAATAACGAACTAATGAGGTTGCGTTTATCGATCAATGATCCACTGGGTTTCGCCTGCAATATCCAGACGTACATGGTGGAGTTCAACATCCCATGTAAGGCAAAGGCGCCATCTTTAGGATCAATTTTTCTGAATTCTTTGGTCCGAATTCCTTGGCGAATCAGGTCTGCGACTAAGTCAACTTGGGCCATATAGAGTTTCCAGACGCGTTCTCCAAACGCACTTTTGATGGTCCATTCAAATCCACTCCACTCAGAAACATAGATCCGAAAAAAGTCACGATGGCGATCAGCGTAATCGAGTTTGACCTGAATGAAGGCCTGGAGCTTATCGCTAGGTGTTTCTACTTGTGATATTTCTTCATCAAGGAGTGCCGCTAATTCTTCGACTTTGGCTTCGACGATTGATATGTAAATCTCTTCTTTGCTTTTAAAGAATCGATAGACCGTCCCCATGGCAAACTGGGCCGCGGTCGCAATTTCTGCCATGCTGGTTTTAAAAAACCCGTTTTTAGAAAACAGGCATTCCGCCGCCGCCAGAATTTCCTGCCGCCGTGCTTCATATTCCCGCTGTTTGCGCTTTTCTCGATGATCAATCATGAGTGAATGAAGCTACCAGTGAGTGAAGCATTATTCTATCTCACGAATAAAAATTCTACAAGATAGAATAGTCATTCACTTTTTATGGATTCGGCACAACCAATCGATGGCTTGAATGGCCATGGGGTAAAAATATTACTGTGAGGCGTCTTTGGGGTCGCTGAGTGGAGGAAGCGCAGGGAGGATGTCAGAATTTGATGGGGAATTGCTATCAGAGCCATTGGGCGTTCCTCCGGAGACCCCTCCGGAGACAATAAAGGCCATGACTTCTGAACTTTCCGCGTCGATAGGTCGAACTTGATCTTTGGGGAACACCAATAAATTCCCGGCGAAATTATAAGATTGAGGAAAGTATACGGCGACATGATCTGGCTGGCCAAACATATCCATACTTTTTCTCGTGACAAACCCGATGGCTTCGGCATGGCCGCCTGGAACCAGGGAGACCATGACCGGTTGATCAAACCGCTTTTTCTCACCCATAAATGCTTCAATAAGATCTTTCAGTGAGGTATAGACCAGTTTGATAAAGGGAGTGCGGGTCAATAACTTCTCAAATGAGCCAAGGGCTCCTCGAAAAAAGACATTCGAGGCTAGGCGTCCAGCTAGGACGATCAAAATGATTGTGATCAGAAACCCCAAGCCGGGGATGGGGATGTTCAGCCACCCGTCTATGACCTCAAAGACTTTGAGTACGACGACTACCGTGACTACTACAGGAACAAGAAGAAAGAGACCCTCAAAGAAATTTCGAGTTAACTCATTCATGTCCCAGCGTTTGGGTACGGCTTGTTCTTTCAGGGATTTGAGGACGTCTTTCCAATCAACAGGCATGGGATTTGTTTTTCCTGATAAAAACCTATGGCAACGGACTCTACCTATTCATCGAATAAATTTCCTCGATTCTTGACTCTACCGGGGAAACATGGTTGAGACAAGGGGGGCTGAAGCTGGCTCATTGAGGAATGTTTGATGCGGCAATGAGATTTGACAGGCAGGTTGCCAAGTCGTCACATTTACAGAATTACGTTACCCATAAGGAGAATTATCATGGAAGAAAAAGAACCTCAGGCCCATCAGGACGATACGTCAATTGCCCAAAAAAATCCGATTGAAACGGAAATTCTTAACGTGAATGTGGAGCGCGAAGGGCAGAAGGTCAGTGCCAAATGGGGGTTGCATCCGAGTTTGAAAGCCGAGTTAACCTTGGAGGAGTGGAAAGAACTCACCGAAGTGATGGGCAAAGTCACGGACATTGTTGGGAAACGGTTTGCCGAGATATTAGCCCGAGAGCAGAAGGAAGCTGGAGGGACCGCTTAAATCTTTGGAAATGAGGGAAAGTGGTATGGGTGATGAGTCAAAAAATGGTGGTTACCCTTTCCCACAAGTCTTGAACTATTTCTCATTCTTCTTCAGTCACCTCACCCATACTCATATTCTCGAAACCAGTTCAATGACTCCCGAATCGCTGGTTCGATAGGGTTTCGCGGATACCCCAGCCCCCGCTTTCTCTTAGAGCAATCGTAGTATTGAAAATATTGGAATGCCTCCGTGCTTTGAGGAAAAATAAGTACGGTGTTTTTGAGGGAATTTCCGCCTATTGGTTTCCTGTAGGTGTGGTGGTAAGAGACCGAACGGCTTTCGCGTGATTTCTAACCCCTGCGGGTTCCGGTTCCACGCCACCTAACCAGAATTGTACAGTCCACGTTATAGAACTATTGTTGTGGTCTCGAGCTGAATCGCTGGTCCAACCTGATGCTTGCTTCGAATCAAATCGTGAATCAATAAAGCGATTGTCGTGTGCGCCAATGGGTTCAAGGAGTGAAGCTAATTCTTCCACGGTAGGCAATCGCCAATCAGAAAAACCCGCATGAGCGTTCTCGTTCAGTGATTGCAGATAGGTTTCGGCATCTGAAAGAAACATCGCCTTGTCTGATCCACCTTGTTGCCACATCAAGCCCGTGGCTTTATCAATCACCACGGTGATCCCCTTAATGCGTTGCATCTCAAACTCATGTTCAAATGAGCCCATGACAAAACCGGAAAGTCCCTTTTTCGAAAAGTCATAAGGGTGATGAAAGCGGTTAACTTGGATCATGTGCACCATTGACTGGTCCATGATGCTGGCGGGCTTGCTTCGAAGGTGAACACCAAACCGTATGCCCCAGCTTTCCAGGGCATATTGAGTAATGAGTGCCGGAACCGCGTATGCAAACGGAGAGCCTACTTCCGTAACGATTCCAATTACCTGATTGTTTTTGAGGAGGGGACTGCCTGAGCTGCCTTCATCCACAGGGCTCGAGAAGACAAGGTCTCGCCCCTTTCGTCCAACGGTCTCACCTTTGGTCACGGCCCAAGGGACGCCGGCCATGCGTGGGAATCCAATCAATGTCACCGCATCACCAGGTTGAACATCAAACTGGCTATTCAATGATATTGGTCTAATACCGGATGGTATCGTGCCCTCGACTAGTAACCCAGCCAGCCCCCGGTCGTCGCCTCCCTCGATCCCAACGATCCTTGCGGAAGCGAAGCGGTTGCGTTGTGTGAAAAATTCTACTTCAGGGGATGGATCACCTTCCACGACGTGAGATGCGGTGACAATATAGGCCGATTCTTGTTCAACCCGCACGACCAGGCCAGTTCCAATTTTGGTCTTGCCATTTACATGCGCGACGATTTTCACCACCGAGGGGTTTACATCTCCGATTTCTTGGGCGTAGACGTGTGCTGGGGTAAGAAGAACCATCACACTAATCAAGAATCGTCCCATGACTTGGGCTCTCTGCGTCATTTAATGTCCGTCCAAAACGCTAACAGTAATTGCACCTTTGCGTTATTCCACAATTCCTCGAATTTAGAAAGACGATGGTCGGTAGGAAATTCTGCAGATCCTGATTGAATGTGCTTGACTGTGCCGTCAATAAACAGCTTGAGCCCAGGTGTGTTTTTCTGCAACGTCATCTGTGTAATGGTCATGACATTCTTTGGTTCAATGCTGACAAAGTCAGTGGCCTGAATGGCTTGGGCTGGGCGATCCTCAAAGTCTGGATAACGCAGGACTCCCGGTCCTACCAATGCGGTCACCCGATTGCCGGTGGCATCTTGCCGGGAAAGGCCTAGGGATTTAATGGCAATTGGTTGTCTAGAGAACATGTGGTTTTTGGAGGATGGGGAGAGTCGGAGGGTTAGAGTCAGATGTTGCTCTTTCCCAAAAATTTCAATTTTTGATCGGTGCTCTGGGAGCACAGGTTTAAAGGTGAGAGAGGATTCCTCCGGAAAAGGAAAATCTTTGATGCCTTCAAACTTCGTCTCATCGGCAATGAGTTCGAATGGCTGAGTCGGGGTGAAAATAACTCGAGTCCCGGATCCAGAGATTTTTATCGTCACGGTGTAGGGATCATGTTCATCCACTTCAAATAGGACATGGGATTCCTCACGAACATGGATAGGATCCAAGATTCCCAGAATCGATTGGCTTCGCTCTTGAGGTTGCACGGAGACCAGGGTTCCCTGGGGTTTGGAGGAAAATTGCAGGTACCCAAATTCCGTCAGCGTTTGCCATGCGTCGGGAGCAAAGGAGTCGGTCTCTATATCGTAGTGTTGAGGATCCGCTACGCTTAGAGAGGAAGGATGCAGTTCGATCTTATAAAAATTTCCAAATGAA
>JAJDBO010000153.1 GCA_029261305.1 Nitrospirales bacterium
TTCAAATAATCCATAATTGGACGATTCACCGGTACCACGCCCAAAGGAGTTTCAAAATCTTTATCCGTCACGGCCACGGGTTCTTCTAGCCCGGCATGGCCAATCCCGATGACAATATAGACATCTGGCGTCTCAGCATCTCGCAGTTCTTTATAGCCCCACGCATAGATTGGCCCGGCATCTTTCACTTCGTAATTTGGTGCGATCAATCCTTTGATGAGTTTATCTTTATTTTCCGACGCCGCCGGTTTGGGACCTTCTTTGGATGTAAAAAATCCTGCAATCTGTTCTCTGAGTTTTTCAGGATCTTCTTCGTAGCTCTTACCCGCATACTGTGGTTTCCGTGTCGGCGCTTCATGATAGGCTTTGAGCGCGGCCACTTTCGCGGCTTCGTATCGGTCCCCTTCGAGGAACAGTTTTTGATCAAGGTCGTCAATGAGTTTATCTAACTTATCAGGCATCAAAAACTCGCCGTATTTTTTCAAATACTCCGCGCCCACTTGTTCCAAGGTATGTTCGCCATCCATAAATTGAAAAAGGAAAAAGAAGTTGAGCGGGATGATAAGTTTTTCGGCACTCAGCCCTGAGGGGTCCCACAGCACAATGTATTGCTCTTCGCCCTGTTGCATCGGTGAATATTGAATATTGCGAAGGGCTGGATATGTTTTTGGATCTTTGACGGGTTCAGACATGGGAACTCCTGCTCCTGGGGAATCGGGTAAGTATAAACTGCGAGCTCTGTAGGTGAATGCGTGATTATACGAATCGGGGCTTGGGGGCTGCAAGGACAGGGGTTGGGGACGTGAAGCGTGATGAGTTATGCGTAATGGGTAAAGACGAAAAGGAGATTCAATAAGACCGGACAAAAACTAGGTATTTTCACTCATTTCCTTACGCTTCACGGATTACACTTCACGCATTACGAGTAAAGATGGCACCACACTTTATGTTCAGTGCCTGAATCGCCAATGTGAATGAGCGGGGGTTCAGTGGTTTTGCAATGATCCATGACTTGGGGGCATCGAGTATGGAACCGGCAACCAGAAGGAGGATTGAGTGGGCTTGGCACATCACCAGGGAGCAGGATGCGTTCGTGCTTCATCGTGGGATCTGGCAAAGGATTTGCCGATAGCAAGGCTCGGGTGTAGGGATGCTTGGCATTCTCAAACAAGGTCTCAGACGGCGCCACTTCTGCCAGCTTTCCTAAATACATCACGGCAATTCGCTTGGCGATATATTGCACCACATTCAAGTCGTGGGTAATGAACAAATAGGAGAGGTGAAATTCTTCTTGGAGATCTTTGAGGAGATTAATGATCTGGGCTTGAATTGACACGTCCAGGGCTGAGACCGCTTCATCACACACAATAAATTTGGGATTGAGCGCCAAGGCTCTGGCGATACCAATGCGTTGGCGCTGCCCACCAGAAAATTCGTGCGGATAGCGTGAATAATGCTCTGGCCGCAACCCAACTCGGCTTAATAATTGATACACTCGGTCCGTAAGGTCTTGTCCCTTTGCTAACTTATGCACCAACAATGGTTCACCCACGATTGAGCCTACGGTCATCCGAGGATTCAACGAGCTATAGGGGTCTTGGAACACGATCTGCATTCGACGACGCGTCGCACGTAGCGTTTTCGAATTCATCGCGAAGATATTGTCGCCTTCGAAAATGGCTTCGCCGCCCGAAGGCTCCATCAACCTCAGGATGGTCCGACCCACCGTGGTTTTGCCACAGCCCGATTCGCCCACGAGGCCAAAGGTTTCCCCAGGCATGATATCGAATGTAACATCATCCACCGCTTTCACTGAAGCTGTCACTTTGGAGAAAATGCCACTCCGCACGGGAAAATATTTTTGGAGGTTTTTCACCTCAAGGAGAGGTGCGCCCTTGGTGACTCTAGAATCCATCACAAAGTCTTCTCCACCCGCTCGGGTTGATGCAGCCAGCAGACCGATTGATGGCCAGACTCAATTTTAATGAGCGGCGGCTCTTCATTGGCACAACAATCCAAAACTTCCGGACAGCGAGTCGAGAAATGACAGCCTTTGGGATACACCAAGGGCGAAGGTACCGTGCCATGAATCGATTCAAGCCGATTCTCACGCAAGCCAGGCTTTGGCAGCGAGCGTAATAACGCCCGCGTATATGGATGCGACGGATGAGCAAATAACGTTTCCACATTCGCCCTTTCCACGATTCGGCTGGCGTACATCACGATGACTTCTTGAGCAAATTGCGCGACCACGCCAAGGTTATGCGTGATGAGCAAAATCGCCATGCCCATTTCTTGTTGTAGTTCTTTGAGCAACTCTAGGATCTGCGCCTGAATCGTCACATCCAACGCGGTCGTCGGCTCATCGGCAATCAGGAGATCTGGCTTACATGCCAAGGCCATGGCAATCATCACGCGCTGTTTCATCCCGCCTGACATCTCATGAGGGTATTGATCAATGCGTTGTTCCGCCGAAGGAATGTGAACCTTCTCCAGCAAGCGAATCACTTCTTTGCGGACTTCTTGTCTCGACAACGATGTATGAATTTCTAAGACTTCTCCGATTTGATCACCAATCGTAAACACTGGATTAAGTGAGGTCATGGGTTCTTGGAAGACCATGCTAATGTGTTTCCCGCGAATCTTTCGGATGTCTTTATCTGACAAGGTCAACACGTCGCGCCCCTTAAATAAAATTCTTCCACCCACCACTTTCCCAGGATAATCCAACAACTGCATGATCGAGAGTGCCGTGACAGATTTCCCACAGCCAGACTCTCCAACCAGCGCCAATGTTTGCCCAGGGTGAATGGCAAAGCTGACGTCTTCAACTGCACGAATTTCGCCCTTGTCCGAAAAGAAGGACGTATACAGTTGGGATACTTCGAGAAGTGGTTGGTCTGAAGGATTCAAGTGTTATCGTCTCCGCAACTTTGGATTGAGCGCTTCACGCAGGCCCTCCCCGACTAGATTAAACGCCAGCACTACCACAAAAATGGCCAGACCTGGAATAAGGAACAGCCAAGGGGCATCAAAGATAAACCCTTTCCCGTCAGTCAATATATTTCCCCACGTTGCATACGGCGGTTGAACGCCGAACCCTAAAAAACTCAAGCCTGATTCGGTCAGGATGGCGGTGGCCACGCCAATCGTCGTCGAGACCAACACCGGGGCAATCGCGTTCGGAATCAAATGGCGGAAAATTATTCTGGATTTAGGGAGGCCAAGCGCTTCCGCCGCCACAACAAAATCTTGTTGGCGAAGAGCTAAGATTTCTGCCCGAACGAAACGACAGGTTCCCATCCATCCAAACAACCCAATCACGATCATAATGTTATAAATACTGGGAGGAAGCAGTGCGACAACCGTTAATATCAGAAAGAACGTTGGGATGCAGAGCATGACATCCGTAAACCGCATGATCAGCGTATCCACGGTCATAATTTTCAGTAATTTAATATTGCCAAAAAATCCAGCAAGCCCCCCCAAAAACAATCCCACGACCAGAGAAATCCCCACGGCGACAAACCCGATTGATAGAGAAACAAACGATCCTTGAAGCATTCGAGCAAATACGTCACGCCCTAACTCATCCGTCCCAAAGACATACAGGCCTAAGGTAGGAAGGTCTCCTGCAGGAAGCACATCGACAGAAGGCGACGACAGCGGCGGCAGAAACTTATCGGGAAGGCGAACAACTTCGGAGTCAAACACCACCACCCATTCCGTGAACACTTTTCCGCTAATTCCCACGACGACCAAAATAGCCAGAACGATGGAACTCACAATCGCCATTCGATCTTTTTTATAGATGCGGAAAAACTCCTGCCAGGGTGTCTCTGGTGGCGGAAGCTTTTCAGCATCAATATGTGCGATGAGACTATTCACGGTATTCATTCTATTTATTCCAACCGAATTCGTGGATCAGCCACGCCGTATAAGACATCCGAGACCAGCGTTCCAATCAAGGTTAACATTGCGCCAAACACATTCAAGGTTAGGATCACGGGAAAGTCTCTCGACAAAATGGCTTCATAACCAAGAAGCCCAAGGCCAGGCCAGGCAAAGATGGTTTCAAAAATAACTGAGCCTCCCACTAACCCAGGAATGAGCAGCCCAAACATCGTGATAAAGGGGATCAAGGCATTTCTCAAGGCGTGACGATAAATAACCGTGTCATTGGGTAACCCCTTGGCTCGAGCAGTCCGAACATAATCTTGGCTCACCACCTCAAGCATTTGAGAACGGACATATCGTGAAAGGACGGCGATCCCGCCTAAGGCTCCCAATAAAGAAGGAATCACCAAGTGCCACACCCTATCCATAAATTGGAACGAACCTGCGGCACCTTCCATGCCAAAGGTCCGGAGTCCGATAACAGGCACCTGAAATATTTCCACGACCCCCAAGATCGCGATGTATGACAAAAAGAATCCTGGGAAAGAAATCAGCGCATATGCGACAAAGGTGCTCGACCGATCAAATACTGCGCCTCTTCGAATCGCGGCCTGAATTCCGACTGGAAAGGCCAATGTCCAGACAATTAACGTGGAACAGATAAACAAGGGGAGAGAATTGAGAAACCGTCGCCAGATTTTGCCAAGAACCGGTTGATTATCTTTAAACGACTTTAATTCACCCTGAACCAGGTCTCGTGCCCAATAGCCATACTGCAAATACAACGGGTCATCTAAATGAAATGCCGCGCGGATTTTCGCAATATCCTCTGGCTTCATTCGAGGATTGGCAGGATCCACGGCACTCGGCTCCCCAGGTGCAAGATGAATCAATCCATGAATGAGGATTGAAACAATAAAGAGCAGCACCACTCGAAGCGCAATATTTCTACCAATGTAAGCGAGCATAAGTTGAGACGTTTATTTCGGATAAAACCAATGGCAAGAAACCGCTCCTGCCAATTTTTCATTTTTTGGGACGATTAAAAATCTGGCGTCATTTCGAGTTTTCGCCATTTATTAAAATAAAAATCAATATTCCCTGTTTTGGTGGGATAAATCTTTTCATATGTTTCTTCCCCATCTTCTCCACGGTTCACGAGCACAATTTTTTTATCCAACACTTTCGTGCCTAACGGGGCATACAAAAAGGTATAGGGTTGATCTTCATGTATTTGTTGGTGCAACTGGTGCGTCATTTCTCGCTGCCTTGTTACGTCATATTCCTGTCGAATCCTCACAATCAGATCGTCTGATTTGGGATTGTTATATCCCACAAAATTTAATTGTTGCGGACCCGCCTCACTCGAATGCCACAATTGAAATAAATCTGGATCCACCCCCATGCTCCAACCCAGTACCACCGCATCGAATTGTGCCGTATTCACAAAGTCCTTAAGGAACACCGCCCATTCAAACACTTGCGTATTACATTTCACACCAATTTTTTTCCACGCATTTTGCGCAATTGTCATAATATTTTTTCGAATGGGATTTCCGTTATTCGTGATCAGATTAAATTCGAAAACTTTCCCATCTTTTTCTAGCCACCCATCGGCATTAGGGGTCCAGCCTAGGCTCATCAATATCGCTTTGGCTCCCTCGGGGTCATAGGGCAACGGAGGGACGCTCGGATCATACCATTGCGTATTCTTCGGATAAGGCCCGGTAATAGGTTCACCCTCGCCATACAAGAGGTATTTAATGAAATCCCCAACATTGATGGCCATGCCTAAGGCTTTTCTTACCTGAGGGTCAGCAAACAAGGGACGACGATTATTGTAGCCGATATAGCTATACCCAAATCCCAAACTTGAAAAATTTTGATATTTCGCATCTTCTCTATAACGCGACACCTGATGCGGCTGTGCACCATAGTAATCTAAGGCCCCGGCATGAAACTCTACTTCCTGGGTAAAAAGATCTGGAATGATGCGCATGAAAAAGTCGTGGTATTCGGCTGGCCCTTCCCAATATTTTTCGAATCGTGCCAAATGAATAAACTCATCACTCTGCCATTCGACGAATTGATAGCTGCCACTGCCAACCGGGGCCCGATTAAATTGGCTATCCCGCATTCCAAATGCCGTACGCGCAGCGTCCGATAGTTCTCGTTTTTCCATTTCTTGTTGCATCGCCTCGGCATTCAGCAAGTGCTCAGGCAAAATTCCCATCATCCAGGCATTGATGGCAGGGGAAAACAAACGTTTATAGACCACTCTCACACGATGCGTGTCTAACACTTTTACGAATTTAATCGGTTCAAAGTCAGAAGTACGAGGCGAAAGATTCTTCGGATCCATAATCGCTTCGTATGTAAACTTCACATCCTCCGCATCAAATTCATGCCCATCATGAAACCGAACGCCTTTTCGTAGTTGGAAATCGATAATGGGATTGTGCTCCACCACCGGGAAAAGATCTGGTAATTGAGCATGGACTTGGGTTTCAATTTCCGGCTTTATGTCCTCGGGCAATTCAAGATATTGATCGTAGGGAAAGTTTTCCAAATACCGATCACCAATCACCGGCATCAACGGTTTAAAAAAATCTTGATCCACCCGGTGCAAGGAAAATACCACGCGCGCCGGCATGTTGAATAAAATCTCAACCTCCCCGCGTTTGGGTTTTCCATCTTCATCTTTTTCTGTAATGGAGACTTTTCGGGTCATCGTTTCAGGAGGCAGGACTTCAATACCCTTAATATTTTTGGCAAGAGGAGAGGAAGGTTCTTTTTTAATCACCGCTCGGATTCGATTGGTGAGCTGAGTTCCTGTGACCTCAGACCCATCCGGGAAACGATTCGATGCACTCACAAATAAATAGGCTTTTTCAGAAATGGCCCAGTCAGTGGCCAAACGTCCACGAAGGTTAAGATCGGCATCCAAATCCAACAAACCTTCAAATACATGGCCAACAATATTTGCGCTGGCGGAATCCGCATTTAAAATCGGATTGAGCACCTTCGCATCACCAGAAGACCCTTGGATGTAGGTGACCAGACGTTTTGGATTACCAGTGGCTTGGTTTTCGTACGTGGGAACCCAGAAGTAGGACTGGAGGAGAAATACCGTTAAAAGGAGTGGGGCAAGAAGAAGCCAACGTTTGAGGCGCATGAGAGCAGAAAGAAAAAGCCTTTGTTTTTAAACAAAATTTTCTCTCTCATTATAGGGCATGTCAAAAATTATGTCGAAGATTGATTGCAGCTCATAGACCTAAACCTTCCACCTGCTGTTCCGCATGATACGAGCTGCGCACGAGCGGACCAGATTCCACATGCTGGAATCCGAGATCAAGACCAACACGTTTCAGGTCTTCGAACTCTTGAGGCGTGTAATACCGATCGACGTCTCGATGCTCTTTTGTGGGCTGAAGGTACTGGCCAATGGACACAATATCGCATTGCACTCTTCGCAGGTCCTGGAGGACCCCATGCACTTCCTCAATCCTTTCCCCCATGCCCACCATCAAGCCGGATTTCGTTTTGCCACCCAAACACTTGGCGCGATCAAGTAATTCTAAAGAACGCGGATATTTCCCTTGTGCGCGAACCGTGGGAAAGAGACGAGGCACGGTTTCCATGTTGTGGTTCAAAATATCTGGTGCCGCATCCATCACCTTCCTCAAGGCAGACTCGCTCCCCTGAAAGTCAGGAATGAGCACTTCGACCTTACAGGAAGGAATTTTCCGACGAATGTGTTGAATAGTCTCGACAAAGATTGAAGCACCGCCATCCTTTAGGTCATCGCGATTCACTGACGTAAGCACCGCATGACGCAATTGCAATGATTGTACGGCTTCGGCTACACGACTTGACTCTTCAGTATCCACGGCACCAGGTTTTCCGGTTTCCACGGAACAATAATGACAGCGTCGAGTACACACATCGCCCAGCAAGAGAAAGGTTGCCGTCCGATTATTCCAACATTCCCAAATGTTGGGACATCGTGCTTCTTCACAAATGGTATGAAGTCCTTGAGCATTCACCAGCCGACGCATTTCCTGATAATGGGCGCCTCTCTGAATATTCACCTTAAACCAGGAGGGCAATCGCTTTCGAGGACCCTGAGGGGCATCTCGGTGCTCGCGGTTTGTTAACGTATCAATGGAGACCAAATTCATAGATGTTTTCCTATAAGGGTACCGAGTGCGTATTGAAGGGCAGGACCTGACTTGTGACATTATGCAAAAGGGGTGAAATAACTACAAGACGATTAATCACAGAATGGATTCCTAATATAGAACCCTCATTTATGATACTGCCAATCCCCTCTCCCAGGTAACAGGTAAGACAGACTTCACCACAAAGAGGGCTAAATATACCGATTTACAATTTCGGGGCTCTTTGGTAGTGTTCAGAAAATAATCCACTAAGGGTAAATTCGTCCATCCTTCCTACGCATCAAACTCAAAACGATTAGGGTGACAATTGGATTTTTGTAAAATTTCCGCCTGTAGGGCATGCCCGCATCACTCCCAAAGAACCAAATGGCAATGCAATGACCTCTAATCCAATCGAATCAGAGCCGATTACCAACACGGCCATCATGCTCATTGCAGAAGACGATGAGGGGCATGCCTCTCTTATCGAACGAAACCTTAAACGATGCGGACATTCCAAAACATGCCTCAGATTTATGGACGGGCAGGAAGTCCTGGACTTTTTAGTCAAAGTCAGTAAAAGTACTGGCCAGGCACCGTTGGATCCGTATATTTTGTTTTTGGATGGGTGCATGCCAAAAATGACTGGGCAGGAAGTCCTCAGGCATATTCAAGCCAGTCATGCATTGCAAGCCATTCCCTTAACCATAGTGACGACGACCGATGACGCTCAAGAGCTTGAATCCTTTAAAGCCTTAGGCTGCAAATACCATCTCAAGAAACCCGTGGAGATCCAGGCATTACGCCAGATTTTTACGCAAATACAAGCTGACTATCCATTGACGACCTAAGGAACCGATCTTACCCGAGCAACAGCTGTTTGCATGTTTGCCATGAAGGCATCAGCCTCCCCCCATACCATCCTTATCCTCGATGATGATTCTGATTTGTGCTATCTCATTCAGCGTCTCCTTCATCGCGAGAGTATAGACTCCATTGTGGCGACGACCGGGGAAGAAGCTCTCCAACAATTGGCCACACAGCCAATCACCTTAATGCTCCTCGACTTGCACCTCCCAGACATGCAAGGAGAAGAGTTAATCCTCGCGATCAAACACCATCATCCCACGATTCCTTTTATTGTCGTCACGGGATTGGGGGATGAACTGCTCGCCGTCAAAATGCTCAAAAGTGGAGCTCGAGATTACATCACAAAAGACGAGCGAGCGTTGGAACTATTGCCCTCCATCGTCCTGCACAATATTCAACAGTTGGAACAAGAAGAACGGCTTGCCCATGCCGAAGAAGAACTCGCTGCTGAACAAGAGCGATCCTTGGTCACATTGGCTTGCATCGCGGATGGCGTGATCACGACAGATATCAACGGCATCGTCCATTCTATTAATCCCGTCGCACTGAACCTCATCGGTCATGAACTGGCCCATGTGCTCGGACGCCCCATTGACCAAGTGTTTCATCTCGCCCAAGACCACCCGGAGCAGGAAGAGCACCTCGTCTCACAGGTGCTTGCCCAAGGAAAAATTATAAAGCCCCTCCAATATCGTCGCCTCAAGAATCAAAGTGGAGGCGGCACCACGGTCATGTGCAATGCCTCACCCATCTGCCATCACGATGGCACCGTACTAGGCGCGGTCGTCGTGATTCGCGATATGTCTGATCGCCTGAAAATTGAGCAGGAACTCCAAAAGGCCAGCAAGCTCGAATCTGTGGGCACGTTAGCTGGAGGGATTGCCCATGACTTTAATAATCTCTTGCTCTCTATAATGGGAAACATTTCGCTTGCGAAATTATCTCTTTCTCCAGCCACCAAAGCTTTCGGGCAATTACTCGAAGCGGAAAAAGCGTCATTGCTCGCCAAAGGCCTCACCCAACAGCTTCTGACCTTTGCCAAAGGCGGTCAGCCACTGAAAAAGCCCGTCAGGTTGGTGCCAATCCTCGAGAATGCCACGCAATTGATTTTACGAGGGGATCGTATTCAAAGCGAATACCGATTTCCAAATGATTTGTGGGATTTGTATGCGGATGAAAGCCAACTCAACCAGGCCTTCCACAATCTCATCCTCAACGCGCAACAAGCCATGCCTCAAGGCGGAACCTTGTATATCGAAGCGGAAAACCTGAACCCTCAGGAGTTGCCAGAGAAACCCGGTCTTCACCTTGAGAACAAGCCTCATGTTCGCATTCAGATCAGGGATACGGGATGCGGAATTTCAAGTGAACATCTGGCTCGTGTGTTTGACCCCTATTTCACGACCAAATCACATGGGAGTGGGTTGGGATTAGCCACAACCTATTCAATTATCACGAGCCACCACGGACAGATGGAGGTCACATCATCCCCTGGAGAAGGAACAGCCTTCACGATGTATTTACCAGCCTCGTCAATTCAAGCGTTACCAACCACCCTACAACCCAACAGTCTTCGGCTCGGACATGGAAAAATCTTGGTCATGGATGATGAAGACGCCATTCGGCTTCTCCTTGAACAAATGCTCACGCTCTTGGGTTATACCGTGGAATTAGCCAAGAATGGAGAGGAAGCGATTGAACGGTACGCCAAAGCCCAAGGCCTGTGCCAACCGTTTAGTGCGGTAATTCTTGATTTAACGATTCCAGGAGGGATGGGAGGAAAAGATACGATTCAACGGTTACGACTGCTCGACCCGAATGTTCAGGCCATCGTTTCCAGTGGGTACTCCAATGACCCAGTACTATCGAACTATCTCGCCTATGGGTTTCAAGGCATGGTGGCCAAGCCATTTCGGTTAGACGAGTTGAGTGAAGCAATCTATCAGATTCTCGCGGGACGTGAGTTTCAATCGTGATGCGTGAAGCGTCATGCGTAAAAGAAACTCTTTCGGTTCCCCCTACCCTTTAAGAATCACGCTTCACGCATGACGCTTCACATCCCCCCTACAGATCAACTTTAATTTCATCTCCCTCAACGACCACCGGATAAGCCGCCACACAGGCCGAAGGATTATTCACAGACACACCGGTCTTCACATTGTATTCCCACCCGTGCCACGGACACGTCACCACCTCGCCATCAAGATCGCCCTCGCCTAAAGGCCCCCCTCGATGCACACAGGTGGTATCAATCACATGAAACGTGCCATCGATATTAAAGACTGCCAGACTTTTGCCATTAATCTCAGCCACCGTCCCTGTACCTGGGGCCACGTCACCTGTAATGGCCACTGTCACTTTTTCAGACATCTGAATCTCCTTACATCAGCGCGTAGAAAATTTTCATCATCAACAATTAAATCAAGCCATTGGATTTTTCAATTTTTTTAACATGTCACCAATGGAAGAGCCTGGCTTCTCACTGCCGTCTCCCTCAATTTGCTTCCGCAATGCTCCAGCAATCTCGCAAAAAGCTTTCGACTGCGGTGATTCAGGATGCGCCACCACAATCGGCGTGCCCGCATCCCCACATTCACGAATAGCAGGATCCAAAGGAATGCGACCCAAGAATGGAATTTCAAATTTCTTCGCCGCTTGCTCACCACCACCATTCGAGAAAATCTCGGTCTGCTCACCACAATGGCCACATACAAAGGCACTCATATTTTCAATAATGCCCAGAAGCGGCACATTCACCTTTTGAAACATTCGTAAGCCTTTGCGAACATCATAGAGCGCGACCTCTTGCGGGGTTGTTACGGCAATGGCTCCAGTCATCGGCACCAACTGAGACAAACTCAGCTGCGCATCCCCCGTACCCGGTGGCAAATCAATCAACAAATAATCCAGGTCGCCCCACAACACATCCCGAAAAAACTGAGTGATGGCCGTATGCACCATCGGTCCTCGCCATACCACGGCCGTTTCTTCAGGCACAAAAAATGCCATCGAAATCACTTTCACTCCGTGCCCCTCACCAGGGACAATCTTTTCGCCATCTTTGCCAGCAGGCTGGGGCACACCCATCATCATGGGAATATTTGGACCATAAATATCCGCATCCATCAGCCCAACGGTCGCACCACTCTGTGCCAACGCGACAGCTAAGTTAGACGACACCGTCGATTTCCCCACTCCACCCTTCCCACTACTCACCGCCACAATATACTTCACCCCCGGAAGCAACTTTTCCGGTTCAGGTGCAGGCGCGGCAGCAGGAGCCGGTTGTTGTGTATCTTCTTCACTCATAAAATATATCCTTTCTATAAGCAGGGCTATACGTTCATGACCCTGTAACTTTTAACAACATGATTGTTGGATTGATTGCAAAACCAGGACGTCAGTGATGACGGTTAAACTTTACATTGTAGGGAAGGAGGGAGGCAAATCTACAGAACTCAGTTTGTTTGAAGTGATGGGAAAAGACCGGTAGGTAGGATGGGCACTGCCCACAATTTATTTAATGCAGGGTTTCGCCCCTGCAGACGAGGTCCTTTTGTTTCGGCAAAAGGACCCAAAACCATTTCCGCCCGTGCGCGGCCCCTCCGACCTTGTTCAGAAACAAGCTCTCCAGGGTTCCTCCGCCTCTGCACCGAATAAGATGGCTCAGAAACTCGCTCCGCTCAGACAGTCTTCGCCAAAAAGTCGATTCGGTGCTCCAGCTCCGCCGCGCCCAACGCGGGAGACAACCCACAAACCAATCAATCTTCCAAACTGAAGATGCGAGGGACAAACCTTACCAAAACTGGATACTCAGGCCTAATCCCAATTCATGCATCTTAAAAAAGGGAAACATCCCTTTTCAGGTCTCAAGGCCATACGGATTAGCGATCAGCCGAATGCGGCGCGACGGAACCTTCCCGGCAAGCCCAACCCTACGGTGCCCATTGACGGCTGCATCGCGGTGCGAGGCTATTCATCAGCAGCAAACACCGTGTTGAAGTTATTAATGATAAATGCATTCCGACTCTGGGAGTTACAAAAAAGGTATTCTCTAAATTCGGAAAAGCTAACTTTTTCCTCACCAAGCCGTGCAGCTGGATGATTATTTTTATGTTGCACTTCTCCATCGACCCACGTAATTCCTTGGTTATATCCTTTTAATATTAAATGGCACAAAGTCGCCTTAGAGGTAGAACGATGCCGCTTAGAATTTGGCAAACCCACCAAAGTGTCTACGGTTAATACATTGCCCAGTGCAACCCCGAATAAACCTCCTGCTACAATTTCGTTGTGAACAGCCTCTATCGTAAAAGCCAATTTTGCACTAAGAAGCTCCTCATAAATCTCTCTCACAGCGGGAGTAAACCATGTTTTCAATTTATACTTTTCTATCATATCAAGAATGGCTGAGCTATTCCTGCAAAAAGTATAATCACATGGGAGCTTGCAATCATTAAGCAGCTTTCGAGATTTAAACAAGACATGAGAATCTATTTTTATCACATATCTATTATGTTCTTTATCCCAAAAAAAACTGCCATTTTCTTTTGAGTTTACATAATATCCCGATCGATACATGGCGTAAGAGTCTTCTGCGTCGGTACATTTTGCACTAAACACTCTGCTCTGTTTACCTGTTTTCATCCTCTCTTTCCATATTTCATTACACACTCGTCGGAAATGCTTCGATTACAAAAAGCTCATGAAACGCTTTCTCACCTTCAGCAATTCGCTCGTAAGCGGCTCGTGCAGAAATTTGAGCTTTACACTCGCTGTCGCTATAAAAGCTATAAAAAACCGACTGGGTACGCTCAAAGTGGACTAAAGCAGAAATATCTGTTTCTGGATCTTGCTCAATAATTTCATTATGAACAATTTCAGCTTCATAGCCGCAGTCGGATAACATTCCGATAAGATGTTCTTTCCCTGGCCTTCCTCCAATATTAAGAACAACCCTCCCATTTGTTCTTAATCTTGTTTTTGCTTGCTCAAGGATTTCCGAAACCAACCACAAGCCTTGCATGGCCCAGTCACGTTTTCTTCCGGTAACACCAACAGGCATATGATAATAATCGAATAAGTCCCGAATTGGACCTGTCGACATAGAAGGAACTTGTGGAATATTCGCTACAACCAAATCAATATAGGCATTGCTCAGACCAAATGACCTTTCCGGCTCGAAGATAGAGCCTCCCCCTTTGAATACTGTTCGGCTGCCTAGGTTGTAGAGGCTTGCGTTTATGTTGCTTACTCTTGTCGCTAACGTATCGATGTCAAAACCGTAGAACTTCTTGAAATTGAATCCAGCCCTGGCCAAAACTATAGGAACAATTCCTGTGCCTACTCCAATTTCTACGATTGTCTCTGCATTTTTCAGCTTCTCAATCGTAAGAATTCCTTTTAGAAAGCTTCTTGTCCAGCTATCTGGGATAAATGTGTTCGGCGAGATAAATATTGGGGTTAGTTCTTCGCTATCATTGCGTGACCAAGAAAATTGGTAGACTGCGCACATCGCGATTACTTGCTCTAATAATTCTCTACCTAAATTACTTCTTTGCAGCCAATCCAAATCCGGACTAGCGAAATCTTTGACGGTAGATGGGGCAATATCACTATGGAGTTTCCTCGAAGGTTCACCTGCACTTGATAATAGTTTCTGAGATAATTTGCTGACTGTTTCTGAAAGAGTATCTACGGCTTTATCAAAACTACTATTTGTAAATCGGATTTGGAGCACATCACGCAAGAAATGAGGGAGCATTTCTAAGGGAATTGACTGTTCTACAAGTGGCAAAATCCTTTTTTTTCGCTCATTTGCCCTCACTAATTCATCGAGAACCTCTTTTGATGACAAGCCGGAGGAAGTAAGTATCGCAATAACTAAATCCGATCTATCTATTAAAGTAGAAATGTTCGGGTGAAGCGGATCAGATGCAGCAATTCTACCGGCGTCAAAAAGGACTCTTATATCTACTTCCCCTCTAAGTTCAGCGACAATTGCTCTTCTTATAGGAACATCCTGCCAACTATAACTTATAAAGACGTTCATTAGATTGCTCCCCTGTTTGTACGCCTAAGGATAATTGGCAAGTGGACGTATACCGCACCTACGCCGAAACTTGATAAAACTGCGAGCGCAGTAGCGGGCCTTATCAGCGCAGTGTTAGGTGGCGATTCGATTGGTAACGTTCTTAACACGGCTATCTTCGAATAAGCTGAAGCGAAGCATAAGTTTGTGTGAGCTTGTGTGCGTGACGTGTGCGGTGGGCCGCCGCCCCTTAATCTCGTATCGATCTCCCGTCCGTTCGTCCAGTCCATCGTATCCAGGGCTTGATTTCTTCACTAGGGCCAGTGCCAAGCCCTTCCGATACCAGCCTTTCTGCATAGTCAGCAACGGGGTTGTTGCTACTCCGCGTGATCCCGCGGCATCTTAGGCCTTGAAGAACCTGTGTATACAGCCGTATGCAATTCGGGATCTGAGTAACAATGAATGTCAAGCATACTCCCCGCCTAAGCCACCTAATTATTGAGTATATGGATCCATGCAGCTCACTCGCCATTTTAGTATACTCCAATGCCAAATCAGCTTAACCCAATTTCTTTGTGTTTTCCACCACTTAGAAACATCTTCATTCCGTTTGAAAAGAGAAAGGCTCCAAGCCTGATCAGGCTACCCTGCTTTCCCCTTCAGGTGGGATGAAAAGACCATCCGCCGGACTTCGAACGCCTCGCCCCCGCGATTGAGGACATGAGTATAGATCATCGTCGTCTTCACATCGCTGTGGCCTAGTAAATCCTGGCCAGGGTTCTGTTGGTAAAACACACAATGGATTCATCCGGAGGATACGCAAGGGCCATCTACATTTTCAATTGACTGTGCCCATGGCTTTATTTATCAGGGAGTCTCCTGCGTTGGGCGCGACGGAGCTGGAGTCCCGAATCGACTATTCGGCTCGGGCTGTTTGAGTGGAGAGGTGGCTTTGCACCTTGGAGCGAGTTTCTGAGCCATCTTGATTCGGGGTGATGGCCCAGGGACCCCCTTGGGGCCGCGCACAGGCAGAAATAGTTTTGGGCACTTTTTCCGAAACAAAAGTGCCTCGTCGCTCGAGGGCGACACCCCGATTAAATCATACGCCACAAAAAAAGGAAGCGTCCCCTTTCTTTTCAAACTGCTTGTTATGCTGTCCCTACGCACTACGTTGTCCGGCGTCGTCCCATCGTTTACTGTCGTCCTCATCAATCCGGATGAGATGGCGCGTAAGAGCGAGGCCTGCAAGAACAGCCGCTGCTGCCGCAAGCAAAGTATAGTAAGAACCAGCCAGCGGAATTGAGCCTAAGATGCCAAGAATGAACGGAAAGAACCAGGCTCCCAGCATCGGCCCATAGACCAGCGCCAAGCCCACATCATGCTTAGCCTTGATGAATCCGAGAAGCTCCTTCTGTGGAGGTGGTCGCTCATTAAATTGCCCACCAGTTGTTGTCACTCGGATCGTCCCAGGCGAAACTTCGACCGCAAACATACTCTCCAAGTACTTAGCTCGGTGGATCAAAGCGTTGTACAGTTCCGAGTTCCGTTGATCGTAGGCGACAATTCCAAGCGTGGTGACGAAAGCGAGAAACGAAACTGCCGCCACGACAGCTGGTGGTGCCATTGGGGCGGAGCCGTTGCCTGCGAGGCCGAGGCTAGAAAGGAGAAAGACCGCGACACCTCCAAACACAGGCAAGAAGGCCAACAGCTTGAAGCGGACGTCCATGAGAACACGAATGTTCTCGTTTACACGCTCATACTCTTCTTTGACTTGATCCAAAATGGAAGATTCTTGCTCACACATCGAAATCTCCTGATGCAGCATAGCAATGTTTAGATGAATCCGTGTAAGAGAAGGATCTTCGGGTTTCTGTCCGTATAACAGACCATCGGCTCTTCCGAAGAATACGCCGGAACCGTTGTCGTTTCAATTGGTAATACGCATGGCTTTATTTATCACGGCGTCTCCTGCGTTGGGCGCGGCTGGGCCAGCACCCCGAATCCAACTTCTTTGGCGAAGACTGTCTGAGCGGAGCGAGTTTCTGAGCCATCATATTCGGGACGGAGGCGGAGGGACCCCCTTGGGGTCGCGCACAGGCAGAAATGGTTTTGGGTCCTTTTACCGAAACAAAAGGACCTCGTCTGCAGGAACGAAAGATTGCAGAAAGGGAGTCGGATGGATTCAGCCCCTGGTGCTGTTAAAATAAATCTGTCCCCTTTTCCTTTTCACAGCGCTTTAAAAGGTCCGTGTTGATTGGATTGTTAGGCTACCTATAGTAAAGACCAAGATATCCTAGAACTAGGATATTCCCCAACCAATACACGATCCAAGTAATCTTTTTTACATTTTTGAATTTTGGTTTTTCTAGAGTTTCTAGAAAGCACGATTGGTGATCTTTCCCCTTAACTTCCATCGCAATATCTAGCTCTAAAGCAATCATCTCGGTTTGAACCTGTAGTATCGCTATGAATATGAAAATATATACCAAGAACAATAGAGCAATAAATACATAGATACTGGGTTGAACTATGCCTTCACCAGAAGTTAATACCCAGCCAACTACCGCGAGATTTATGGCAAATAAGAAAGACCAATGAGCATTGGCTCTAGAAATACGACCTTCAAGAAGATCTATCATCTGGTCTAAGGTAAGCATATCTATTTACCAAGCCTAACAATGTTTAGATGGATCCGTGCGAAAGAAAGATTTTCAGGTTTCTGTCCCTATAACACGCCATTGATTTTTCCGAAGGATACGCCGGAACCGCTGTCTTTTCAATTGATTTGCCCATGACGTCCTTTATCACGGCATCTCCTGCGTTGGGCGCGGCGGAGCTGTAGTCCCGAATCGACTTTTCGGCTCGGGCTGTTTGAGTGGAGAGGTGGCTTTGCACCTCGGAGCGAGTTCCCGAGCCATCATATTCGGGACGGAGGCGGAGGGACCCCCTTGGGGCCGCGCACAGGCAGAAATGGTTTTGGGTCCTTTGGCCGAAACAAAAGGACCTCGTCGGCGGGGGCGAAACCCCGCATAAAATTAACTCCTTAACCCAAGAGAAACTCAAAATCTTCTTTGGAAATCGAAGACCCTGATCCTTTATGCGTCGTCCCTTCAAGGACGGCTTCGTAGAGGGCAGACTTTTGGTCTTTTAAGGCCATCATTTTTTCTTCGACGGAATGGCGCATGAGGATACGTAGGATGGACACTTTTTGGGTTTGGCCAATGCGGTGCGCGCGATCCGAGGCTTGATTTTCGACAGCGGGGTTCCACCATGGATCGAGGTGAAACACATACGATGCTTTGGTGAGATTCAGCCCCTGTCCTCCAGCTTTTAAGCTGAGCAAGAATACGGAGGCGTCTTTGCCGTCTTGAAATTTCTTGACCAAGCTCCGGCGTTTTGCGGTCGGTGTTGATCCATCTAAACGGACATAGGGAATATGATGACTCACCAATGCGGCTTCGACTAAATCCAAAAACGAAGTGAACTGGGAGAAGACCAGGGCACTGTGACCAGCTTCCATGAGTTCGGCTAGTCGCTCAATGACAAATGTAATCTTGGGCGACGTATCATGCGAATCGGGTTGCAGTAACTTTGGCGACAAGCAGAGTTGCCGTAATTTCAGGATGGCCGTGAGCGCAATAATTCGAGCCTGCGCTTGCGTTTTAGATCGATAGGCATCTTCGATGGTTGGACGAATTTGCGCGATGGTGTGTTGATAGAGAGACTTCTGCCGTTCGGTGAGATCCAAATACACATCCGTCTCGGTCTTGGGTGGCAATTCCTTCAGAATTTGCTCTTTGGTGCG
>JAJDBO010000154.1 GCA_029261305.1 Nitrospirales bacterium
AGGCCAAATGAATACGAAGCTAACAACATGACGCCATCCTGCATCGAATCAGTGGTACTCGCATAGGCCAAGATGGCACCAAGGATGGGCCCAACACATGGGGTCCAGGCGGCGGCAAAGGCTGTGCCTATCAAATACGATCCCACATATCCCACCGGACGAGTATTAAATTGTACGAGATGGCGCTCGGTCATTAAAAAATTCATCTTCAGAAGTCCGACCATATACAGGCCAAACACAATGATGAACACCGCTCCAATTTTGCGTATGAGATCTTGGTATTCGTACAGGACTTGGCCGATAAAACTCGCGGACGCGCCAAATGCGATAAAGACCGTGGAAAATCCAAGAATAAACAACAGCGAATTCACCAGAATGGTTTTTCGTAAGCGATGGCGTTCTGCGGCATCAGTTAATTGTTCGAGAGAAAGACCAGTGATGTAGGACACATAAGAGGGGACTAACGGCAACACACACGGCGAGACAAAGGACAGCAACCCCGCGCTAAACGCGGCGAATAAAGAAACTTGATTGAGAGAGTCAATCATAGGTTATGACGTTTCTAACAATTCTTGAATGAGTTCTCTCGCTTCCGGGCTATTCCAATCGCGTGCACCAAATACCCGATGACGCAAGGTCCCTTGGCGATCGATTAAATAACTCATCGGCAATGTTCGTATACCATAGGTTCCGCTCACCCGATAATCGGCATCATGCAAAATGGGGAAGGTGAGCGCCTTTGCTTCCACAAAGGGCCGCGTGATGATACTGCCTTGATGATCTGAGGAAATCGCCAAAATTTCAAACCCTTGTTCCTTTAAATCCTGATACAAGACTTCCATGCTTGGCATTTCAACTCGGCAGGGACCACACCAAGTGGCCCAAAAGTTCAGAAGAACGACTTTCCCTTTATAATCTGCAAGGGACAGCCATTTCCCCTCCAGATCGATAAGCTTGAATTCTTCCGCCGGCGCACCAATGGTTGGGCGGTTCTTTTTGAACGCGACTTGCTGACCTACCCCTGGCTCTGGGGAAGTTTCAGTGAGACCGGGATCGCACCCGATTCCAAAAACCAGCACAACTAGGATCGGAAACCACATATGCTTCATCTAGATAGAATACCATCCATTTACCTTTGAGGGTAGCAACACTGCTTGAACTCAGGAAACGGGCCATTTCCCTAGGCATAAGCCTTCATGATTTTTAAGACCATGTCTCCCTCATACTAACCAGTCATAATATTCACCCCTCCTTCAATGCGTCAATGAGCATGGGAATCAACCATGTGCCGATCGGCTCAGGAGTTGAACCTGGACACGCCGTCGCCCATTAATTATACTACGTAGGCGATTTCATTGACCCTTGGGTCCTCGCTTGTTCATATACCATGAATCTCCAAATACTAGATATGAATTCTTAGTTATTTTTATTTACACACAACTTCCCACGGCTACCCCCTGCATTCCACGTCCTAACGTAAAGAAAGTCCACGAGATATCACTTTCATGACCGCCATTTCTTGCCAAGCCATCAGTAAATCCTATGGGCATTACGAGGTGCTGCATGACCTAAGCCTCACCATTCAAGAAGGGGAATGCTTTTCCCTTTTTGGACCAAACGGCGCGGGCAAGACTACCTTGTTAAAAATATTGGCAACATTGCAACGACCGAGTGAAGGCCGGTTTGAAATCCTCGGTCTTGATGGGCTGAGAGAGAAAGAAACGATTCGCGCCAATATGATGTTTTTAGCCCATGGCGCCTATCTCTACGATGATCTAGACGCGAAGGAAAATTTGGAATTTGCCTTGGCGCTGCGCGGACAAAGCCCGACGGACCGTGACATGAAACTGGCGTTAGACCGCGTGGGGATTGGGGCTTTTACCGAAATGAAAATTCGCAATTATTCCGCCGGCATGAAGAAACGATTAGCTCTAGCCAAGGCCATGTTGGCCAAACCCAGGGTCTTGCTATTAGATGAACCCTTTACTGCGCTGGATACAGCAGGCACCGAAATCATGCGAGAGTATATTCGGGAGCGGTTGTCTGAAAATGGGGCTGTGCTCATGTCTACCCATGATCATGATAAAGCCCGTCCCATTACTAGCCGGGCTGGCATGCTCCGGCAAGGGTCACTCCAGGAAATCTCCATCGAGGCACTAAAGTCTGATGACCTTTTTTAACGTTATTCGTTGGATTGTCTGGAAAGATCTGGTTACCGAACTGCGGAGCCGAGAGACGATTTCTTCCATGGTATTCTTCGCGCTGATCGTCATTCTCATTTTTAGTTTTAGCTTTTCCATGGACCAGCAAGCGGCGCGAGAGGTCATCGCGGGCATTATATGGGTGGCCTTTGCGTTTACTGGCATTATTGGCTTGGGCAAATCTTTTTCTGCAGAATTGCAAAATGACTGTATCGAGGCCCTGCAAATGGTACCTGAATCCAAAGGGGCCATTTATTTGGGCAAAGTCACAGCCAATTTTTTGTTTATATTTGTGGTGGAAATCCTTTTATTTCCAATGTTTGTAATCTTTTTCAATTTAGACGTCGTTGAAGAGATTTCACTCCTTCTGTTAATATTTTTCCTAGCCACAGTGGGTCTTTCCGCCGTCGGGACGCTGTTTTCAGCCTTGACGGTTCAAATTCGGGCTCGTGAAGTGATGCTCCCGATCTTACTCCTTCCCCTGGTGGTCCCGGTGATGATCGCTGCCGTCGAAGCTACGAAGGGTGCCCTCAATGGTTCTCCCTTGCCCATGTACAGCCAATGGCTTGAACTTCTTGCCATTTTTGATGTGATTTTTACGGTCGTGTCATTTTGGATGTTTGAGTTTGTGATGGACAATTAGCAGACCAGATGAGAATCTGAGAATAACAACCCTGAAATGATCATTCATCGAGTCATACGAAAAGTTCAACGCTTCCAAGGGTGGTTCGGAGGAGGGGCGGCTTTATGCATTATTGCCGGACTCTACATAGGACTAATCGGTTCTCCTCCAGATTACTACCAAGGTGAAGTCGTACGGATCATGTATGTGCATGTTCCTTTGGCTCACACCTCACTCTTTGCGTATATCGTGTTGTCTATTGGAAGCATTTGGTATTTGTGGAAGCGCGATCCGATCGTGGACAACATGTGCCATGCGGTTGCAGCCATAGGAGCCATCTTTACGACATTGGCGCTAGCGACAGGAATGATCTGGGGCAAGCCTACGTGGAATACGTGGTGGACCTGGGATGCTCGATTGACTTCCTATACCATTATGCTCCTGATTCTGATTGGCTATTTGATGCTCCGCACCTTCATTGATGATTCAGAAAAGGAAGCGCGGTATGCGGCAGTGCTGGCTATTCTCGGACTGGTAGACTTGCCGATCATTCATTTTTCCGTGGAATGGTGGCGAACACTCCATCAACCCCAATCGATTTCCATGCGCGGCGTGAGCATTTCATCAGGAATTCTCATCCCACTCATGTGCATGAGTATCGGGATGTCTCTCTTGTTTTCGTATATGCTCATGGTCCGGACACAACTGCTCTATCTCGACCGTCTGTTGCACGCCAAAAAGGGTCGACTCATGAGTCAGTTTCATATGTCGAAAACCGACCCATGACAAGCTTATATCTTCGATGGTGCGGTTTGCTGATTGTGGCCGTAGTGTTAACCGGGTTAACCTATAGTCATTATCAACAACATTTGGCGACACTGTCTCCCAAGCAAGTCACCGATCAAAAACCGAGTCAGGAGATTCGAGTATTAGGGATGGTGCGCGGCGGAACATTGAAGGGTAAGGTTGAGACTGGAGATGCCACGTTTGCCTTGGTTGAAAGTGAGTCGACCCTTCCCGTTCATTACCATGGGCCACCTCCAGATAATTTACGCGAACTGAAGACTCTGATCTTGATTGGGAAGTGGAATTCCACGGATAATATCTTTGAGGCTCGGGATATTGGGTTAGTCACGAATTATGGCTTCGTCGTTGGGGCATATTTGATCGGCCTGATTCCGTTAGCCATATTTTTGTTTGCTATGAGTCGGCGAGTCGGACTGTTGTACGAAGAAATTAAAGCATCCAAACTCTATCAGGAAGAATAAACCATGGGTTCAAAAAATAAAAAAATTGGGATTATCGTCAGCCTTGCTCTGGTCGGTGGTGCCTTAGCCTACCTTGCCCTCGGGAACTTTGGAGAGAACCTGGTGTATTTTTTTACACCCTCCGAAGTCAAGGCGTTTGACTCAGGGTACTATCAAAAAAAGGTACGCGTCGGAGGCATGGTTGTGGAAGGCAGCATGGAAGCCTATGCTGATCGCCTAGGAATGACCTTTGAACTCACGGATGGTGAAGGCACGATACCTGTGACCTTTGAAGGCATTCCGCCTGACTTGTTTAAAGAAGGGCAAGGTGCTGTGGTTGAAGGCTTCTGGACCGGGCAACATAAATTTCAATCCAACCTCATCATGGCCAAACATTCCGAAGACTACATGCCCATTGAATTGAAACGCGCAGGAGTGGAACTTCCTCGCAAGGACTTCATGAAATCCCTGGTTCAGTAGAGCCACAAACCCTAATCATTCATGATCATTGAAATCGGACATTTTTCCGTCGTCATCGCCCTTGTGCTCTCGGCGTTTGGGATCGTCTCGTCCTTTCTGGCGCTCCAGACTCGCAATGTGGATTGGGTGCGCGTCGGGCGAATCGCTCTCACGCTGATTTTTATTCTCCTGTCCATCGGCATGGCGTCGTTAATTTATTCGTTCCTCGTGCGTGACTTCTCAGTCCACTACGTTGCCGCCACAACGAATTCGCAACTGCCCTTGTTTTACACCGTTGCTGCGGTCTGGGGTGGTCATGAAGGTTCACTCCTCTTATGGGTCTTTATTCTGTCCGCATTTAGCACAATTGCGGTCTGGCTCCATTGGCGCACACAACCCGCCATCATGCCCTATCTGATTGGAATGGAATGCCTCATTATCATGGGCTTCTTGCTCTTGATCGTATTTCTCTCAAGCCCTTTTGATCGACTCATACCGACTCCCGCCGATGGTAAAGATTTAAACCCCTTACTCCAAGACCCTGCCATGGTCATGCATCCACCAATGCTCTACATGGGATACGTGGGGTTTTCGATTCCATTTTCCTTTGCCATGGCCGCATTATTCTCTGGTCGGCTC